>NZ_SHMN01000026.1:0-51907 GCF_029478525.1 Vibrio sp. 1151_11 | reverse complement strand
TGAGCTGCCAGAGTACACAGAAGAAGACGCGCTAGCGGATGCGATAGCCGAGCCTCAAGAAGCGGCGTCAGAGCCTGTTGCTCAAGAAAGTTTTGAAGCGATTGACGAGCAATCCTTACCTGAATTCGGTGAAGAAGATGCACTTGCTTCAATTAACGAACCAGCACTAGAAACAGATCAACAGCCGCTTTTAGAAGATGATGACGCAGACCAATTGCAGAGTGTTTCAAAACAGGAGTTTGATGAGAAAGCCTTAAAAGATTGGCTAGATGAGGAAAGTGTATCTTCTGCGCCATTCTCTTTTGATCGACCATTAGATGCTCGTACCATTGATAGTGCTGGTATGAATATTGATGCAATGTTAGAGGTAGGCGGTGAAGATTGGAACGGTTTTAATTTAACGCCAGATCAACAAGCTTCCATCCCAGATGACGTGCCTGAAGAAGAGCTTGCCGTTTGGAACGATGAGATCCAAACCGACGAGCCTCAAATTCTTGATGAAAACTGGGGAATTCAAGATGAACTCGATGATTTTGAAGCCCAAAAGAGCCAGTACATGACCATCGATGAGCTAATGGCTCAAGTTGAGGGTGAAGAGGGGATCAGCCCTGAAGATGAAGAACTCAAGTTAGATGTTGGTTTAAGTGAATTTCCGGATGTGATTGGTGACATTGGTGATATCGATGTAGACAATAACTCTGAGGCGGCGGGTAAGCTTGACCTCGCCAAAATTTACATCGAGATGAACGATGATAAAGGGGCGATAAAACTGTTAGAGGAAGCCATTGTTGATGGTAGTGATGATATTCGACGAGAAGCGAAATCCTTGATTGACAGCATTAATCGCCGAGCTTAAAAACAAACGAGGCCGTGAATATACGGCCTCGTTGTTATTGAATAGCCTTTTCTGACTTGCAGATGACCTGAACTTCACATTGAAAGTTGTCGGGGTAGATGGCTTGTCGATTAGAATTTTTTTTTGATTGCGATTATACTGCCCGACCCATTTTCAAAGAGAATCAGATGATGAGAATCGCTTTAGGTATTGAGTACAATGGTTCTCAATACTATGGTTGGCAGCGACAACGTGACGTTAAAAGTGTCCAAGAAGAATTAGAAAAAGCACTCACAGTTGTGGCGAACCATCCGGTTGAAGTATTGTGTGCGGGGCGCACCGATGCAGGGGTTCACGGCACAGGGCAGGTGATACATTTTGATACTACGGCTTGCCGAAAAATGGTCGCTTGGACAATGGGTGTCAATGCTCATTTACCAAAAGATATCGCTGTTCGTTGGGCAACTGAGGTTTCAAGCGATTTTCACGCTCGCTTTTCGGCTACAGCACGCCGTTATCGCTACATCATTTATAATCATGCTTATCGCCCTGGCATATTATCTTCAGGTGTCAGTCATTATCATGGCGATTTAGACGTTGAGAAAATGCAGCAAGCAGGGCAGCTTTTATTGGGCGAAAATGATTTCACCTCTTTTCGCGCTGTGCATTGTCAATCTAATAGTCCTTGGCGAAACGTCATGCATTTGAATGTGACTCGCCATGGCCACTATGTCGTCATCGACATTAAAGCCAACGCCTTTGTCCATCATATGGTGAGAAATATCACTGGTAGCCTCATTGTCGTCGGCCGGGGTGAGCAGCCTCCCGAATGGATAAAATGGCTGCTTGAAGCCAAAGATAGAAAACTGGCGGGTGCAACAGCCAAAGCGGAAGGATTATATTTAGTTGCTGTTGATTATCCAGAAGAATTTTCTTTACCAAAAGAGTCGCTTGGGCCGCTATTTTTAGCTGATAATTTGAACTAATAACGCGTAAAGTGTCCAAAACAGAGTCGTGACGTGTGTGGAAATGACAGCCAGAAAATAGGTACAACCAGTTTTTTGTCTACACTAAGCATTTTATATGTTTTAATCCTCACGCATAAATCCCAAATTTGTATCTCTCGCAATCACGCGAGAGAGTTAAGAGTAAAGGTCTTCCATGAGTTGGCTTGAAAAGATTTTAGAAAAAAGCAATATCGTAACTTCGCGTAAAGCATCCATCCCTGAAGGGGTTTGGACTAAATGTACTTCTTGTGAGCAAGTGTTATATCACGCTGAGCTTGAGCGTAACTTGGAAGTGTGTCCTAAATGTGATCATCACATGCGCATGAAAGCACGTCGCCGCTTAGAGACTTTTCTTGATGAACAGAATCGTGTCGAGATTGGTGACGAGTTAGAGCCGCAAGATAAACTCAAGTTTAAAGACTCAAAACGTTATAAAGAACGCCTTTCAGCCGCTCAAAAAAGCAGTGGTGAGAAAGACGCTCTTGTGGTGATGCAAGGCGAACTATTGGGTATGCCTTTGGTTGCTTGTGCTTTTGAGTTTTCTTTCATGGGTGGTTCAATGGGGTCTGTAGTTGGTGCGCGTTTCGTACGAGCTGTTGATGCCGCTATAGAAAACAACTGTGGTTTGGTTTGCTTTTCTGCCAGCGGCGGCGCGCGTATGCAAGAAGCGTTAATGTCATTGATGCAGATGGCAAAAACCAGTGCGGCGCTTGAACGTTTATCAAGCAAAGGCTTACCTTATATCTCAGTGATGACGGACCCTACCATGGGTGGCGTATCGGCAAGTTTAGCGATGCTTGGTGACATCAATATTGGTGAACCTAAAGCACTGATTGGTTTTGCAGGTCGTCGAGTTATCGAACAAACGGTACGTGAAGATCTACCTGAAGGTTTCCAACGCAGCGAATTCCTAATTGAGCATGGTGCGATTGATATGATTGTCGATCGCCGTGAAATGCGTCAACGCGTAGGTGGATTGATCGCTAAATTGACCAATCACAGCTCACCATTGGTCGTTTCTGTTGACGATTCACCGACTGAACCTGATTACGCTGTACCAGAAGCGCACGAAAAAGGGTAAAGTAGGCACTAACACACTAACTGCTTAATGGTTATAAACGTTAGATGACTCAAAACCTTATCCCACAAGCCACATCCTCTCTTGCGATGTGGCTTGATTATTTAGCGAATATTCATACCTCCGCTATCGACCTTGGCTTGGATCGTGTTCAAGCTGTGGCTCAAAAAGCGAATCTTATTAAACCTGCACCTACCGTAATTACCGTGGCTGGAACGAATGGCAAAGGCTCGACCTGTGCATTAATGGAAGCCATTTTATTGGATGCAGGTTATCGCGTGGGCGTTTATAGCTCACCTCATCTTATCCGTTATAACGAACGCGTGCGTATTAATGCGCTTGAGCTCAGCGATGAGCTGCATACGCAAGCCTTCGCTTTTGTTGAAGCGCAACGGGGTGACATCAGTTTAAGCCTATTTGAGTTCGGTACATTGGCGGCGCTGCGTTTATTTCAAACGCAAGCGGTGGATGTCATTTTATTGGAAGTTGGGCTAGGTGGCCGACTTGATGCGACCAATATCGTGGATCACGATGTTTCTGTGATCACCAGCTTGGCGATTGATCACGTGGATTGGCTCGGCGATGACATCAATGTTATTGGCTATGAGAAAGCGGGGATTTATCGCGCAGGTAAACCCGCCATTTGCGGCCAGCCTAAGCCACCACCAACGGTTGCAGCGCATGCCGATGATATTGGTGCGGAGATGTACCAAGTCGGTATTCAGTTTTCCTATGAACTGACCTCTGAAACAACGTGGAATTGGCGAAGTGGTCCATTTGAGTTATCTGATTTACCGCTCCCTCGCTTGCCTTTGCCTAATGCGGCTACGGCATTAATGGCACTCGGCTGCTCCGGTTTGGCTGTGAGTGATGTCAATATCGTCAATGGGCTGAGCAACGCAACACTTGCTGGGCGGATGCAAAAAATCAGTGATAGCCCAGAAATCATTCTTGATGTTGCACATAATCCCCATTCGGCTGAATATTTGGTGGCGCAGCTCAAACAGCGTTACGCACACAAAAAGGTCCATGTAGTGATTGGCATGCTGCATGATAAAGATGTGAAGGCCACGCTTCATCAACTGAAATCAATCGCTAACCTTTGGTATCCTGCTTCATTAAGTGGCCCTAGAGCCGCGCAAGCGAGTGAACTGTGTCAGTACCTTGAGCCTGGCGTTAAACCTTTTGCTAACCCAGTCAGCGCTTTTGAAGCCGCGATGACACAAGCCGATAGCAATGATGTCATTATCGTGGTTGGGTCGTTTCATACTGTGGGTGAAGTATTAGAGCACTGGCAGAACAAAGGAGTATAAATGGCAAGTAAGTTTCAGAGCCGCTTGGTAGGAACAATTATATTGGTGGCGATAGGGGTGATAGTGTTGCCTGATGTATTAGATGGCAAAAAGACTCACTACAAAGAAGATATTGCCAGCATCCCAATTAAGCCTGAATTAGACAGCGACGTAGAGAAGTTTGAAATTCTCGACCCCGTTGAAGATCAAGTCGCGTTGCCCGATTCGCCTGTTGAAGTGATCGCACAAACTAACCAGAGCGACGCAGCAACGCAGAGCAAGCCACTCACTGTGAAAGTGAAAGAAACGGCGGAAAGAAATGATTACCAAGATAGTGCTTGGCTCATTCAGTTGATGGCATTAAAGAATGCCGAAAACGCAAAAACCGTGGTTAAAGATCTGCAAAAACGGGGTTATCAAGCTCATACTAAGCAAGAAAATGGCTTCACTCGGATCATTATTGGCCCAGATGTTTCCAAAACCAAGCTTGAGCGTCAACTCTTAGAACTGGAAAAAATTACCGGTGCAAAAGGTCAATTGCTCAAATTTAAACCACTAAACCCATAAGAAAACGTTTGCGTCGCGTTTTTTTCTGTTAAAATGCGCGCCAACTTAAGATGTAGAACTCATGAATTGGTTAGATATTGTCATTTTAAGTGTGATCGGCCTATCGGCATTGATCAGTTTAGTCCGTGGCTTTGCTAAAGAAGCGTTGTCATTAGTGATATGGTTCGGTGCATTTTTTATTGCCAGCCAATACTACGCAAAACTTGCGGTGTATTTTTCAAATATCAAAGATGACATGTTTCGTAATGGCGCGGCCATCGCAGTACTGTTTGTTGCAACACTCATTGTCGGAGCGATCATTAACTATGTGATTGCTCAATTGGTACAAAAAACGGGCCTATCTGGAACTGATCGGGTACTGGGCATTGTTTTTGGAGCATTGCGTGGTGTGTTGATTGTTTCAGCTGCCTTGTTTTTTATGGATGCGTTTACCGCATTTCCAAATTCAGAGTGGTGGAAGAGCTCGCAATTGGTACCGGAATTTAGCCGTATCATTGCGCCGTTCTTTGAGCACTTACAAGCAACATCAAGTTTTCTCTCTGGCGCGATTTAGCGCCAGTTACTGTCGCAAATCGAGGATCAGGACATGTGTGGTATTGTTGGAATCGTGGGTACAACGCTGGTAAACCAGTCAATTTATGACGCGTTAACGGTATTGCAGCATCGTGGCCAAGATGCCGCTGGTATTTGTACCATAGAAAGCAATCGTTTCCGTCTGCGTAAGGCGAACGGTTTAGTGAAAGATGTCTTTGAAGCAAAACACATGCAGCGTCTTCAAGGAACGGTGGGTATTGGACATGTGCGTTATCCTACTGCGGGTAGTTCGAGTGCCTCAGAAGCTCAACCTTTCTACGTTAACTCCCCGTTCGGTATCACGCTTGCTCATAACGGCAACCTCACCAATGCCAACGAAGTACGCCAGAAGTTGTTTGAAAAAGATCGTCGCCATATCAATACCACTTCAGATTCCGAAGTGCTGCTTAACGTCTTGGCGCATGAAATTGATACAGTCAGAGGCAATGTAACCGCAGAAGATGTGTTTCGTGCTGTCGCCAATGTACATCGCACCATTCGCGGTGCTTATGCTGTTGTCGCGATGATCATTGGGCATGGGATGATCGCGTTTCGTGACCCGCATGGTATTCGTCCTATCTGCTTAGGTAAACGTGAAGTCGATGGCCGTACTGAATATATGGCCGCTTCTGAGTCGGTGGCGCTAGATGCTGTCGGCTTTGATTTTGTGCGTGACCTTGCCCCCGGGGAAGCGGTGTATGCGACCTTTGATGGCCAGCTATTTACTAAACAATGTGCCGATAACCCAACACTTAACCCATGCATTTTTGAATTTGTCTACTTCGCCCGACCAGATTCGTTTATCGACAAAATTTCGGTTTACAGCGCGCGCGTAGAAATGGGTAAAAAGTTGGGTGAGCGCATCAAGAACGAATTTGCTGACTTAGATATTGATGTTGTGATCCCCATTCCTGAGACTTCGTGCGATATCGCATTGCAAATTGCACAAGCGATTGATATTCCATATCGCCAAGGTTTTGTCAAAAACCGCTACGTTGGCCGCACATTTATTATGCCGGGCCAGCAACAGCGTAAAAAGTCGGTGCGCCGTAAACTCAATGCGATTCGTTCTGAATTTAAGGGCAAAAACGTGTTGCTAGTGGATGACTCGATAGTGCGTGGAACTACGTCAGAGCAAATTATTGAGATGGCTCGTGATTCTGGTGCAAACAAGGTGTACATGGTGTCAGCCGCGCCTGAGATCCGTTTCCCTAACGTCTATGGCATTGATATGCCAAGTGCTAACGAGTTGATTGCTCATGGTCGAGATGCCGATGAAATTGCGCAGCGAATTGGCGCAGATGCTCTGATTTTCCAAAATCTGGAAGATTTAGTCGATGCCGTTGGTATGGGTAACCGCGATATTGCAAAATTTGAAGCGTCGGTATTTAACGGCGAATATGTCACGGGCGATATTGATCAGCAGTATCTTGATTTTCTTGAATCGATGCGTAGCGACGATGCAAAAACGGTTCGAGAAATCCAGCAAGATCTCGCCAACCTAGAGATTCATAACGAAGGCGCGTAATCGAGCGCATCTCCCCAAATAGGCTGCAAAGAAAAAGGCTTCTATCTAGGAAGCCTTTTTTGTGCTCGTTAACAGGGTTCGACTAAAGGATCATTGCTGCAATCCAGCCAAACACAATCAGTGGAATATTATAATGGATGAAGGTTGGAACCACCGTTTCCCAAATATGTTCGTGCTGGCCATCCGCATTTAGGCCTGACGTTGGCCCCAAGGTGGAATCTGACGCTGGAGAGCCAGCATCGCCTAACGCAGCAGCGGTACCCACTAGCGCAATGGTCGCCATAGGCGAAAAGCCAAAGGCGAGGGCAAGGGGCACGTAAATGGTTGCGATGATTGGAATCGTTGAGAAGGATGAACCAATGCCCATAGTGACCAACAAACCGACGATCAGCATTAATAAAGCCGATAACGCTTTGTTGTCGCCAATGCTTACTGATAAGGCTTCGACGAGCGACTCAACGCCACCGGTGGCTTTCATCACGGCGGCAAATCCGGCCGCTGAAATCATAATAAAGCCAATCATTGCCATCATATGTACACCTTTGGTGAACACATCGTGTGTCTCTTTCCACGCAATCACACCACCAAAAGTGAAGACCATAAAACCAGCCAGTGCGCCGATGATCATTGAACCTGTGGACAGTTGCACGGCAAGTGCCGTGATAATACCGAGCGCGGCAATCAAAATATGTTTTTTGTTGATCGCTTTTGGTTCGGTATTAATGACAGTATGTTCCGTCTCTTTATACTGGCGAGGTTTACGATAGGTAAAGAAAATGGCGACCAGTAAGCCAAAAATCATCCCAGCGGCTGGTAGCAGCATTGCTATTGGCACTTGGCTTGCCGTTACGTTTTCAAGGCCATTATCGCGTAAATTCTTGAGCAAGATGTTATTGAGGAAAATCCCACCAAAGCCGACAGGCAAGACCATATAGGGCGTGATAAGGCCAAAAGTGAGCACGCAAGCAATCAGGCGACGGTCAAGCTTCAGCTTGGCAAAGACGCCCAATAGCGGTGGAATTAAAATCGGAATAAAGGCGATATGGACAGGAATGATATTTTGCGATGACATGGTAACTAGAACCAGCGCGACCAGAACTGCATACTTCAAACCTGTGGTGGCCGCGCCATGCTCTTTGCCATGGATACGCTTAATCACGTTTTGCGCCAGTAAGTCAGTAATACCAGATTTAGAAATCGCGACGGCAAAGGTGCCTAGCATCGCATAACTTAGTGCGATGGTTGCACCACCGCCTAAGCCACTTTCAAATGCAGAAACAGCGTCATTTAAACTCATCCCTGCAACTAAACCACCGACGATCGCACTGAATGTCAGTGCGACGACGACATTGACCCGCATCAGCGCAAGAAGCAGCATGATGCATACAGAAATTACTACAGGATTCATATATTTCTCGGTTAGTTGTGTTTACTTGTTATTGTTTTCTGAAGGTTCAACAAGTGGCCATCCGCCAAGGGCCTTCCATTTGTTGACGATACCGCAAAAAAGTTCGGCTGTTTTTTGCGTATCGTATAGCGCTGAATGCGCTTCTCTATTATCAAATTCCATCCCAGCGGATTTGCACGCTTTGGCTAAAACGGTTTGGCCATAAGCTAAACCACTTAGCGCGGCGGTATCAAAAGTCGCAAAAGGGTGGAAAGGGACTCGTTTTAGCTTGCAGCGTTCACTGGCTGCCATCACGAAATTCAAGTCAAAGGTAGCATTGTGCGCCACCATGATCGCGCGGCTACAGTCATTGTCGCGTTGCTCTTTTCGGACTAGCTTATAAATTTCTTTGAGTGCTTCGGCTTCGCTGACGGCACCGCGTAATGGGCTAAATGGGTCACGAATGCCATTAAACTCAAGCGCCTCTTTTTCAAGGTTGGCACCTTCAAAAGGCTCAACATGAAAGTGAATCGTCGATGCTGGGTGCAGATCACCTTGTTCATCCATACGCAACGTAATCGCGCAGATTTCTAATAGTGCATCGGTCTTTGCATTGAAACCGGCTGTTTCGACGTCGATGACGACGGGAAAATAACCGCGGAAACGCTTTTTCAGTGTCAATGCTTCATTTACTTCAGTCATGCTAGCTCTTGGTTGTGTGACAGGGCTGGCATTATTACAGATTCTTTCTACGATAAAAACCAAACACGTTAATAAATGCAGGTTTCACTATGCGTTGGATAGTGCGGTGATGTGGCTAGATTTTTGCATTAACTTAGTCAATAGAAAGCGAAGCGGCAATTTTCCGCCATCGTTGTAGTATCGCTCGGAGAATAAAATCGTTATGAATAAATGGGTTACTGCCACTATTGTGATGACCAGCATACTGACATCCTTTGCCCCTATGGCGATGGATAAGCGTTATGTGGCAACACCACAGCAGTCTACGTGGCAGATGGTGACGAATACCCCTTTAGAGTGCCGTTTGGTCCATCCGATCCCCAATTACGGTGACGCTGAATTCTCTTCACGTGCGAATAAGAAGATTAACCTCGATTTCGAACTCAAAATGCGTCGTCCAATGGGCGAAACTCGCAATGTAAGTTTAGTGTCATTACCACCGAGTTGGCGTCCGGGTGAGAGTGCAGACCGTATTACCAATTTGCAATTCTTCAAACAGTTCGATGGTTACATCGGTGGCCAAACCGCTTGGAGCCTACTCAGTGAATTGGAAAAAGGACGCTATCCAACCTTTAGCTACCAAGATTGGCAAAGCCGAGATCAGCGCATTGAAGTGGCTCTCTCGTCGGTTCTTTTTCAAGAGAAGTACAACGTGTTTAGCGATTGTGTAAGCAATTTGCTGACGTACAGTTTTGAAGATATCTCATTTACGATTCTGCATTACGACCGCGATAATGTGCAACTCAATAAAGCTTCGCAAAAACGGCTTGCGCAAATTGCCGACTATATTCGCTATAACCAAGATATTGATTTGGTGCTGGTTTCTACCTATACCGACTCTGTTGATAGTCGAGGAGTGAGTCAGGATCTTTCTGAGCGTAGGGCTGAGGTATTAAGAGATTACTTTAAATCACTGGGGTTACCTGAGGATCGCATTCAAGTGCAAGGCTATGGTAAACGCAGGCCGATTGCCGACAACGCATCACCCATCGGCAAAGATAAAAACCGTCGTGTGGTTATTTCACTGGGTCGAACAATTATCTAATAACGTTAGAGTAAAAAAGCAGCCCATTTCAAAGGCTGCTTTTTGTGATGTTATCCGGGAAACCTTACGCATCTAGTTTATATAACTAGCCGATGCCGCAAAGAGGCTTATCCTTCTAAACCTGCTGATGCTTGTTTGTTTTGGATAAGTTCAATCATGTAACCATCAGGATCTTTCACAAAAGCGATATGCGTGGTGCCACCTTTTACTGGGCCAGCTTCACGGGTCACATTACCTCCAGCCGCTTTAATCGCGTCACAGGTGGTATACACATCTTCAACACCAATGGCGATGTGGCCAAAAGCATTGCCTAGGTCATAGCTTGTGGTGTCCCAGTTATAGGTCAGTTCGATCACCGCACCCTGAGATTCATCGCCATAACCCAGAAATGCCAATGTGTATTTGTATTCTGTATTTTCATTAGTACGAAGCAGTTGCATACCCATGACCTTGGTGTAAAACGCGATCGATTTTTCTAAATCGCCTACGCGTAGCATGGTGTGCAAAATACGACTATTTGACATGTTGAGCTCCTAACTTTCTGATGAAATATCTATCCCCACCCGACCACTGTGGCGATGATGTTGGCTTACGTTCACCCACTCCAATCACAGAGTTTATCTATGTTCAAAGGAATTCGTTTACTTACTGCCTACTTGCAGAGTTGAGTCTTTTGGGGATCTGGTTAAATTTTATAGGTCAGTTTTATCAGAGAATTCGCAAAGATCTTCAATGATACAACTGCCACAACGCGGCTTTCTTGCGACACAGGTGTAGCGACCATGTAAGATCAACCAGTGATGAACATCAACTTTGAATTCTTTAGGGACGACTTTGAGCAGCTTTTGTTCCACTTCATCAACGTTTTTACCCACCGCAAACTTGGTTCGATTTGAAACACGGAAAATATGCGTGTCAACGGCGATGGTTGGCCACCCGAAAGCGGTGTTCAATACCACATTGGCCGTTTTTCTGCCAACGCCGGGCAGCGATTCTAATGCTTCACGGCTCTCTGGCACTTCTCCTGCGTATTGATCCAATAAGATACGGCAAGTTTTGATGACGTTTTCTGCTTTGGAATTGAATAAACCAATGGTTTTGATGTATTGCTTTAGCCCATCAACGCCAAGCTCAAAGATGGCTTGTGGCGTATTAGCAATAGGGTAAAGCTTGTCAGTGGCCTTATTAACGCTGACGTCAGTCGCTTGAGCGGAAAGCAGTACTGAGATCAGTAACTCAAACGGTGTGCTCCATTTAAGCTCGGTTTCTGGCTTCGGGTTATTGGCCCGTAAACGCTCGAGGATTTCGACTCGTTTGACATTATTCATCGTTTGGAAAACTTCCTTATGATTTCGCTAAGCGTTAGTGACGCGTGCTCGTTCTATGACGGGCTTTTGTTCTTTAGGTTGGCGAGCAGCCAGATTTTTATCGATGATATTTTTAGCTGCAATCAAAAAGCCAACACCAATAAACGCTCCAGGCGGCAAGAGCACAAGCAAGAAGCTGTTGTCAAAATGGAAGACCTCAATGCGTAAAATGGTTGCCCAATGACCCAGTAATAAATCAGCACCATCAAACAGTGTACCATTGCCAATTACTTCACGCAGTGCGCCCAAAATGACCAGAATAGTGGTCATTCCCATGCCCATCCAAAATCCATCTTGTGCTGAAGGCAACACCGCATTTTTTGAGGCAAATGCTTCGGCGCGACCGATGATGATACAGTTGGTCACAATCAGAGGAATGAAGATCCCTAGCGATAGGTACAGGCCGTAAGCGTAGGCATTCATTAACAGTTGTACGCAAGTTACTAGTGCGGCGATGATCATCACAAACACAGGAATACGAACTTCTTTGGGGACATAATCTCGTACTAATGAGATGGTGACATTTGAACAGACGAGAACCAGCAATGTCGCAACGCCTAAACCTAGCGCATTCGTGACAGTGGAAGAAACCGCTAGTAAAGGGCACAGTCCAAGTTGTTGAACGAGCGCAGGGTTGTTGCTCCACATCCCGTTTTTAATCAGTGTTTTATGATCACTCATTGCTGGCTCCTTTACAGTCAAAAGGTTGTGCTAATAGTGCTTCTCGATGTTGATTCACAAACTGAGCGGTATTTTTCACCGCTTTGACGACGGCTCGCGGCGTAATCGTCGCTCCAGTAAACTGATCAAATTGTCCCCCATCTTTGCGCACTTTCCAAGTCTCGATATTTTGCTCAGTGACTTGCTTGCCAGTAAAGCTCAATATCCAATCAGTGACGCGTAAATCTATTTTGTCACCTAACCCCGGTGTTTCTTGATGAGACAGAACGCGAGTCCCTGTGATGGTGCCATCGTGCTTGATGCCAATAATTACCTTGATCGCGCCGTTATAGCCATCAGGTGCGATGGCTTCAATAGCCAGTCCACTCGGTTCACCGTTTTGTGTGGCAATATAAGCGTGCATAGGTTGGTCTGTACCAAGTGCAGGATCAGTCACCAGTGTACAGGATTTGTACAGTTCGTTGTCGTGCAAACTGTGCGGGATCACTTGGTTTAAAATCGATTGCAGTTGAATCTGCTCTTGCTTGGTTATTTGATCTTTTGTTAGGTATTGGGTTAACGCTACAACACCTGTTGAAGCACAGGCAAAGATAGCGAGAATCAAACCGTTATTGCGAATGGCGGTTAACATAGCGCTCCTTAATGCCCGTAGGTTCGAGGTTTAGTGTAGTAATCAATCAGTGGGACACACATGTTGGCAAGTAATACAGCGAAGGCTACCCCGTCAGGGAAGCCCCCCCAACTGCGGATAATGA
The DNA here is from genome assembly GCF_029478525.1 of Vibrio sp. 1151_11. NCBI lineage: Bacteria > Pseudomonadati > Pseudomonadota > Gammaproteobacteria > Vibrionales > Vibrionaceae > Vibrio > Vibrio sp. 1151_11. The sequence goes on along the minus strand of NZ_SHMN01000026.1, from coordinate 39,051 downwards.
AAATCATCATGCCAATAAATGCGCCGTAAATTAAGCGACCTTTGACGGTTGTGGAAGCGGTGACTGGATCGGTTGCGATGAAAAAAGCGCCGAGCATAGTCGCGCCCGAGAGCAAATGAAACAAGGGTGAGGCGGTTGCTCCCGGTTCAATAAGCGCAGTGAAAGCACTTGCCATTACTAAACCACACAGCACCGCAATCGGGATATGCCAGTTGATCACACGTAGTTTGATCAATAATAAGCCGCCAGCTAAATAGGCAAGGTTAACCCATTCCCAGCCAAGCCCAGCTAACCCACTAAATTGAGGCTGGCTCATCGCTTCATGCAGAGTCTCACCGTTATGTAATCCGGTTTTTACAGCGTCCAATGGGGTGGCCATGGTGACACCATCGATACCCGTTCGGATTTGTTGTAGTGATAAACCTTCTACGTTGAAGCCACTGAAAATAAGTGAAAATGCATCACTAAACGAGATTGGATCCGGGGCTAATTCCGTTGGAGCAATCCAACTGGTCATCTGCACAGGGAAAGAGATAAGCAAAACCACATAAGCAATCATGGCGGGGTTGAATGGGTTTTGTCCTAGTCCGCCGTATAAGTGTTTTGCAATAATGATGGCAAAAATAAGGCCAATAAAGATAACCCACCAAGGGGACATCGGAGGAATGGCAATGGCCAGAAGCCAAGCGGTGACCACGGCGCTGTAATCTTTGATTGCCAACAGTGGTGAGCGCTTACGCAGTAGCATAACGGCAGATTCAAAAGCCAAAGCGATGATGATAGCGAGCATCAGTTGAATGAGAGTACCCCAACCAAAGAAGTAGCTTTGCGCGATAAGCCCCGGTAAGGCGCACAAGGCGACCCACTTCATCAGTTCTGATGTGCTGCGTTTGCTGTGTGCATGGGGGGAGCTGGCAATAAAAAAGGCCACTAATTATTCTCCTCAGAATTATGATTGTTTTTCGCTTGTGCCGTTTGCTGCTCTGCCTTGCGCGCTTTGGCGCGGGCAATGGCGGCAGCGACTGCCGCTTTTTTGGCATCCTCAGATTGAGTAGGCGCAGGTTCCAGCGTTGGCTGAGGTTCACTTGGCGCCGTTTGCTGCTCTGCCTTGCGCGCTTTTGCGCGAGCAATGGCGGCAGCGACTGCCGCTTTTTTGGCATCCTCAGGTTGAGTAGGTGCAGGTTCAAGCGTTGGCTGAGGCTCACTCGGCGCCGTTTGCTGTTCTGCTTTGCGCGCTTTGGCGCGAGCAATGGCAGCAGCGACTGCCGCTTTTTTTGCATCCTCAGGTTGAGTAGGTGCAGGTTCAAGCGTTGGCTGGGGTTCACTTGGCGCCGTTTGCTGCTCTGCCTTGCGTGCTTTCGCTCGGGCAATGGCAGCCGCGACTGCCGCTTTTTTATCATCACCAGTTTCTGCTGGTGGCGCATCAGCACTGGTTTGCTGCGCTTTTTTCTCGCGAGCTTGACGTTTGCGCTCTTCGCGCAATTTAACCATTTCAGCGTTATCTGGCTCGACTTGACCTGCTTGCAGTGCTTCGGCTTGCTTGGCTTTAGCGCGAGCAATAGCCGCAGCAACGGCGGGTTTTACGGTGCTTGGGTTGTTTTCTGTTTGTGCTTTTTGCGCTTGAACGCGAGCAATGGCCGCTGCAATCGCATCGTCGCCGCCTGTGTGTTTTATCTCTTGACGACGTTCATCGGCTGCTTTTTTGAAACGATTCTCGCGATCGGCTTTATCGCGTTCTAAACGTGCTTTTTTCTCTTCGAAACGTACTCTGGCACGTTCAGCGGCTTCTGATTCTTGCTGGCGAGTTTTTATCTCAGCCTTGGCTTGACGATAGTATTGCACCAATGGAATTTCACTGGGGCAAACATAAGCACAAGCCCCGCACTCAATGCAATCTTTGAGGTTTAGTTCTTCACACTTATCATATTCTTCCGCTTTCGCGTGCCAGAACAGTTGCTGAGGTAATAAGGAGGCCGGGCAGGCTTCCGCGCACTGACCACAGCGAATGCAGGCCATTTCATGTTGTGAAGAGGCAATCTCTTTACGAGTGGGTGCCAGAATGCAGTTGGTGGTTTTGGTGATCGGAACTTGTGAATGAGGCAGGGTGAACCCCATCATCGGGCCGCCCATGATAAGACGCGGTAATTTTTTATCTGCCTTATAGCCAAATTGTTCGAGTAAATATTGTACGGGTGTGCCTAATAAAACCCAGACATTCCGGGGCTGTTTAAACGTATTGCCCGTTAAGGTGACTACGCGGTTAATCAGGGGTTCGCCATCCATGACGGCGCGTTTAATCGCGTAGATAGAGCCAACATTTTGTACCATCAAGCCAATATCGGCTGGAATTTTACCCGCAGGCACTTCTTGGTTGGTCAGCAATTTAATTAACTGCTTTTCACCACCTGAAGGGTATTTGGTTGGGATCACGCGGATCACGATGTCTTTATGTATTGCGGCGGCTTCTAACGCTTGAATTGCTTCTGGTTTGTTATCTTCAATACCGATGATGGTTAATTTGGGCTTAAGAATGTGCTCTACAATACTGATCCCATCGATGACCTCTGCTGCATGGTGCTGCATGAGTACATCATCGGCTGTGATGTAAGGTTCACATTCGGCGGCGTTGATGATCAAAATATCAGTGCGAGCGAGGCCTGATTGCATTTTTTTTGCAGTAGGAAAACCGGCGCCGCCCAACCCAGAGATGCCAGCTTGACGAATGATTTCAATCAATTGCTCTGGGGAGTGTTGTCGATAATCAGCCAGTGGTGCGCGCACTGCCCACTCATCTTGTTGATCTGGCGTGATGACAATACACATTTCACTTAACCCAGAAGGGTGCGCCGTGGTGCGCGGTTCAATGGCGGTAATGATGCCAGAGGTTGAAGCGTGTACAGGCAACATGAAGGTTGAGGTGTATTGTGTTAGTGGTTGGCCTTTGAGTACTTTATCGCCAACGCTGACCAATAAATCACCGGCTCGGCCAATATGCTGTTTGAGTGGCAATACAATTTCTTGCGGTATACCTGCATGAGTCAGTGCCGTTTGATTTGACTGCTGTTTATTTTCTGGCGGGTGAATGCCTCCCGGGAAGTTCCAGAGAGTGCCAGCTTTGATTTGTTCTATTAATGACAACATACCAATCCTTAATTCACGCTTTTCTGCGCACGTGAGGCAGAGTCGGTAACATCAACAACAGGAATCGCGTTCATTTGCCACTTCCAAGTATCGGTCGTAGTTTCTACCGGGATCATTTCAATACAGTCCGTTGGGCAGGGGGCAACACATAGATCACAGCCAGTACATTCTGACTTGATCACGGTATGCAGAGCCTTAGTTCCACCAACAATGGCATCTACGGGACAAGCTTGAATGCATTTTGTACAACCGATGCACATATCTTCATGAATGAAGGCAACGGTTTTGACCTTATTATCAAGATCATGCGCAGACTCTTCGGCTTCAACGCCCATTAAGTCAGCCAATTTTTCAATGGTTGCTTGGCCGCCGGGCGGGCATTTATTGATTTTATCGCCATTGGCAATGGCTTGTGCATAAGGGCGACAGCCCGGATAGCCACATTGACCGCATTGTGTCTGCGGTAAAATCGCATCAATCTGATCGACGATAGGATCGGCTTCTACTTTAAAGCGGATAGAGGCAAAACCTAAGATAGCGCCAAACACAGCGGCCAATGCGACAAGTGCAAGAATAGCGATGAGTATTGTGCTCATATTACAACTTCACCAATCCTGTAAAACCCATGAAGGCGAGTGACATAAGACCTGCGGTTATCATAGCAATTGATGCGCCTTTGAAGGGCGTTGGTACGTCGGCTACGCCGATGCGTTCGCGCATGGAAGCAAACAGAATCAATACCAATGAGAACCCAACCGCGGCACCAAAACCATAAATAATGGATTGAATGAAGTTATGATTTTCGTTGATGTTGAGAAGCGCAACCCCAAGTACCGCACAGTTGGTGGTGATAAGAGGAAGGAAAATCCCGAGCAGGCGATATAACGTTGGGCTGGTTTTGTGTACCACCATTTCGGTGAACTGCACCACCACGGCGATCACTAAAATAAAGCTCATGGTGCGTAAGTACTCAATACCTAATGGTTTAAGAACATAGCTTTCTACTAAATACGCACACACTGACGCTAGAGTTAGCACGAAAGTCGTCGCTAACCCCATCCCTATTGCGGTTTCTAATTTTTTTGATACGCCCATGAAAGGACATAGCCCTAGAAACTTTACCAGTACAAAGTTATTGACCAGTACAGTGCCGATTAATAACAAAAAATATTCGGTCATAGTTATATAAGTCTTAAGTTCCGATCTGGTGATTATCGTGCTTTGCCAAGCGAATAACAACCAAGGAAAGATAAGGTTTTATACCTTTGACGGAATTTTGTACGCTGCTACGCCAGTATTAGGTTGATATGGGGCGTTATAAAGCAGTGTCAGCAGGCTATTTTTTATGTGTCGAAAAATGGGCTTGACTTAAATAACACCAAGTCAGTACATACTCACTGTCAGGCCAGTGGTAACCAACGCTGATTGTGTATGATGGATTTAAAAAAGGATGAAGATCAGTGTGAATCTGAAAAATGAGTCGTTTGGCGTGTTTGTCAACGTGGATCAGTTCTACCACGTGAAAATCAAGAACCTGTTCAACCCATGGATAAATGGCTTTATAAATCGATTCCTTCGCGGAAAAAATCAGCGTAATAAAGCTCGCTAATTGGGCAAAGTGATGAGCAAAAATGTGCTCTGCGGGTGTCATTACTTGCTGGCGAATATCACAGAGCCATTCATCTCGTATGAGTTGTTCAATATCAATACCAAGAGCGGCACACGCTTGAGTCTGGTGAGTGGCGGCTGCGATAGCGTAGCCATGGCAATGAGATATTGAGCCTACGATATTTTGCGGCCAAACCGCTTGATTCCCCTTGCCAATCTCCAACGTTAGCGACTGTGATTGATCCAGTTTGGTTAGGCAGTGTTTTGCACACATCCTGCCAGCTAAAAATTCACAATGGCGTTTTAGCACGGCTTGGTTTAAAGAAGAGGGCAGGGAGATCCCTTGCTCTTCAAGTTTATTTTTGTATTCAGGTAGATACTTCACTTCAAGCTGGTGGTATTGGATGAAAGACGACCAGTTTGGAATGATGAGCATGCCTATTTTACCTATCGAGTGAGTGAACTTGTTCGATGCGTCGCCTGCGTGGCGACGTTTATCTAAGATTGAGTGAAAAATCACTCCCCCAGTCAAAAACAAAGTGTTGATGTCTAGGAGAGTGAGTCAGAGTTACTAACTAGAACTGGTAATCAGCAACTATGCCAAAGGTGCGTGGACCGCCGACTTCGTAGAGATCACTTTTCTGGCGAATCACGTACTCTTCATCAGTGACGTTTTTCACGTAAGCGCGAATCGTCAAATCGTTGAGAGTGTAACCTGCATTCAGATTCAACACGGTGTAATCGCCAGCCGTTTTACTCTCTGTGTTGGCTAAATCGGTATAGTAATCGGAAACGTGGTTAACACGAGCACCAAAAAATAGACCAGAATCTAAGTGTTGAGTAAAGCCCGCACCTGCAGACAGTTTAGGAGCGTAACTGAACTCATTGCCTGAGAGATTGGTAGAGGTACCGGTTGGTCCTTCGCTGATGTCTGTTTTAAGAAGACCGACAAACGCAAACAGGTCGAGCCCAGAATCAAACCAGTAAGAGGCTTCAACTTCCGTACCGTAAGTTTTCCCTTTCGGTATATTGGTGATATAGGTGTCGAAGCGTTTGCCGCTCTCACCAGAGACCGAAGTTTGATAATTTTTGTAGTCGTTGTAGAACAGGTTAGCAGTCAGATCCAGCTTGTCATCCAGGAAGCTTGAACGAGAACTTAGCTCGTAGCTCCAGACTTTTTCTTGTTCAAAAACAAAAACTTCTTCTTTGTACTCGTTATAGCCTAATCCACCGGCATTGTAGCCTTTACGGGCCGTAAGACCGAGGGTGGAGTGATCTGAGACATCAAGTAATAGACCAATCTTAGGCAATAGGATGCCGTCATCTTCATCGGCTTTAAAATCGAGTGGTAGGGTAGCGTGATCGAAATCTCGCTTCAGTTCATCTCTTTCATAACGTGCACCTAATAATAGCTGCCAGCGATTATCCAAACGAATTCTTGAATCAAAGTAGATTGAGTTGGTTAAAACTTCATCTTTACGTTTTAATGAATCTGTTTCGGTGTATTGATCTTTGAAGAAGCTGGCTAGGCCTAGAATCGCATTGTACTTTCCATCAACTGATTGATATGTAAGCTTTGCTTCTGCGGTGTAGTTATCTTCATCCACATCACCATACCAATTAGTTTGAGGGTAAGCTTTGAACTTGGTGGTGTAGTTACGATGGGCGACTAAAATATCCGTTGTCAGTTCATCATTAATCACATAATTGACGTCTAGGTTGATATTCCAGCTTTTGGTTTCTTGGCGACGCGTGCCACTTTTGCTATGTAGTTCAAGTGTGCCCGGCTTGGTAACGAAGTTGGTGTATTGCCCCTCTTCATTACGGCTACCAACCGTTAGCTTGGCTGTTAGCTTGTCATTTCCTTGAGGTTTCCACAATAATTTACCACGGACATTATAGGATTCGAGCTCGGAAGGATCCCAAGGGTACTGATCGCCGTTAGGCAGAGAGTAATCGATAGGGGTATTGCCTTTGGTACCTTCGGCGGCAAGACGAAACGCTAAAGTATCTTCAACCAGAGGTGCCGACACGACCCCTGCGAGATGATATTTACTGTCTTCATTTTCATAACCAGCGCGAACTTTACCCTCACGGTGGAACGTTGGATCCTTAGTTTTGATCACAACCGCACCGGCAATACTATTGCGGCCTTGGTTGGTGGATTGTGGCCCTTTATAGACTTCCACTTGTTCTGTATCCCACAGTCCAGCTTTGCCAAACGCTTCTCCAGACCAAGATTCAGACACGCCGTCTACCGTTGTATTGACGCGAGGTGTTGCGCCTGTCATGAAGGTAAGAAAACCTTCGCCAGGGCCACGTCCATCGACCCCACGAATGTGTGGAATGCCCGACGGTGCATTGAGTACGTTTGGTACGCGGTCGAGCAGATCGTAGTAATCTCGGCTTTCACCATCATCCACTTCATCGGTGAATAGGGTGAGCGAACTGGTGTTTTCGGCCAGTGTTCCTCCCAATTTCTCACCCACCACAACCACAGTATCTTGCTTTCTCTGCGGCTCTTTTTTTTCGAGCTGTTCCGCGACAACATTTGCGCTAGTACTCACGCAGAGGATGCCAATCAATGTGGCGAGTTGAGTCTTATTGATATTTCTGACTGCCTTACTACTACCGTTATTCATATCCATGGGCTTCATGACCTAAAAGTTCCTTAATAGAAAAAATGATGTTACTGCAACCATTATCAAATCAACTGTTGCTGGTTGTAATGTTAATGATAATTGTTATTATTTGCAATATCATCAATGCGGTTTTATGCTACTTGGTTTCTATGTTTCAAAAATACTAGGCTTGATATGGGGTGGTTTTAGTAATGATTGTTAATCAGGAGAGCTCACAAGAGAGGGCTGAGCTCAATGGGGTATTGGCCCGTTTTATTCAAGAGGGCGGCTCTATTGGTGACGAGCTTTGGTGGGCACATGTGCAATCGATCGGCATGCCTTATGTAATTGAAATAAATGGCGAATATGCAAAAGTGCTTTTTTTATGGCGTGGGTCGAAGCCGAGTGTGGCCGCAAATCAAGCGATCTACGTTGATATTAATGGTGTCACCGATCATCACAGTTTTTCGATGGCGAAGTTTACTCATGTCGATAATACCGATGTGTGGTTTTATATCGGTAGCGTCAAACAGAGTTGGCGAGGAGGGTACTCTTTTATTCCTGTCCCAGAAGCGTTAGTGCAGCCGAGTTACCAAGGTTCATACGATGCAATGCGCCACCAACATCGGCAATGGCTACGCTCCATTTTTCCACTGAGTTGCGCTGATCCACTGGCTCAAAATGATTTGTCAAAATGCGAGTGGGGGCGCGCGAAAACACCTTGTCATATGCCTAAAGCGCTTACGCAAACAGAGTGGCTCGGTTTCGATTCAGCGCAAGGTCAGTGCTTCAAAAGTGCTGATTCGACCTTTACTTGGCGCAGCACTTTGCTCGGTACATCGCGCGAGATTTGGCTTTATTCTACCGCGCAAAGACCCACCACTGAGCCGTTACCTTTGGTATTGATGCTCGATGGCCGTTTTTGGTCTCAATCGATGCCAGTTTATGAGGCTCTTTCACAGGCGACCCACAGTGGAAAGCTTCCAGCGGCGCTCTATGTGTTGATTGATGAAATTAGCGCTCAACAACGCAGTGATGATCTCAGTTGTAATCCGCTGTTTTGGCAAGCCGTGATGGAGGAGTTACTCCCCTCGATTAACGAGCGCGTCAGAGTAACCCGCGATGCAGACCAAACGGTGATCGTAGGCCAGAGTTTAGGAGGCTTAGCGGCAATGTACGCAGCATTACACTGGCCGCAGCGATTCGGTTCTGTGGTTTGTCAATCGGGTTCATTTTGGTGGCCCGATTTCTCGATCGTTAAACCCCCCAGTGAATATTGTCCACCGAAAAGCGACTCGCGATTAAGCAAAATGAGCCAAGAGGTACATCAAGGTTTAGGTGCCAATTCACGTCTTGCGCTTTTCCTCGAAGTGGGTAGCGGCGAAGACATCATGATCGATTTAAGTCGAGATCTATACCAACAATTGGCTTCACAACAGCATCGGATTCAATTTCGTCTGTTTGACGGCGGTCACGATCGACTCTGTTGGCGCGGCGGGATCATCGATGGCTTGTCATATGTTTTAGAACCTTATCTTTAATTTTCAGCGGTAGAGAGAAATATGTCAGAAAAATACACCAACCCTTTTGATGAATCTAAGCATCAATTTTTAGTGCTGATCAATTCGCATAATCAATACAGTTTATGGCCAGAATTCAAAGCTATTCCCGCTGGTTGGCAAGCCATCCTTGGACCGAGGTCAAAACAAGAGTGTTGCAACTACATTGAAGCTCAGTGGTTAGATATTCGAGCTTAAACCAAACGAGTTTTGACTCCTGCAATAGCGGCGCTGTTCATTCATGCTTGTTAAGCGGGGTAACAAAAAGGGACATAGACAATGACTTTTGTTAGGAATAAAGAGATGCACAACTCATCAGTGCAAGAGGATCAGTGGCCTCTTATCGGCACACAGCAAGGTATTTGGTTTGCCGAGCAGATGATGCCCAATCCAGAGCAATTTAATGTTGCCCACTACGTGGTGATTCAAGGTCAAATCGATATTGAGTTATTTTCAAACGCGGTAGCCATCGGCTTGCAAGGCGTTGATTCCCTCCACTGCCATTATCTAGAGAGCGATGGCAGCGTGAGGCAGCAGTTTTATCCAGCGGATGAAGAAGGGCAGTGGCTTGAAATTCTCGACTTTTCACAAGCCGCCTTGCCAGAAGAGTCGGCTCGGGAGTGGATGAAGCACGATCTTGCGCAGCGGTTGGACATTTCAGCAAGAAAGAGGCGTTTCCGACACTGTTTAATTGATGTTGGTTCAAGCAATGCACCGCAATGGTTTTGGTATCAACGTTACCATCATATTGACGTGGATGGGTTCAGCGTGAATGCCATCAGTCAATACATCTGCCAACTTTATAACCATTGGCGGATTGGCGCTGCGAAACCTCAAGAGTTCAGCGCTTTTAGTGATGTAATTCAAGAATATCAGCAATTTTTAGACTCGGCAGCGCGCCAGCAGGCGTATGACTTTTGGCAAACGCAAGCGGCTCATTTACCCAATGTTATTTCGCTCACCACAGGTAGCGCAGCCAATACATCATCGAGCACCATCACTCACACCGTGCCATTAATCGGTGGAGAGTGGTTAACTCGCTATAGTCCACAGTTGTTACCCGCCGAGCTTGCGATGGCGATGGTATTTGCTTATCTCCATTTACATTCTGGGCAAGAGCAAGTGTGTGTCGGTGTCCCCTTTATGCGCCGAATGGGCAATGCCGCCACTTGTGCCGCTGGTGCGGTAGTGAATGTACTGCCGGTGGCGCTGTCACTTCATCCACAAATGAGCATTATTGATGTGGCGCGAGAGATGAATAAAACCATCCGCCAAGTTCGTCGCCACCAGATGTATGACGCTGAGCAGATCCAACGCGATCTGGGATTAGTAGGCCAGCCGCTCTATGGCCCGATACTCAACTTTAAACCCTTTGAAGCTGCACTGAGTTTATCTGGCGTAGAGACTGAGACACATATCCTCTCGGCAGGTCCGATTGATGAGATTGAATTTTCGCCAGTGCTCGATGGTCAGACATTGAGTGTTAATATCACGGCCAACAGCACCAAATATAGCCAAGAGTCATTAGAACTTCATGCCGCTCGTTTGGTTGCGATGGTAGAGCAGATTGCCAACCATCCAACACAGCCACTTGATTTGGTAGAGTTAATCCCGCCGAGCGAGAAGCAGCAGATTACTTTGTGGTCGGTGGGGCCACAACATGAACATGAAACAGAGCAAACTGTGCTGGATGTATGGCAGCAGACGGTTGAGAGCAAGCCAAACGAAGATGCCTTGGTGTTTAAACAGCAGCGTTGGACATTTGATGCCTTCAATCACCTCATTGAAACTCGAGCGGATCAACTGATTACCGCGGGCTTGCGCCAAGGTGATATTGCCGGTGTCGCGTTACGACGTGGGCCTGAAAGCGTCGTGACTATGCTAGCGATTTTGCGAGCGGGTGCGATTTACCTGCCTATCGATCTTGATTATCCCATAGAACGTATTGAATCGATTGTTGAACAAGCACGCCCTTGGTGCTTAGTTGTGGAGGAGGATGAGCAAAACATGGCTTATTCATCGATAAGCTACGTCCCTAGGTTTATTGCTCTTCCTGAATTGGCTCGCATTCACACAGCGCCACAACTCAAACCGACGCTCAGTCACAGCGACGTGGCTTATATCATCTTTACTTCAGGTTCGACTGGCCACCCCAAAGGAGTCATGAACACACATGGAGCGCTGTTGAATTTACTGCGCTCTCATCAAGGTTCGATTTTTTCTGCGGCCATCAGAAAACTGGCGACACGTCGTCAGTTACCAGAACAAGCTATTACTGTTCGTGCGGCGCATACGACGTCATTCTCCTTCGATGCTTCTTGGGAGCAAGTACTCTGGATGCTGTCTGGCCATACTATGTATTTGTATGACGATGAACAACGGAAAGACGCCTACGAACTGGTTCAGTGTGTTGCTGAAGATAATATCGATGCTCTTGATTTACCGCCTTTACTGTTTGATCAAATGCTCGATAGTGGATTAATGACGAACGCTCACGTGCCGACGTTAGTTTTGATTGGTAGTGAAGCCATACCACAAAAGCTTTGGTCCCGTGTGAGTGAGTTTCCCGAACTGCTGGTGGAAAATTTTTATGGACCAACCGAATTTACGGTTGATGCGATCAGCGCTTCGCTTGATGCAGATGCATCGCCTGTCATTGGTCGACCGATTGCCGGTGCTTGTGTTTACGTGCTTGATGAAAATTTAGAGCCTGTCGCTATTGGTGAGGTGGGTGAGCTTTATTTATCGGGTGCGGGGTTAGCAAAGGGCTACCTCAACCAGCCAAGTATGACAGCAGAACGTTTTGTGGCGAACCCCTTTGCGTATGGCAAGATAATGTACCGCACTGGTGATTTGGTGAAGTGGCGAGACAATGGGCTACTGGATTTTGTTGGCAGGTGTGATCACCAAATCAAAATTCGCGGTTTTCGTATTGAATTGGGCGATGTAGAAAGTGCTATTAATGCGATTGATGGTGTTAATACGACGGTAGTCGTGGCAGAGCATGTTGGCGATACTCATCGTTTATTGGCTTACTGTACTTTGGAAAAAGGGGCTCAGAGTGAGTCAGTTCAACCCGCGTTCACAGAGCAAAGACTGCAAAGTCTTATCGCACAGGCGCTGCCTGACTATATGCAGCCAGCCAATGTGATGATCTTGGATGCTTTCTCTTTGAATGTGAATGGGAAAATCGATAGAAAAGCGCTCCCTAAGTACTCGGCAGGCACGCGTAGCGAACGCGTGGCCCCAATAAGCCAACCAGAGCAGCTGTTATGTGATGCGATCACCGAGCTACTCGGTGTCAGTGACGTAGGAATGTCAGATGACTTCTTTAACCTAGGCGGGGACAGTATTTCGGCAATGAGCCTTGGGACGCGATTGCGCACGGCGGGCTATGATCTACGACCCAAAGCTATTTTTGCAGCCCGTCAACTGGGTATGATGGCGAGCCAAATGGCGCCACTACAGCAACAACAGCGCGAGAAACAAGAAGGCATTATTCGGCCTCTGCCTATGTGGCAATGGTTTGAGGAGACATTTTCTAATACAACCAGTTATGTGCAAAGTGTGCTTGTTGAGGTGGAAAGCGAAACCCAATTAGCGCACTTGCAAGCCAGTTTAGTGCAACTGGTCGCCAACCATTCCGTATGTCGCTTGGTCCAAAAAGAGCAGCAATACCATATTGAGGCGCTGCAAAATCTTGATGTAAAAAACTGGGTAGAATCGGTTTCGGTTGAGAGGCTAGATGGCAACGTGTTGGACGGTCTGTTTAGCCAGCGCAGTCAGTCGATGTCAATATCATCGGGTCAGCTATTACGCTTGGTGATGATAACGGAGCGCAGTGGGCATAAAAGTCTCATGATCCTTGCTCACCATTTCCTTATCGATGGTGTCTCTTGGCGAATATTGCTTCCGCAGTTGCAGGCATTAACTCAAGCGCAAGTCGCAGGTGAAGTGGCGGTGATTTCTGAGGAGGTTACCGGTATCCATTGTTGGTCAAAAGCGCTGTATCAACATTTAGCGGTCGCTGCTGCGCAAATGCCATTTTGGCGAGCGCAGGCACAGCGTGCTGTTGCTCCCATCAAGGATCCTGTCGATAAAATACGCATGACGCATTGGCGTACGCCACTCTCTCATGCCGTTACGCAGCCGTTATTTGAATTACCCACACACCAGATGAATCTCGATATTGAAGAGATGCTATTAGCCGCGGTTACGGGGGCGATCGCAAGACTTTATGGGTGTGAAGAGATTAAAGTGAACGTCGAATCTCATGGCCGTGAAGAGTGTAAAGAGGGGATCGATCTCAATCAAACCCTAGGGTGGTTTACCACCGAATATCCGTTGATCATTAGCGTGCCAAAGCAGGGTGATTACCGCGAGCGGTTACGTGAAGTGAAGCAAAGTAAGCGCAGTGTGAAAGATAAAGGGCTAGGTTATATGGTGCTGCGCTATCTTGATAATCCGTATCGAGATGAGTTACGCACGTTGGCGAATACACGCCAACCGTCACTGCTGTTTAATTACCTTGGTCGTTTCCAAAGCAGCGATGGTCAGTGGTCACCACAGCAATATAGTGGGCAGTTTGCCGATACATTTGCTGTCACCTTAAACAGTGAACGGGCATTGCAGCATCCCTTAGAGCTAAATATTTTCGTCGAAGAATCGGTAACGCCGCGATTGGTGCTCAACTGGTCTTGGAATGCTCATCTGTTCAGCCAACAGGAAATGGTGTCGCTGAGCCAACAGATTGAAAGTGAGCTGCTCAAAATACAGCAAGCGCTACAAGTTGGCGATAGTGCTGAGTTGGACCTCTCTGTACCTGCTGACTATACCGAGCCGGGAATCACACTGCGACAAGCGAGCCTATTGCAACACCACTATGGCAAGTTAGCGGATGTACTGCCAGCATTGCCTTTGCAAGAAGGATTGCTGTTCCAATCTCAATTAGGGGATAAAAATAGCAGTTATAACTCCACCACGCGTCTTACTTTCCAAGGTCAACTGTCTGAGCATCGCGTGAGCGAAGCGCTTAATGCGGTGATTAGGCGTCATCCGCAGTTGCTCGCTCGATTTGATAGTTCGATATTGGGGCGCACCGTACAGGTGATGACGCAGGTTAACCCAAGCTGGCCACTGACACGTTATGACATAACAAATATGAGTGGTGATGAGCAAAGCGCGTTGATTGATCAGTTAGAGAAGCAAGAGCTAAGCCGCCAGTTTGACCTTAACGATCCTACCCACAGCTTATTGCAGGCCCAGTTGATTTTTCATGGTGATCAGCAAAGCACACTGCTCCTTTCGGCACATCATCTGGTGGTAGATGGCTGGTCAACGCCGATTTTATTGAATGACTTTCTCAGTGCATACGCCCAAGGGGTCTCGAATTTACCTCCGGTAACCGTCGGCTATGCTCATGTTGTGAGCCAGCTAACGCAGCGTGATAAAACCGTTGCGACCGAGCTTTGGCGCAAAGTATTAGCTGATGTCCAGCCGAGTATGGCTTTTGATGATATTCCGCTTAGCGAGGAAGTTAACGAGCATCAGTTATGGCTATCAAAGCATAAAACGGATCAGTTAAATCAGTGTTTACGACATCATGGCTTAACCATGAGCACCTTAATGCAAGGCCTTTGGGCGAGTATTCTCGCCAGCATGACGGGCCGCGAAGAGGTGGTTTTTGGTACGCCAATCTCTGGTCGGTTCAGCCGTATTGCCGGTATTGATGAACAGATAGGGTTATTCAGTAATACTGTGCCGGTGCGTGTGACACTGCAACCTCACCTTAGTTTGAGTGAACAATTAAAAGCGCACCAAGCGATCCAGATCCAATTACTGGAGCACGATGAACTTGGCTTGGGTGAGATCCAGCAACTGGTGGGCGGAAAAACACTCTTTGATACTTTGTTGGTGGTCGAAAACTATCCAGATCATAGCCGTTGGTACCAGCAAGACTTTAGCGGCGCGAAATTAATGGCTATCCACAATCGTGGCTATACCCATTATCCATTAACCATTCTCATCTTACCGGGGGAGCAACTGCATATCCTGTTTGAATATCGAGACCGAGTCGGCGTAGCAAAACAGATCGTACAACGATTTGAGCAAATGCTGGATGAGTTTATGGTTTCGAGTGATAAGCCTTTCGCTGAATGGGATCTGCGGTTAAGTGGCGAAATTGAATTGCAGCAACGCGTCAACCAGACCAAAACCGCCGTTGAACGCACGACACTGCGTGATTTGATGATCACGCAGCAACAACGTTCTCCACATCAGTTGGCTTTAATTGATAGTGAGCACCGTTTTACCTATCAAGCACTGGCTGAGCAGGTGGCCGCTATTGCCGATTTGCTGCTTCAGCAAGGTGTTAAGGCCGGGGATATTGTTGCTGTTGCCTTGCCACGCAGCGCAACCTTGAGCTTGGCGATCTACAGTATTATCGAATGTGGTGCGGCTTATTTACCGTTGGATGTTGGCTACCCGGATGAGCGCTTGGCCTACATGATCAATGATGCTAAGCCTGCACTGATCATCACTTGCTCTTCATTTACCTCACGTTTTGAAGGTTTAGCGGCGCTATTGTTGCTGGATAAGTTACCAGCCCCCGTGCGCGCAGAGCGGCAGAACCGCGCAGATGGGCTTACCCCCTCAAATGCGGCCTACTTGCTTTACACTTCGGGTTCAACGGGTAACCCCAAAGGGGTGTTGGTTTCTCATCAAGCGATTGTCAACCGATTGAAGTGGATGCAGCACCAATATCCTTTGAGCTCTGATGATGTGGTATTGCAAAAAACGCCGTGCAGTTTTGATGTCTCCGTGTGGGAGTTTTTCTGGCCCTTGCTGGAAGGGGCGAGTTTAGTGATGGCTCCGGCTGAAGCGCATAAAGACCCTGAATGGTTATTGCAAATAATTGACGATTATCACGTGACCACGATGCACTTTGTACCTTCAATGCTGGCTGCTTTCATGGCCTCAATTGAAGCAACTCACCCAACGGGTTTCACCGTAGCACCAAGCCTCAAGCAAGTATTTTGCTCAGGAGAAGCGCTTGCGAAAGAGCTCTGCCATCAGTACGCACGTAGAATTAATGCACCGCTGCATAACTTGTACGGCCCGACGGAAGCGGCGGTTGACGTGACTTACTATCCAGCTTACGGCGAGGCATTAAACGCAAGCGTTGGCCGTAGTGCACCGATTGGTTTACCGGTATGGAACACCCAAGTTTATGTGCTCGATAGCTTTTTAAGAGCGGTACCAATCGGTGTACCGGGCGAGCTCTATCTTGCTGGCGAGCAATTAGCCATCGGTTACTTTAATCGCAGTGCGTTAACGGCGGATCGGTTTATCGCCAATCCGTTTACTTGTGGCGAGCGAATGTACCGCACTGGTGATGTCGTACGTTGGTTAGCGTGTGGCTCGATTGAGTATTTAGGACGCAGTGATGATCAGATAAAAATTCGCGGGCAGCGTGTGGAACTGGGTGAAATTGAAAGCGCATTACAGGCACTTCCTGCGGTAAAACAAGCGGTGGTCTGTGCTCAGACGCTCTCTACCCATTCAAGTATGTTGGGCGCTGATGAACGGCAAATTATCGGTTACGTCATCGCGCATGATATGAGCGTAACGAATGGCGAGAAGCTACGCGCTGAACTTTCCGAACATTTACCAGCCCATATGGTTCCCGCGGCTATCGTGTTACTGGATCACTATCCGCTTAGCGCCAACGGCAAGCTAGATAAAAAAGCATTGCCGCGGCCAAATGACGTCGCAGCACGGGTAGGGCGCAAGGCTCATCCGGGCCTTGAAACACAATTGGTGACGCTATTTGCTCAAGTATTGGCTGTCGAAACACTGTTTGCTGATGATGACTTCTTTACGCTCGGCGGGCATTCACTGCTGGCGATGAAATTAGCGGCAGATATTCGAAGAGCGCTAAACCTACCTGTCACAGTTGGTCAAATCATGGTCAATCCTACGGTGGAGAAACTGGCGAGTTTGTTGCTGGATGAAGATGCTTTTAACGACCCCACCTTAGCTGGTTTTGGTGAAGTGCTGCCTATCCGTGCCGGAAGTGGCCCAGCACTTTTTTGCGTCAACTCTGCTTCTGGCTTTGCTTGGCAATACACAGGGCTACCTAAATATCTGACAGGACATTATCCCATTTATGGTTTGCAATCACCTCGGCCCGGCGGAGCGATGGCGACCAGTGAAACGATGGAAGAAGTGTGTGATCGTTTATTACCCGTCTTAAGAGAGGTACAGCCATTTGGACCTTACCATCTATTAGGCTATTCATTTGGCGGAATTGTGGCACAAAAATTGGCCGCGAAGCTTCAACAGCAGGGTGAAGAGGTGCACTTTTTAGGGTTATTGGATACCTATCCACCGGAAGGTCAGAGCTGGGATGGCCCGATGGATGAAGAAGAGCAGTACGAAATTGAGCGTGAAAAAGAGCAGTTTCTGGCCATCAATGAGCTAACCGATATTGAATTAGATGAGCAACGTTTGGCGATGTTCAATGAGATTACCGCTAACTATGAAGATGCGGTACGTCTACTTGCACAGGCACAAACGTCTGATTATCAAGGTCCGGCCCACCTTTTCGTGGCGCAACGTACGGTGCCAGATGGTTATGATATTGATGCTCATTGGCAATCTTTTGTCGGCCAGTTGATTAAACATCAGTTTGATTGTTCACATGAAGATATTTTGGCCCCAGAAAATGTACGCCAGATTGGCGAATGTTTAAATACGCTGCTGGAGTCGAAGGCTGCACTGAAAAAATAACAAAAACCACCATCGACGAAACCAGTGCGTATCAAGGCTGGTTTCGTCTTAATCTTCGCGATGTTTTGAAAGCATTACATTCTGGTTTGAATAGATAATAGTATGAATATAAAGAATATATTTTTAGATTTTAGCCTACTGAAAAACAACCCACATTTCCGAATGGTCTTTATGGCCCGCATGATGTCAGTGCTTGCTCTTGGCATGATGACGGTCGCAGTGCCGATACAGATACATCAAATGACCGGTTCGACCTTGCAGGTAGGTCTTATCATGGCATTGGATGGTATCGGGATGTTTGTTGGCCTGCTGCTAGGAGGCGTATTGGCCGATAAGTACGATCGCCGTCGATTGATTTTGTTCGCACGCGCGACCTGTGGTATTGGGTTTGCTGCATTAGCATTCAATAGCATAGTCGCGCAATCCTCCTTAGCGGCTCTCTATATCCTCTCGGTGTGGGATGGTTTTTTTGGCGCTATGGGTATGACGGCCTTGATGGCTGCTTTACCGACCATTGTTGGGCGACAAAAATTACCTGAAGCTGCCGCATTGAGCATGTTAACGGTTCGATTAGGTATGGTTCTCTCACCAGCGAT
The DNA here is from genome assembly GCF_029478525.1 of Vibrio sp. 1151_11. Classification (NCBI taxonomy): domain Bacteria; kingdom Pseudomonadati; phylum Pseudomonadota; class Gammaproteobacteria; order Vibrionales; family Vibrionaceae; genus Vibrio; species Vibrio sp. 1151_11. The sequence continues at coordinate 20,736 of NZ_SHMN01000026.1, read as the reverse complement.
TGGCGGCTTACTGATCACTGTCGGTGATGTCAGTTGGAACTATATTGCGGCTTCTGTTGGAACGCTTTGTACGCTGATCCCACTGTTTAGATTACCTTCGATGAAACCGCAACATCATTCGCCAGAGAATCCATTTCAATCACTGTATGAAGGTGTTCAATTTCTATTTTCAAACAAAGTGGTTGGCTGTGTGGTGCTGTTTGGCACACTCGAAACATTAGCAACTGCGATTAGAGTGATGTTCCCTGCGTTAGCTTTAGTCTCATTTCAGGGCACCGCCGCTAACGCAGGTGTGATGTATTCGGCCATTCCGTTGGGGGCGATGTGTGGCGCACTGACTTCAGGTTGGGTAAAACAGTCGCAAAAGCCAGGAATGGTCTTAATCTACGCGACGTTAGGTTCATTTTTAGCGATTGTGGCTATGGGGCTTGTGAATAATTTTTGGTGGTTTGCTCTCATCTTAGTTGGCTATGGTTATTTGGGTTCGGTCGCTTCTCTGATTCAATATTCGATCGTACAAGGACACACTCCAGATCACCTGTTAGGCCGCGTAAGTAGCTTATGGACGGCGCAAGATGTATCGGGAGACTCGATTGGAGCACTCGGTTTAGGGGCGTTGGGTAAAGTGCTAGCACCAACGATGTCGATCCTCACTTTTGGTTTAGGTGCAACGGGAATTGGTGCGTTGATGGTGATGGCATTTCGCTCATTACGCCAAGCGACTCTGTTTGATCCAGCGCTTATCGTTAACACAAGCTCAGAACCTAACGTCTCCTCAGATGAGGTCACTTCCCAACCTGCGGCGCAAACGATGAATTAGCTATTCGTTTTGCGGTGGGCTCTTGTTGCGTTGCCGTGAGTCGAGAGCGACATGTTACGCACATAATTGAGAATTAATCTCATTAACAATTGATTTTTATGCGTAGACTGCTTTAGTATTAATGAAATGATAATTGTTACCATTTAGGTGGCAGTTGTCGACGAATACGAGCCTCTTATTTCTGAAGTCGTTATTGGCTTTAAGGCATCACGAACGAGAAAAGCCTCTTTTAACAAGGATTACATTTATGGCGATTCCCAAAATAGCCAGCTACTCCATTCCGTTGGCTGAAACATTTCCGAAAAACAAAGTTCATTGGCATGTCCAAGCGGATAGAGCGGTACTGCTCATTCACGATATGCAAAAGTACTTTATCAACTTTTTTGATCATTCTCAGGCACCCGTTCCTGAGTTATTAGCGAATATTTCAGAGCTGAAATCACTGGCTCGTCAGGCAAATATCCCCGTGGTGTACACAGCACAACCTCCTAACCAAGACCCAGTAGAGAGAGCGCTGCTGACTGATTTTTGGGGAACAGGGCTGACAAAAGATACTGAGATTGTGTCTGAGCTTTCACCTGAAGACGGGGATATCCAATACACCAAATGGCGTTATAGCGCGTTTAAGAAAACGCCGCTGTTGGAGTGGATGAAAGAGACACAGCGTGACCAGTTGATCATTGTGGGTGTCTATGCACATATAGGTATCTTATCTACGGCGTTAGATGCCTTTATGTTGGATATACAGCCTTTTGTGGTCGGTGATGCTGTGGCTGACTTCTCTTTGGAAGATCATCATCATACGTTGAAATACATCACAGAGCGTGTTGGCTGCGTGACTTCGCTTGAGGCACTAAAACCACAAATGATCCACAGACAAGAAACCAGATTATTGAGCCTTGAACAGATGCGTCAGCAAGTGGCTGAGCTATTGGATCTCGATTTAGATGAAGTGGATTTGGATGAGAAGCTCACTTTTCTTGGCTTAGATTCTATCCGCGCGGTTACCTTATTTGAATCATGGCGCAAGATGGGCATAGAGTGCGCCTTTTCAGAGATGATTAAATATTCAACTTTAAGAGAGTGGTGGCATGTGATGGAGCCTAGTGTTGTTGCTCAGTCGTCACATCAAGTCACGGACACGCGTTCCACTGAAGAGCAACCGGTTTGAGTATACTGGGCGACTAGACTAGCGAAAGAGAACGCATCGCCTAGTAAAAGCCGATATCGACGATATCGGCTTTTCCATCTTCACGTTATTTTGAGCGCCTGTATTGCCATGATTAGTGAGAGTATTGCGTTCTTAACCATTTTTTGTTGACTTTGCCCACAGGGGTTTTGGGTAATTCATCGACGAAATGAATGTGATCAGGGATCTTAAATTCTGCTAATCCTTGAGCGTGTAAAAATCGTTTCAGAGTAATGGATTTGAGCGTTTTACCGTTATCTGGAACGACAATGGCGCAACTGCGTTCACCAAGAAACTCATCAGCAATAGCAACCAAAGCCACATCATGAACATCCTGATGTTGAAGTAGCAGGTTTTCAACCTCTTCGGCTGCGATTTTTTCACCACCACGATTAATCTGATCTTTCTCTCGTCCCGTGACGATAATATTGCCCTCAGCCGTCCTACGCACTCTGTCACCTGTGATATAGAAGCCTTGGTCGGTGAATGAGCACTGGTTATGTTCTGGAGCTCGGTAATAACCTCGAATCGTATAAGGGCCTCTGGTCATGAGTAAGCCTTCCTCACCCATAGCGGCGGGCTCACCCTCATCGTTGATTATCATCACTTCATCATCAGCTGAAATTGGACGTCCTTGAGTAGTAACAATCACGCTGAGTGGGTCATCAAGTCGTGTGTAATTAACCAACCCTTCAGCCATTCCAAACACTTGCTGTAATTGACAGTGGAGAATCGTCGGTAAGCGCATTGCTGCGGCCTCACTAAACTTCGCCCCGCCGACTTGTACCAGAGTGAGGCTCGCGATGTTTTCTGTAGCGGACTCGGCGTATTTCATCCACAGTAGCGCTAACGGCGGCACTAGTGCTGCGACAGTAATGTGGTGCTTCTCAATTAAACGGAAAGCGGTGTGCGGTGTGGTATCGGAAGCGAGCACGACACAACCGCCGGCGTAAAAGACGCCCAGTGCACCGGGCGAGCTGAGTGGAAAGTTATGCGCAACGGGAAGAACACACAAATACCTCGTTTGTGGGCCAAACTGACAAATTTGAATGCTACCAAGTACGCTATAAGCGTAGTCATTGTGCGTACGAGGGATCAATTTGGGAGTACCGGTCGTTCCGCCGGAAAGCTGAAAAAAAGCCACTTGATCAGCAAAGACCGAATCAGTAATAGGATCGTCTTCCCCGCAGTGGTAAAGCGTATCTAATTCCTGAATTTGCTCGTGTGAGGATTGACCGCAAACAATGGTATGCAAGAGAGAAGGGCAACTACTTCGTAGTTTCTGAGCGGTTTGCTGCGCGTCAAAGCCCACGATATCGTCTGAAAAAATATAGGCTTTGGCCTGAGTATGTTGGCAAAAATAGCTCAGCTCTAGATAGCGGTGCGCTGGCAGAGCAAGGACAGGTTTAATGCCTCGCATGGTCAAGGCAAAAAAGCAGAGATAGAATTCAGCACGATTGGCCATTTGTAGTACGACATTATCACCCCGCTGCAAACCTAGGGAGCTCAAGCCAGCCGCAAGGCTTATCATTTTCTGATATAAATTTTGATAGCTGTATTGGCCGAACTCATCAATCAGTGCGATGGCGTCAGGGCTTTTTTTGACGGAATCACTGAAATAATCAAATAAGGTTCTTTGTTGCCAGTAGCCTTGTTCACGATAGCGCTGGCTGAATTGCTCAGGCCAAGGGGTAAAATCGGTCGGGTTAAGATTATTCATGACCACTCCTTAGGCGGTAAGTAATTCATCAATTTCAATACCAGCGGCTTTCAAAATGGTGCTCATTTTTGCCCCTGTTTCATCGAGTTCACTCTGCGGTGAGGATTCATTCACAATGCCAGCTCCAGCGAACACACTCATCTCATTTTGGCTCACTTCAGCGCAGCGTATCGTGACAACCCACTCGCCATTCCCCCTAGCATCGCACCAACCGATCATGCCAGTGAAGTAGCCGCGGTCGAAGGTTTCGATCTGCTTAATCGCTTGATAAGCCGATAATCTTGGATAACCACACACCGCGGGTGTTGGGTGTAACTCTGCTGCAATGCGCAGCGAGTTAATCATCGGATCATCGGCTTGCCCTTCAAGCACTGTTGATAAATGCAGCATCGTTTCGGTTTCAATCACTGATGGAACCATAGGGGTAAATAAGTTATGGCAGTAGCGGCTGAGTACTTTCTCGACTTCCTCGACGACGAAGGCATGTTCATTCAGATCTTTTTGCGTATCAAGTAATGAAGCGGAGCGCTGTTGGTTTTGCACCGCATTGTTTGATTTAGGCCGCGAGCCCGCTAGGGGGTTAGAAACGATAAACCCGCCTTTCTTCGCCAACAACAACTCGGGACTGGCGCCCATTAACTTGGCGTTAGGGCCAATTTCAGTAGAAAAAGTGTAGCCATTGCGATTGATGGACAACAGATTACGCAATAAACGAGTTTGATCGATGTGTTGCGGAGTCGAGAGTTTCACTAAACGTGATAGCACCACTTTTGATAGTTCGGTGGTATTAAACAGCTCAAGTAAGGTTGTGACTCCTTGTTTGTAGTCGTTGCCTGTTGGCGGTGAAACAATGGTCGCTTTGTGGCTCTGCTGCTCCTCTTTTTCACTGGCCCGCGGGCTACCAGAAACATAGAGCTTTTCTGGAATAAAGAAACGCGTCGCCGTCTCTTCATTAAAAGGAATCGTCGCAAATAAAATAGGATTATCGTACTCATCTGTTTTTGCTGCTTCTAGCATCTTTGTTGCTTGATCCGCCAGCTCGCAGAATGGGATCGCCTGATTGAACTGATGAGCAATTCCCACGCCAAGCATGGTGTTGTGAGGCGAAGCAAAAAAGAAGGGAGATTCTTTTAAGTGCTCATCCAATAGCTGATTAGCCATTTTTGAAAACCCAATAACTTCACGTTTCATCACCAAAACTCCATTAATAACGTGTTACGCCTAATTGCTTATTATTTTACAAACCACTAAAGTACGCAGATTATATATGATAATAATTATCAATAACAAATGATAATTAATGTTATTAACTGAGGGTGAGATTCGGTTATGGCTATGGTTTAGTGTGGATTTAACGGAGTAAAGTTAGGAAAATGATGAAATTAGACGAAACGGTTTTATTGACTGGAGCCGGACAGGGGATTGGTTATGCGGTATTGGAATCTTTACTGGCGAGCGGTTATCGAGTTGTAGCGACGGATAGAAATCACCACCAATTAACTCAGCAATTAGCGAGTTTGAACGCGCGCTATACTGAGCAGCTTCATTGCTATGAGCTTGATTTACAGCATCATGACGACGTAAAAAAAAGGGTACAAGAACTGAATGAGCGCTATCAGTTTGATCATTTCATCAGCTGCGCTGGCATATTGCACCTTGGTTCAATAACCGAATTATCGATGTCAGAGATCAAAGCGATGTTTGATGTCAATACGTTTGGCACCTTAGCCGCTTTGCAAGGGGTTACGATAGGAATGAAAGTGCGCCAGCGTGGCAATGTTATTGTGATTGGCTCTAATTCAGCGAATACGCCTCGGCTCAATATTGGAGCATATGCGGCATCTAAATCGGCTTTGCATATGTTGGTCAAGTGCGCAGCTCTTGAGCTTGCAAACGATGGAATTCGATGCAATATCGTTAGCCCAGGCTCAACACGCACCGAAATGCAAACGCAGTTATGGAACAGCGAATATGGTGAAAGAGAAGTGATAAAAGGTAATCTTGAACAGTACCGTTTGGGGATACCCCTTGGCAAAATGGCGGAGCCCGAAGACATTGCTGGGGTTGTTATGTTTTTGATGTCCAATGCAGCAAGTCAAATCACCATGCATGATTTGAGAGTGGATGGCGGCGCTACGCTCGATAATTAGGTGAAGGCCGCTGACGGTAGGCAAGGTGAAGCAAGTAGGAGCTTCACCTTAGTGGTCGTTTACACTGGAGCGGGCTGACAATATTGCTGCTGTTGAAGTGTTGCGACCGCATCATCGAGCGTATTTAAAAAGCACATTGTATCCTCCCAACTTAAGCACTCATCAGTGATGGATTGGCCGTAGCAGAGCGGGCCTTTATCCAAAGCTTGGCTACCGCCTTGCAAAAAGCTTTCGCACATTACCCCCGCAATGTAGCGCTCTCCAGACAGCAGTTGCTGGGCTATGTTGTTTATTACATCCAATTGATTCTTAGCGATTTTTCCACTATTGCCGTGGCTGCAGTCAACCACTAGCCTACTACTGAGTTGGCTATGGTGTAATTGATAAGCCGCACTTTTAACACTGTGACTTGCATAGTTTGGCGTGACACCACCACGTAAAATAATATGGCAATATGGATTACCTTGAGTTTGCACCGCTACCGGTTGTCCATTCTCACCCGCCATAATCAACAGATGTGAATCGTTAGCGGCATGAATCGCATCGATTGCAATGGTCGTATTGCCGTCAGTACCATTTTTAAAACCAATAGGGCAGTGCAATGCTGACGCGAGTTGGCGATGCGGTTGTGATTCAGTGGTTCTTGCGCCAACCGCACCCCAACAAATAAGGTCCGCGATATACGGAGCGATATGCGTATCTAAAAACTCAGTCGCTGTTGGTACACCTAGTGCTAAGACTGACTTGAGTAATTCACGGCTAGAGCTGAGCCCTTTGAGTAAGTTAAATTGACCGTTGAGATCAGGGTCAACCATGTATCCTTTCCAGCCAGTCCGCGTTCTCGGTTTTTCAAAATAGGTTCGCATCACCAACTTGAGAGTGCTGCTGAACTGTTTTTGTGCCTTTGCGAGTCTGTGTGCATAGTCAATTGCAGCCTCAGGGTCGTGGATTGAACATGGCCCAATAATCACCAACATCCTTGAGTCACGACCCGCCAAGATATTTTGAATATCTTGGCGGTGTTGGTGAACGGCCATTGATCGTTGATTATTGGTTTCTGATGATTGGTCTAGAAGGTAGAGATTGGGTAAAGGAGTGATTGATGAAGCGTTCATCACATTATGTAGAGATTTCATGAGCACTATCCGCATAAACATTACGACGTAATGATAATTATTATCATTAATTATTTCCGATAGTGTGAAACATTTGTACAATTGTCAATATGTAAACAGATTTAAATCAAAATGGAGGAACGCGTTTAAAATGAAGTAGTAGCAATGATCAATGACTATTATGTTTATGATGATTGTGCTTTTTTATGCCCATTTGGCTGGTATTCTTGTATATACATATTTTTATCAAAGAGCTTTCACTATGGACATATCTCAGGTTGATATCAATTCTCTACTGATTCTTAAGAGTTTACTCGAAGAAAAGCATGTCTCGAATACAGCACTGAGAATGAATGTTAGCCAATCGTCAGTCAGTCGTGCACTGCAAAAGATGCGCACGCTATTTTCCGATGAACTTTTGGTCCGAACCCATTCAGGCTATGAGTTAACGCCGAAAGCCTCGAATATTAAGCAAGACATCAATTTGGTGATCAATAGTTTAGAAGTATTGGTTAACAAACAGTCCTTTACTCCCCAAACGACGACAAGTACTGTACGATTTTTTGGACTCCAGCCGCAGATCAATACCTTAATGCCCACGGTGATTAGTGAGATTCGCCGTCAAGCACCGAAAATGACCATTAGTATTGATACTACAGCTAAACGGCACTTCGAAGCCTTGATTGCGGGTGATGTGCATTTTGTTCTATCCGCTCACCAGCCCCCCAGTTCCGATCAAAATTTATACCGAATGACAGTAGCCAAACGTGAGTTTAAACTGCTCATGAGTCGGGAGCATCTGCTTGCCGAGCAAACTCTCTCGGCGGACAAATTACTCCATTGCTGCTTCGGACAAATTTCTTTGCAGGGAGAAAAAACCCTCTCGTTTGAACATAAATTTATTGAGCTTGGCTTAGTCGATAAAAAGAATCGCCTATCGGTCCCTGTCTTGCTCAGTCATTTCAGTTCTGCTGCGAATATCGCAGCGACAAGCGATATCATCTTCCACCTGCCAGCCGCTTACGCCGACGAGGCATGTCTAGATAGTCGCTTAATCACAAGAGAAGTCCCGAGCGAACTCCGCTTAGAATTTACCTCGGTATATCTCTATTGGCACAAGCGATTTCATGATGATGCGATGTGTGAATGGGTGCGTTCGATTTTCAAACAATACTATGTAGAAGATCATACGGAAAATCTGATAATTGCATAACTTGCAGTAGCGTTATGCAATATGCCCTCTTTACTCGTCATTCTTTATCTACGATTGCAGTTAAACTCAGTATCATGGGGTTAAGCGTCGGTGTGCAGGCCCCAGTTCAGGCAGAAGAGATTGCCAAACAAACAATGGAGACCTTGGTTGTTACCGCCTCGGGTTATGACAAGGTCGTCACGGAGGCACCTGCATCGATCAGTGTGATTGACCGTGAGCGACTTGACAGCCGTTCCTACAAAGACTTAACTGATGCCCTGAAAGATCTACCGGGTGTGGTGATCACGGGGGGTGGATCGCGTCAGGAAATTTCGTTACGAGGGATGCCTTCTGAATATACCGTTATTCTTGTCGATGGACGCAAACAGTCAGGTCGTGAAACACAAGTAAGTAGTGGGGGCGGTTTTGAGCAGGACTGGTTGCCACCACTCAATGCCATTGAGCGTATCGAAGTGGTCCGTGGCCCGATGTCGACATTATATGGTTCTGATGCGATCGGTGGTGTTATCAACATCATTACCCGCAAAGATTATCAGCAGTGGCACGGTAGCCTTCGCGCTGAAGCGACACTACAAGAAAATACGCAATCAGGTGACTTCTATCAAGGAGAGCTCTATGCTGCCGGTCCGCTTGTGGATAATTTACTCAGCGCTTCACTGTCAGGTTTGTATCAAGAGCGTAAAGAAGATGAGATCTTGTATGCCAATGGTGGTAAAGAGCTGCAAAGTTATCGCGCATCGCTTTATCTCACGCCAACGGATGACGATACCCTGACCTTCGATTATACCTATCATGATCAGCAACGCATCAATACTGAAAATAAGTCTCGAAAGGCAAATGCAGAAACCAATAACCACCGTCGCTCTTTCGGTCTGGCTCATTCTGGTACTTATAAGTGGGGACAGGGCCAATCGTATTGGACCCATGAAAAGGTAGAAAATGTGGGTCGTCAACTGGAAGTAGAAAATACCAGCGTCAATACACAATGGTCGATACCTGTTGGCGAGCATTATCTGACGGTGGGGGCCGCTTACGAAAAACAGCAACTGGATAATCGCCAGTTTTTGTTTAAAAACACCCAGTGGTCTTTGTATGCAGAAGATGAATGGTATTTAACGGACTTGTTAGCACTAACGGCAGGGCTTCGTTTGGATGATAATGACCAATTTAATACTCAACTGAGTCCACGTTTGTACGGCGTTTATACCTTAAATCACCATTGGACGGTAAAAGGTGGGCTCTCGACAGGGTATCGCGCACCCAGTTTGACGGAGATGGAAGGCGATTGGGTACAAGAAAGCTGCAATGGTCGCTGCGAGGTCTTTGGCAACCCAGACCTGAAAGCTGAAACATCCGTCAATACGGAAGTTGGGCTCTATTTTGTTGGCGATGACACGCTCACGTCGAACGTCACGCTCTTTTACAACCGCTTCGAGAATAAAATAGATACGGTCAATCTTGATGCCAACTGTACTGGCCGAGCTTGTGATGCAACCTACATCAATATCGAAGATGCTAAGACGTATGGAGCGGAAGTCTCTATCTCGAAAAATATTACGCAGACGCTGAATGCGGCGGCAACCTATACCTATACCGAGAGTGAGAAACAGTCCGGTGAGGACAAAGGATTACCACTCACTCAGATGCCTAATCATCTAGTGACCATTAATACCGATTGGTCTGTGGCAGATGATCTCAATTTATGGGCTCGGATCTCTTATCGAGGTGAAGAAAAACAAGCTATCACCAAAGATTCGAGTAACGTTTTAGCCCCTTCTATCACCTATTTTGATCTTGGTAGCAATTGGCAACTGAACGCCAATGTCAAGCTCATGGCGGGCATCTACAATCTGTTTGCTCAAGAAACTACTTACCAAGAATACGGATACGTGGAAGATGGGCGTCGTTACTGGTTTGCCATCAACACGTCATTCTAATATCCCTTTTAAACAACACTCTTCTGGTGATAAATGATCGCCAGAAGAGTTGAGAATTGATCATGAGAAAAGTTATTTATTTCCTGCTGCTGTGTTTCTTTACATCACCAAGTTTAAGTGCAGACGTTAATGCGAGAGTGAGCAAAGATATTGTCTATAAAACCATTGATGGACAAGATCTTAAGCTCAATGTCTATTTTCCTAAGGCGTCCAGCGCTGAGCGTCCACCGTTACTGATTTGGATTCATGGCGGAGCATGGAAGAGAGGCAGTAAAGAGGCGATCGAAACGGATAATCGGCGACTGCTTGATTCGGTACTTGATCAAGGCTATGCCCTTGCAGCTGTTGATTATCGGTTAAGCGGGCAAGCGAGCTTTCCTCAACCGGTGATCGATATTAATGACGCGATCAATTTTTTGCATCAAAGGTCAGATGAGTACCATTTTGATGCTAAACAAGTAGTGTTGATGGGCCGCTCTGCTGGTGGACATCTCGCTGGGCTAATAGGGACGCTCAACGCTCATCGCGAGTTGGGCTTTCCGTTTGAGCCAAAATACCAAGTCGCGGCAGTGGTGAGTTTCTTTGGGCCGATGGATTTATTAGCTCTAGGCAATGCGAAAGGCGACAAAACTACTCAAAATTCATCGGTTTCTAAATTTCTCGGCGCTATTCCAGCTCAAGCTCCGGAGTTGGCGAAACAAGCCTCTCCGATCAGCTATGTTTCAGCCCAAACTCCACCGTTTCTTTTGCTGCATGGCAACAAGGATAAACAAGTACCGATAGTGCAAAGTATTGAGTTTCAAAAACAGCTTGATCAACATGGAATTGAGAACCAACTTTTGATTGAACCAGATGTGGGCCACAGTGCGAAAGTCTTTGATACGGAGAAATATGTGCCTGCCGTTATTACTTTTATCCAACACTATTTACCGGTAAATAATTGAAGTCAATTGTCAATTATTATTGGTGACAGAGTGAAATGTAAATAAATGCAAAATGAATGGAGAAGTAGTTTCATTACTTTAACATTAGCTCGTGTACTATATTAAGAGGTCATTGTAATGAAAATAGCAACAGTGGCGCTAACAACCCTTATCAGTATTGTCATACTAGTTGGTTGTAGCGCGAGAAATAGGAATGAGACCACACAACTCCCTGTTCAAAAACAAACGATAGTTTATAAGACCGTGAACGGAAAAGAGTTGGCGTTGGATCTTTATCTGCCCAATCAGAAACAAGCTACACCTTTACTCGTATGGGTTCATGGTGGGGCATGGATGCGCGGATCGAAAGATGAATTTGTCACTAAAAATGGGCAATTAGCGAACTCGTTATTAAACCATGGCTACGCTGTCGCGGCGGTGAATTATCGCTTAAGCAGCGAAGCTACGTTTCCTGCACCTGTAGCGGATATTAACGATGCGATCAATTATCTGATCGATCACCATCAGGAATACTCTTTAAAGAGCGATAGCGTTGTGATGATGGGCCGCTCTGCGGGTGCGCATTTAGCGATGTTAGTGGCGACGTCTAATGCCCATGACAGTGGTTTTTACCTAGCAGGGCATGAGCCGCGTTATAAAGTATCCGCGGTCGTGGATTTTTTTGGACCGAGTGATCTTGTTGAGTTGAAAGGAAACAGTGGGGAAATCGATCATGATGCGCCAGACTCATCACAAGCCAAAATGCTGGGTAAATTCGCAAGAGAAGATGCTGATTTTGCTAAATGGGCTTCTCCAACAACTTATATTGATGACACAACGCCACCTTTTATTCTCTTTCATGGCCTCAATGATACGACGGTACCGTATAGCCAAAGTGAGTATTTAAAAAGTGTGCTTGATAATTATAACGTAGAGAATCATCTTTATTTGGTTGAGGGGGCTCACCATGGTGACCCTATCTTTGATACCGAGCCCTATGTAGCTAAAGTGCTGGACTTTATTCAAGCGAAGGTTGAGTAAAGCAATATTTTTATTTGGTTAATAGTCTGTTTGGAGTTGTGGTTACTTGGGCGACAACTCCAATTTATATTGAGGATATAATGTTTATGAACCTAAAATCTATTCTTTTTTTATTATGTAATGGTTATTCAATAACCAGCGGTTCAACTTCTTTATAGATAAAGTCTATTAGCGCTTTTGCTGCTCGAGATAAGCTACTGCGATTGGGATAAACTAACCACCCTGTATATTTAATCGAATCGGTTTTTGTTAATAAGTGTACTAATTTTCCTTTTTCTACTTCAGGCTTAGCTAGATGATTAGGGTGATAGATTATTCCTTGGTGTTTAATACAGGCACTAGTTATTAGTGCGATATCATTGACGACAAGTTTTCCTTTTGCCTGAAACGTTTGTCCGTTAGATAAAGGAAACTGTCTTGCTAATTTTCCATCAGGCATTCTCTGAATAATAAAATTATGCTGTTTTAATTCATCTTCAGTATGCGGATGTCCATATTTCTCTAAATAGTTAGGACTAGCATAATAGCCCATAGTAATAGTTTTTAATGGGCGTGCAATTAAACTTGAATTTTCTAATTGTTTTCCAATTCGAATGGCAATATCTATATTATCTTTAATTAAATTTCGATCATCTGCACTGATGATTATCTCAATATGTACTTTAGGGTGCTTCTCCATAAATTTAAATACTGATTTTTCAAAAACATCTACTCCCGGTAATGGGAGTAACTGTAATCGTAGGTGTCCATTTAGCTCAAGTGAGTCATGCGTCATATCTTCAATTACGGAATCGAAATCTGCGAGGAGGGGTTGAGTGCGTTGATAAAAGAGCCGCCCATTCTCCGATAAGGTGATTGCCCGTTGATGACGATGAAATAAGCTTACTTTAAGCTCTATTTCTAGATTTTTAATCCGTCGACTTAAGTTAGATTTAGGCAAATCTAGTAATTCTGAGGCTTTCGTTAAATTACCTGCATCCACAATTAAGTGAAATAACTTAATATCTTCTAGTTTCATACTGTAAGTGTCTTTGTTTCATTTTTCGGAACTCAATGTTTCACATTGTTGTGTTTTTTGCAATCAGATTGCTCCCTATAATGAACTTTTATCAATAGATAGATCTCAAGGATACTATGTTGAAATTTATGCTTTATCCGATTACCAGCGCATTTGCACTATCAACTTTGCTTGCTGGTTGTAACTTTGCCAGCCAAGAGGATGTCCCTAACTCCAGCACACCTCGCTCGGTGAAACTGATTCATGTTGATCAATTATCTTCGTCACAACAACGGCGTTTTCCTGGCAAGCTGTATGCGAGCCAGCAGGCAGACCTTGCTTTTAGAATTAGCGGTGAACTGATTCAACTTGATTTAGTGGAAGGGCAATATGTTGCTCAAGGTGACATTCTTGCCGAGTTAGATAAACGTGATGCTATCAACGCCCTGCTTAATGCAAAAGCAAACTTTGAACTTGCTCAAGTTGACTTTAAACGGAAACAAACGCTACTCAACCGGAGACTGATTTCAGCGTCCGATGTAGATAGTGCTCGTGCGGTCTTAAAATCAGCAGAAGCTAGCTTGAGAGCGAATCAAGATCAATTAGCCTATACCACGTTATATGCTCCATTTTCAGGCGTTATAGGAAAGGTACATACTGATAACTACCAAATGATTCCATCGAATCAGACGATTATCACCTTGCAAAATATTGATACCTTTGATCTGAAAATTCAATTGCCTGAATCTGTGCTTCTTGATTTAAAAAATTCCATGAACCTTGAAGATATAAATGCCTTTGCGCAGTTCGATAGCTTTGTTAAAGGGCAACGTTTTTTGTTGAATTATAAAGAGCACAGTTATCTTGCGGCGGAAGGAACACAAACCTATGAAATGACCTTTACTTTAACTGCACCAGAACTCACGCATCTATTACCTGGAATGAGTACGACGGTTTCGATTGATATGATAGCAGCGACTTCCCATCGTACTTCGATTTCACTTTTACCGTTGAGTGCGTTAGTGAGAACGAGTCAGGATTTTTCTGATAAAGGTGAGCATGCTGCATCGGTTTGGGTATATCAACCAGAGACTCAGACGTTGAAATTAACCCCTGTTTTATTAGGTAATTTGCATGCTGAGGGTATTGAAGTTTTGTCTGGTCTTGAGGTAGGTGACCAAGTGGTTGCTAATGGAGTCAACTCGCTAACGGATAAAGAGCTAATTAAACCTCTTATCTGGGCGAGAGGGGTATAACTATGAACGCTGCACTCTATAGCATTAATCATAAAGTGATCAGCTGGATGGTTGTACTGTTGATGCTGGTTGGAGGGGCAATATCCTTCACGAATTTAGGTCAACTTGAGCAGCCTGAATTTACGATCAAGACAGCCTTAGTGATTACTAACTATCCGGGAGGGAGTCCCGAACAAGTTGAAGAAGAAGTGACGCTTCCATTAGAAGATGCAATTCAGCAGATGTCACAGATAAAGCATATTACGTCAATCAATAGTGCTGGCCTATCTCAAATCGAAGTAGAAATCAGCGATCAATATGATAAACATAGCTTGCCACAAGTATGGGATGAACTACGCCGAAAAGTAAACGATGCTCAAGGAATTATGCCTACTGGCGTCAGCACATCAGTGATTGTTGATGATTTTTCCGATGTTTATGGTTATATGCTCAATCTTACTGGGGAAGGTTATAGTTATAGAGAGCTACACAATTTCAGTAATTTGTTACGCCGTGAGCTCGTGTTAATACCTGGTGTAAAAAAAGTCTCAGTAACGGGCATTCCACAAGAGATCGTTGTGGTTGAAATGAGCCAGCAAAAGTTAGCTGCATTGGGATTAGAGCCTGATTACATCTATGGCTTATTGCAAACCCAAAATGTGGTTTCCAATGCAGGGAAAATGCTAGTCGGTGATTATCGAATACGAATTCATCCAACAGGTGAACTGGCAGATATTACCGAAATGAAGCACATCTTAGTTAGTCCAGCGGGTAGTGATAAATTAATTTATCTGGGGGATATTGCTAAGATATATCGAACGACCACAGAAGCACCAAGCGAGATTTATCACAGTAATGGAGAAAAGGCTCTATCTGTCGGTATTTCCTATTCTTCAGGCGTTAATGTTGTCGATATTTCTCGTGCAATCAGCCAGCATATAGGATCGCTGTCGGCGGAAATTCCCGTAGGAATGCAACTTAATGTGATTTATGATCAAGGAGCGATCGTGGATAAAGCCGTTAGCGGATTTATCATCAACCTTGCTCAGTCAGTTGCGATTGTAATTCTCGTTTTACTGGTGTTTATGGGGTTAAAATCCGGAGTTCTGATGGGCGCCGTTTTAACAATTACCATACTTGGCACGTTTATTGTGATGAATGTATTTGGAATTCAGTTACAGAACGTTTCGCTTGGCGCTTTGATCATTGCTTTGGGAATGTTAGTTGATAATGCGATCGTTGTCACTGAAGGTATTATTATTGGCATTAGAAAAGGATTAAGTCGTAAGGAGGCTGCTAGTCGTATTGTCAAACAAAGCCAAGGACCGCTATTAGGTGCGACCATCATTGCGATTATGGCTTTTGCACCGATTGGTCTTTCATCGGATGCTACTGGTGAGTTTTGTGCATCCTTGTTCCAAGTGTTGCTTATCTCATTATCAATTAGTTGGGTTACGGCAATTACCATTACACCGTTCTTTTGTTATTTGCTTTTTAAGGATGGGGATAAAAGTAATGCTGAAACAAATCCTTATAACGGAGTGATTTTTACTCTATACGATAAGATATTATCGTCTGCAATGCGTTATCGACTTTTGAGTTTAATCATCGTAGTCATCATGCTCATTGCTACTGTAATCGGTATGACGAAGGTAAAAAATGTATTTTTCCCAGCCTCAACTACACCTATTTTTATGGTTGATATCTGGATGCCAGAAGGTACAGATATCTTAGGTACAGAGACGTTAGTAAACCGTATTGAACATGATTTATTAAATACTTACGATGAACACGGTATTGTGAATATTACCTCGGTAATAGGACAGGGTGCTCAACGATTTGCATTAACATATCAACCGGAGAAAACGTATGCCGCTTATGCTCAATTAATGATTGAGATGAGAGATTTAGAAAATCTAGCGCAGTTTCTACCTTGGCTAGAACAACATCTAAGACAAGCTTATCCCGAAGCTGAATACCGTGTAAAAAAAATGGAAAATGGCCCATCTCCAGCTGCCAAAATAGAGGCGAGATTGTATGGTGATAATCCTATAATACTTCGGCAATTATCAGAACAAGTTAAGGATATCTTTAATCAAGAACCTGACGCAGATAATATTCGTAGCACTTGGCGAAATAAGCAATTAATTATTCGTCCGCAAATTGATTTAGCTCGTTCACGTGAAATTGGCATTAGTAAGCAAGATCTAGATACGGCTTTACTACGTAACTTTAATGGTCAACAGATTGGTATTTATCGTGATGGTTCACACCTATTACCTATCATCGCTCGTTCCCCAGCGAATGAACGTAAAAATGCTAATAGTTTAAATGAGCTACAAGTGTGGAGTTCTAAATATCAGGACTTCGCCCCGATAACTCAGCTAGTTAGCAGTTTTGCAAGTGAATGGGAGAACCCAATCATAATGCGTCGTGATAGAAAGAGAGTTATTACTGTATTAGCAGATCCAGCAACCCACAGCCATGAAACCGCAGATTCACTACTGAAAAAAGTGCGCTATAAGGTAGAGGCTTTGGAGTTACCTGTTGGGTATACATTGGAGTGGGGAGGCGAGTTTGAAACCTCATCTGAAGCCCAGCAAGGGTTAGCTAGCTCTATCCCTATGGGTTATTTAGCGATGTTTTTAATTACCGTTTTGCTTTTTAATTCGCTTCGACAGCCGATCATTATTTGGTTGACCGTACCTCTTGCGGTGATAGGCGTTGCTTTTGGTCTGTTAGCACTCGATGCGCCTTTGAGTTTTATGGCAGTCTTAGGAATGCTGAGCTTAAGCGGGATGATTATCAAAAACAGCATTGTATTGGTTGATCAAATCAATTTGGAACTAAAAGAAGGTAAACCGCCTTATCATGCTGTTTACCAATCGGCCGTGAGTCGTGTTAGGCCTGTCGGGATGGCGGCATTAACGACGATGTTGGGGATGGTTCCTTTACTCTCTGATCCTTTCTTTCAGTCGATGGCGGTGACGATAGTGTTTGGTTTAGGTTTTGCCACTGTGCTAACTTTGGTTATCTTACCTGTGATTTATACGCTTATATATCGAATAAAAGTTGAACCTTTTGTAGCAGATTGATGTTGTAACCTCAGGTTAAGGGGATATGGCTCCCAGCGGGGGCCGAATCCAAACCGATAGAGGCTTGTCTGTAGTGGTACAGTACTCCAAGTTAGCGAGATGACCTTATCCAAGATCTTGATAAAATTGGTCTATAGACATATGGCCATCATTTAGTGATGAATGACTGAGCGCCTAAATGTGACAATGTTATACAAGAAAAAGTGCAGCTTATAAGCTCTTTGATTCAAAGAAACACTGCACGTTGTAAATACTTATTTTTGTCTAGGTCGTTGTGTTTTTAAGGGAGTGTTGGGTAGTCGATGTATCCATGCTCATTACCACCAAATAATGTCGAACCATCCAGCTCAGCCAGAGGTTGTTGGTGCTTTAAGCGTGCTACCAAATCTGGGTTAGAAACAAACGGGCGTCCAAACGCCACTAAATCCGCATAACCTTTTTCGAGTACATCATCGGCACGATCTTGGGTGTAACTGCCTGCAACGATAATTGTGTTTGTGAAGTATTTGCGTAGTTCGATTCGGAAATTTTCTGGAATCACTGGCGCGTCGTCCCAATCCGCTTCAGACAGGTGCAAGTACGCAATATCACGAGCTTGAAGTTGTTTCGATGCTTCGAGGATGGTTGGCACAATGTCTGGGCAGTTCATGTCCTTAAAAGTGATGAAAGGCGCGAGTCTAACTCCCACTTTGTTGGCACCAATGGCTTCGCTCACCGCATCGACCACTTCTAATAAAAAGCGAAGTCGGTTTTCGCGAGTACCGCCATAGTTATCGGTTCTGTGGTTTGAATTTGTACGTAGGAACTGATCAATCAGGTAACCATTACCTCCGTGGATTTCGACGCCATCGAAGCCAGCTTCAATCGCACGTTTAGCTGCATGGGCAAAATCACTCACAACACGGTCAATATCGGCTTGAGTCATAGCTCGTGGCTCTACACAATCGACCATGTTGCCATTGCCTTGTTCGTCGGCAATCCACACTTGGGTTTCTACCGGTTTGAGTGCCGATGGAGCAATAGGCTGTTCACCTTTTTGGAATGTCGGGTGCGAGACACGACCAACATGCCATAACTGGCAAAACATGGCTGCGCCTTGTTCTTTTGCTGCTTGAGTGACTGCTTTCCAGCCTGCCACTTGCTCGTCGGTGTAGACGCCTGGCGTGAAAGAGTAACCTTGTGAGTCATCAGAAATCTGGGTGGCTTCTGAAATAATTAAGCCCGCAGTCGCACGTTGCTTGTAGTAAGTCGCCATCATCTGGTTTGGAATATTACCCGGCTGGCTGGTGCGTGCTCGAGTCATTGGTGCCATGACTACACGGTTTTGTAAATCCAGTTGTTTTAGCTGTGTTGGTTCAAAAAGTTTGCTCATGATCGGTTCCTTACTTAAGTAGTGGTACTTGGGTTTTGTTACTCACAGATTCCATCCAATTTTTCACAGTGTTGTCCCATTGGATTTCTGCGGCACTGAAAAAGCCACGTAAAATAGAAAATAAGATGGCTTCGTCTACCAAAGTCACATGTTGGTAGGAGTCGAGATTCAACACGGTTTTCGCACGTTCGATGAGCGCTTCTACCTCTTTGGCAATGTTTGGTGTGTCTTGCAGAAGGGCATCGAAATTGAGTGCGTCAGTTTCCTTCTTAGCGCGCCAAGCTTGTTGTGCAGACTGAGTGGCAAACTCTGGCAAATCCATATTTGACCAACGTGGGTAACCCACTTTTTGCAGTGGAAGAAACGCGATTTTTTGCCAGTCCAGCACTTGTTGCGACGGTTGGCTTGTCTCTGTCGATCTTGCCAGCTCAAGGAAGTAAGCGATGATGTCTAGGCTTTCTGCTAGCACTTCATCGTTATCTTTGATAAGAAGCGGTACTTGCTTGGTTCCAATCAGGTCGGTGGTGGTTTTGTCGTCATCATACGCAATGTTGATGACGTCGAGTGGGATATTTAGCATGCCAGCAACATAGCGGACGCGAGCACTAAATGGGCAATGTTCGTAAATGTAGAGTTTCATAGCGTTTTTCTCGTGGTTCGTATTAAATAGCCCCGATTTAACTCAGTAGGCGTTAGATAAGGGCTACCGATAGGGATGAAGTTAGTTGTTGAAACTTGGTGCTAACTCAGCTTGTTTGCTTTCTTTGCGGTTTGCTTTGGCGATGAAGAGTAAACCAATCAGTGGAACAAGGATGGCTGCGTAAGGGATCATACCTGCGCCCATTTGGCTATCGAGCACCATGCCACCTAAGAAACCACCAAAGGCATTGGCTAAATTGAATGCTGAGATGTTTGCCGTCGCCGCTAACTCTTGACCTTCACCGCCATGGTTCATTACACGAAGCTGCATCGCTGGTACGTTAGCGAACGAAGCAATACCAAATACAAAGGCGGTAGCGATGAACAGTACTTTGCTGTCTACGGTTAGGCCGACCAGTACGAGTGAAACAATCATCGCGATAGCCCAAAACATGGACGCTTTTTGTAGGTTTTTATCTGATGAACGACCACCTATGGTGTTGCCAACAATTAGACCGATGCCAACGATAACTAAAATCCAAGTCACGGCACTTTCACCAAAGCCAGTGATGTGCATGGCAATAGGGGCGATGTAGCCATACAAAGTCATGAACCCCGACCAAGCAAATACGGTGATCGCTAGGCCGATAAGTAGCATTGGGTTTTTGAACGCGGCCAATTGCGCTTTGACGTCTTTTGCTTCGCCGTGTCCGGTCGATTTGATCACTGACGTGATGAAGAACAGAGCCACTAAGCCAAAAGCGGCAACGGTCAAGAAAGTGGTGTGCCAGCCGAATTGCAAGCCAATCCAAGTACCGCTAGGCACACCTAAAACGTTAGCCAGTGTTAAGCCCGCGAACATCTGTCCGACCGCGCGACCTGCCATTTTTTCTGAAACCAAACTGGTCGCTACCACGGCACCGATGCCGTAGAACGGACCTTGAACCAAACCAGTGATCACTCGACTCACCATCAGCACAAAGTAGTTTGGTGCGAAAGCAGACAATATGTTGCCGAGGATAAACAACACCATTAGCCCAGCCAGTACGGCTTTCTTATTAAAGCGTGCTAAGTAAATTGTGAGTAGAGGACCGCCAAATACAATGGCAAGCGCGTAGGCACTGATTAAGTAACCCGCTTGTCCTTCAGTGATGGAGAATGAATTGGCGACTTGAGGAAGAATTCCTGCAATAACAAATTCCGCGGTACCGATAGCAAAAGCTGCAAGCGTTAAGATCCATACCTGCAGCGGCATTTTTTCTTTATTCATGGGGGAGTCTCTTTTTTTAT
>NZ_SHMN01000025.1:0-56908 GCF_029478525.1 Vibrio sp. 1151_11 | reverse complement strand
AGGAGGATCGTTCTCTCGCGATTTAGATCCCGACTGGTGCATGACCAGTCTTCGTTACATTGTCAGACTCGCTACTTTATTCAGAGTCCTAGGTTCATCTGGTGATACAGATGGTTCACACATTAAGAGGTGAACAGCGCTTCATACGACCTCACGTCGCACGCCCCAATATCATTTAGTATAAAAGCTCATTCATAATCCGTTAATATGAATCACACATACATTTACTAATCTAAAAGAAGCTCTAATATTGAAAATCTTGATTTGAACAGAACTAGCTAAAGTTAGATGTTTCTCGTTATAACTTAATTAGTGATAACGTGTGATTTTGGCTGTAGGATTTTCTCGAAATAACAGAATTCTAGTAATATCTTAAAATTAAATTAAATCAGCCCCTTACCTTGCATAACATAGTAGCCTGTACCAATATTATTTCATAAGCATGGATAAGGATTGTGTATGCCCGCAAGTTCAATGAAAAACAAAGGGGTGGTGGGGAAAGTCCTACTGCCTTCTTTGCTCATAAATCTTCTTTCTCTCGCCGTTCCGCTAACGGTTTTACAAATTTACGATCGTATCTTACCTAACCAGAGTTATGGGACTGCCACTCTGTTATTAGCGGGTGCGACGTTGGCTGTCGCTATGGAAGCGCTAATCCGGTTTGTGCGAACTTGGCTTTTGTCTGCCGCGGCCAGTAACACCGAGAAAGCGACCTATCAAACCTTGGTTGAAAGGGTGACTAACGCTTCATCAGGTCATCTGCGTCATTTAGGTGTTGGTGGCGTAGAAGAAGGGCTCGGCTCTGTATCCAAAGTTAAAGATTGGTATTCCGGAGGGGTGATTGCAGGCTTTATTGATTTGCCTTTCGCATTGATCTTCTTGGGTTTGGTGGCTTACATCGGTGGTGAGTTAGTGGCGATACCTTTGGCAGTTTGGCTTATTACTCTCGGAATTGTCTGGTTATCTTCTATTCGCGTAAAAAGCTTAAGTGAAGAAGCTTCTCAAGATGAGCAGGAGCGCAAAGCGTTCTTGATTTTACTGAGCCAAACCATTCAGGGAATCAAACGCCAGGCCGTTGAATCTCGAATCTTCAACCAGTTTAAATCCCTCAATAATGTTCGCTCTCAGTCTAAAGCGAGAGAAGAAGAACAGAACGCCTTCGCCCAAGAATGTATTCAGCTTGCAGCATTAGCGACGTCAGTTTTACTTGTGATTACTGGCAGCTTGTGGGTGCTGGATGGACAGTTAACCACAGGTGGGCTGGCAGCATGTTCTATTTTATCTGGCCGAGCGGTTGCACCGTTAAGTGCTTTAGTGGGAGTTCGAATCAAGCTTAATTCAATACACAGTGCCAATCAGGCAATAGAAAAATTGAGTGACTTGTCACTATCGGACTCTTCAGATTCTGAGCAAGCCGAGAGCCACTTATCTGACTTTGAGGTGTTGGAAATCAAGCAAGCGACCGTTGAAAGATACGGTGAACTCGCTCATGCAGATGTCACATTGAATAAAGGCGAGTTGGTATTGCTAGAGAGTGAGGATCGCCACACCAACAGTCATTTATTGTCATCGATTGCAGGTATTGACGATCTAAAAGCGGGGGAGTGCTCCATTAACGGAGTTACCGTTTCGATCGCATCCGTAACCAACATTGCGGCCTACTGCGGTGTTAAAGGGCAGTTGGTGTCAGGTACTATTCTCGACAACTTGTGCGGGTTTGATCCTGAGAGAACACATAGCGCCAGTGACTATGCTAAGCGTTTGGGTTTAACCAAGGAAATCACTCGATTACCCGATGGACTAGAGACACAAATTGGCCATACGAGTGCGTCTCTGCTGAGTATGGGCAACGTGAAAATGCTCAATATCGCGACTCAACTGGCAAGTGATAAACCCATTATCATGTTAGAAAGGCCAGATTCCTCGCTTGATTTAGATGCCCTCGGAAACCTAGCTAAGGTTCTGGAAGAAGAAGTGACGGCAGGACGCACGATACTGATGGTGAGCTACCATTCTAAACTTCGCGAATTGGCTAATCGAATCATTACAGTGGAAAGTCGAACTATTGCGGTCGACAGTGAGAACAACCAGGAGGCTATTGTATGAATCGTTTAGATACTGGTAACCCTTCAGGTACGAACAACCTTGCAGATACGAATGGTCGACAAGAGGTGATGAATCATTTAGAAAATGAAAGCCTTTCTGTCCTTAAACAGTTGGAAGTGAATACGAATATCCAGTTGTTTGCACGTCAATGGGTCGATGAAAATGGGATTGAATCAATCGACGATATGTTTGCCTTGTTCGATAGGCTTGCATTGCCATATCGCTTGGTTGCCAACCTAGACGAAGTTGGCGAGCATAAATTGGTTTTACTGGTGCTTGGTGAAAATGAGCTGGTCTCTGGTCATTTAGAATCCAAACAATTTGTTTCTTTTAACGCCAATGACGACATCACCGATGTCCCGCAGTTTTGCATCGTTATCGAAGGTCCGCCATTAGAGAAAGCCTCTCCTGATTGGGTTGGCGAAAGGTTACATGCGTTTCGTCCCATCATTCCTAAATTGTTGTTGGTCAGCTTTATTACCAACTTGTTTGCACTTGCCGTCCCCTTCATCACGATGTCGATTTATGACCATGTGATTGGTGGTGATGCAGGCCATGAGTTGCAAGGTATCGCCATTGGCGCGGCGTTGCTGTTTGTGATGATGGGTTGGTTGAGAACATTACGTAGCCGCGTGTTTGCTTCAGTTTCGAACCGAGTAAGTCGTGAGATTTCTCAATCCCTCGTGCAGCGTCTGCTTCGTAATAGCTATGCTCAAAATCAGCAAACAGCTTCTTCTAGTCAGCAAAACCAAGTGATGTTGTCAGAGCGTATTTCAGGTGTGCTATCGGGGCCATTAGGAAATGCGTTATTTGACCTACCATTCATTCTTATTTTTGTACTTGCGATAGGTGTTTTAGGCGGGTGGTTGGTACTGGTTCCAGTCGTCTCTTTAATCCTTTATTACTTGCTAGCAAAACGCTCGATACGCTCTAGCAGCAAGCGCTCTATGCAATCGACAGTGGCAGGTACGAATCGTCAAAACATGACTAATGAGCTGTCATCCAAGCTTGCCTTTATTCGCAGTGCTGGATTCTCAGAGCACTGGATTCAACGTTTCAAAAAGGCCAATCTTCTTGCTTCAACAGTGACCTTTAATCAATCGGTTCTCCAGAGCCGGTACACCTCGATTTACTATTTCATTGGTGTGGGGTCGACACTCGCCGTGATGGGGTTAGGTATAGGACTTATTTTTGAACAAGTGATGACCCCTGGTGGTTTGATTGCTTCAATGATGTTGATATCTAAAGTAACGGGTCCTGCTCAGGTGTTGGCAAACAGTGCGATGCGTTTTAATAGCTTTAATCAATCCAAGTTGCAAGTGAACCGTATTTTGTCTCAGCCGTCTGAGCGTGAATTCAGTTACCAGCATCACCCGTTACCTGTGGTAGCGCCTAATTTGAAATTAGACCAAGTGACACTGCGCTATCCCAAACAGAGTCGCCCGGCCTTGAATGGTGTGAGTTTTGATATTGAAGCCGGTGAAATTGTCGCGATTACCGGCCCTTCTGGGAGCGGTAAATCAACATTAATTGAAGTGCTGTCTGGCTTGCAGCCTATCCAAAATGGCATGGTCGAGCTTGAAGGCGTTAACCTCGTTCAATACGATCCGCAGCTTTATCGCCATTGGTGTTTCATTCGAGCCGCATATCCTGATTTGCTTACGCTGAGTATTCGAGAGTGGCTAAACGACGGTCACAAAGTCGAAGATCAGAAAATGATCTCTGCAATTGAAATGGTCGGTGGAAAGCGTTGGTTCGAGACATTATCAGGTGGGCTCGATACTTCCATCAGCAGTATTCAGCCGGACAGCCTTTTTGACATGTTGTCTGGCAGCGTCGCGCAGATCCTCATTGACGCGAAAGCGCTGGTTTGTGACTACCCAATGTTCTTAATGGATAATCCTGTGCCTGATGCTCACCCAAATGCTAAACGTATATTTGGTGAGTTTGTGCAATCGAAAAAAGGAAAAGCAACGGTGATTTACACGTCCCACGATCCGGATTTAATCAAGCTTGCCGATAAAGTGGTGGTATTAAATGAAGGTGCAGTGGTTTATGCAGGCCCATTAGAGCCGGAACAGTCTTCGAAGCAGGGACAGCCTTCAGAGCCTCAAACTTCCCAAGAACAAGATCCGTCTGCTCAACAAAATGCAGCCCCACAAGAACAATCTGAGTCTAAGCAAGGAGTCGCTAATGGCTAAACAATCTATCGAGAAGGGCAAGCGCTACGG
This sequence comes from Vibrio sp. 1151_11, assembly GCF_029478525.1. NCBI lineage: Bacteria > Pseudomonadati > Pseudomonadota > Gammaproteobacteria > Vibrionales > Vibrionaceae > Vibrio > Vibrio sp. 1151_11. The sequence goes on along the minus strand of NZ_SHMN01000025.1, from coordinate 52,571 downwards.
TGAACTTGTTGAATCACAAAATACGGCTCGTACATTGGCATTGGCGACATGGTCGGTTGCCTTTTGTGTCATCGCTTTTGTCACTTGGTCTTTGGTCACTCAAGTTGATGAAATTGCTAAAGCAAAAGGCGCAGTGATTCCTGAAGGAGAGAAGCAGATACTGCAAAGCGACATTGGCGGGAAATTAAAACGTATTCTTGTGAAAGAGGGGCAGCTGGTGGAGGTTGGTCAGCCGTTGGTAGAGTTTGATGCAACGTTCCAACAAACGGCGCTCGAAGAGTTGCAATCACAACAAGTTACACTGCAAATGAGTGTTGAGCGAATGAATGCGCTGCTTGAGCAACGAGAGCCGAACTTTGCTGAGTTTGAAGTGGACTTTCCCGACATTGTCAGCCAACAAAAAGCCCAGCTGAATGCCCAAAAAGCGTTGTATTTCCAAAAAAGAATTGTACTGGAAAAAGAGAGCGAGCAAATATCAGAGCAGCTAAGAAGTGTTGAAAAGACGTTGCCCAGCTATGAAAAAGAACTCACCGCCACTAAGCAAGAATTAGTGATACTTGAAAAAGGTTTCAAAGCGGGAAATATATCCCGTTTGCGTGTACTCGAAATGCGTCAGAAACTAGCCTCCATCGAACAAAAGATAGAAGAAGCACGAGGCAAGAAATCCGTGTTGATTCGTCAAGGTGAAAGTAATGATCAAAAAATAGAGCAGTTACTCGCTGAGGCTAAAGTGGAAGTGAGCGATCAACGCTCCAAAGCGGTTTCAGACTTGTCCGCATTGAACGCAAGAGTGCGATCCAGTCAAGCTAAGTTAGTCAATACGGTTATGGAATCCCCAGTGCAAGGCTTGGTTCAAAGTATTCCTAGCACAAGAAATGGTGGCGTGATTCAACCGGGAGGTACTGTTGTTGAAATTGTCCCTGTTGGTGGAAAAGCCGCATTCAAAGCGCGTTTATCTCCACGAGATATCGGCTTTGTGAGCGTTGGTCAGCCAACCCGTATCAAGGTAGATGCCTTTGACTACAGCCGATTTGGTGCATTGAAGGGGTTAGTTGAAAGTATCTCGCCGACGACGAGCCAAAGTGAAAGAGGCGAGATTTTCTACGAGGTGATCGTGTCGGTAGACAAGCCGTATTTTAGAGATAACCCTGAACAGTTTGTTATTTTACCGGGGATGACCGGTGAAGTTGACATTACCACGGGTGAGAAATCGGTTTTTCAGTACCTATGGAAACCGATTTATACCAATGTGAGTGTCGCGTTTGGGGAACGTTAGTTTATTTTATAGTTAAAGTTATAACTATAATTTATAACTGAAATGTAAAATAGAATAGAAATAAAAAGGAACGCTCAATAGCGTTCCTTTTTTGGTTTTAGTGATTCCATTTTATGAGCTAACTATTGGGATCAATGTCTGGTAAATCATCGACTTGATTATGATGTTGCGTGTCATCGTGATCCTGTTGGTTAGTATCATGTTCATGTCCTTGGTGTTCAAGCGCGTCCGATAAATCTATATGTGAAACATCATCATGCCCTAATGCAGCATGATCCGCCTCTGCCATCACAATATCGATATCTGCAGGTAATTGATGTTCAATTGCATCATTAGCTGATGGAGGCGGTGGTGAAATACCTAACGCATCAAGATAAGCAGCAGCGCCAGTAACAGGGTGAGCATTTACTGCTTGATGTTGGCTATCGGGGACAACGAGACCAACATCATCAAGGGTGACAGAAATATCTTCACTCGTTTCAGCACTAAAGTCAGGTTCATCATGTTGTACTGGCGGTGGTGGCGCTGGTGACGTTAATGGATCATCAACCCCATTCACATTAATTGTTATTGTATGAGAAGCAGTATTATCTGGTGAGTTTATTGTAAAGGTTTCTGTTCCACCCTGCGCAGCGCTTAATGAGTTTGTAGTCGCCAAACTATTATCAAGATGATATACCCAGTCTCCATTGGCTGCTAATTCTAGATGTCCATAAGTTCCTGCAATGTGTGGATCTGGTATGAACTGATCTTCACCATGATCGGCATCGACTAAATTCAAGTGGCCTGCTAAGGTATCCTTCGCAGCATCTTCTGTAATTGTACTTACGCTTTTACTTGTCATAGTACCATTAATAGTCGCACCATCATTTTTACCCGTAACCGCGATAATAACTTGTTCGGTAGCGACCTCTTTACCATTCTGTAAGCCATGGATAGTGAAGTGCTCCTGCTCTACCTGACCTGCTTTTAGGGCATTAAGATCTTTATTGGCCCAATGTTGATCGCCATCATGATCAAGGAAATAAATCCATGTACCACCTGTTGATATTTGTAAGTGGCCATACTTACCCTGAATCATATTAGGGGTGCTATCTTGCCCTGTAGCTTGTTCATGCCAGATAATATGTTGACCATTATGATACGCATCTAACTGGCCATTCGCTGAATGTTGACCCGTTGCTCTGTCATCTTCATTTACATTCGCGTGTGCAATGCCTTTTGCATCAACATCAGTAACTGCGATATGAAAGTCATAGGTACCTTTTGCACCGTTAGCATCCGTTGCCGTGACCGTGATATCTAAGTCACCGTCTGCGCTATGTGGTGGAGTCCCCCAGATGCGACCAGTTTTCTCATCAAAATGAAGCCAACTTGGCATACCTAAAGCTGTATCTTTGCCTTGCCAACCTGGGTTGACGCTATCAGGGTTGACTGCTTCCTCAGTATGTTGCGAAACAGCTAAACTTAAAGTAAAGCTATCCCCCTCTACATCGGTAAATAAATTTGATGGGAGCGTCATGTCAATTGCATGACCTTCGCTATCGTCGGTATTCGCCACTGCGCCCGTCACTTCAGGAGCATCGTTTGTACCTCTTATACTAATGACAATATCTTGTGTGGTGCCATCACTGGCGGTCACCGTTATTTTATCCTGAACTGATTCACTCGCATTAAGTTTTTGAACTTTCGTTTGATCAATCTCATAAGTCCATTGATTATTGACCATTGAAAAATGTCCGTAACCATTGACTCCATTTTTATCATGAAAATCTGCAATTATCGGATTTTGCCCTGTATCAACATCCACAATATTAAGGGTGCCATGTGCAGACACCGTATCACCGATATCTCCCTCTTTGAGGTTGGCAGAAATATCACCTTTAAACTCAGCCTTAGTATCGCTACCCGTAAGGTTAACCGTCACCTGATGTGTCACACCATCGGAGGTATTAAATGTAAAGGTCTCGGTCGCTTTTTCGCCATCCGCTAGCGCAGTGGTTTTGTCACCACCAACAAACGACCAGTGCCCATTATGCATTGAAAAATTGCCATAACCGTTATCACCCAAACTATCGGTTACATCAATAAAGGTTGCTGGTACTGTGTCTGGGTCATTAATGAGTAAATCTCCCTCGACACGGTCTACTGCATTATAGGAAGCAGTGGCACTATTGGTATTACGGGTAAATGTCATATAGCCATTATGACCGTAATTTGGGTCTCCCATGTTCATGACCCATTGTGTTGTTTCAATTTTCATACCATGGGCTGCGCCTCCCGCTACACCGGCCCCCACTATTGCATACCAACGCCCTGCATTAGGGTCATTAGCTACGACCTCTGGGAAGTCAAAATGGCCATCAACATTCGCTAGCCATGCTCCTTTGGCGACGGTTAAGTCTGCATGGGTATTGGCGGCACTCCCTTCAGTCATTGACAATGTATCAGTACCACTAACCGTAGAAATATCATCGACCGGTATGATTTCGAAATTACCTATTTTAGGAAAGGAATCGGTATGTCCATCATTTACGGTAAAGCCAAATTGCACGCCGCCGTTATAATTTTGAGCAGGTACAAAGGTTATTTTACTGATATCAGCCGTCAACACATCCAAAGGAATAGTGATAGGGTGGCCGTCATACTCAAATTGCCCTTTAAAAGCATCTGGCAGTGCGGTAATCGTTATATGGTCAAGCTGGTCGCCGTGATCTTTATCGATAAAACCAAAATCTTTAGCGCTAAAGTGTTGTGTTGTATCTTCATCAATCGAATGAATATGCTGAGCAAGTGACGAAACAACCGTTGGTCTGTCGTTGGTGCCAGTGATTGTAATGATTAAATCTTTTTGATCCGTAGCGCCTGCGCCATCAGTTACCGTTACAGAAACGCTTACTTGTTCAGTTTTACCTAATGCTAAATGATCGTAACCCGCATCGGTGGCATCAAACTCATAACTACCATCTGCATTAAGTGTAAAGCCTGGAACATGCTGACCCGTTGTTGGCGTAATTACCGTGTAAGTAGCGCTATCACCCGTATCAACATCTGTTGTTGTGATTTGCCCTTTATGCGCAGTATGGCCACCTTCAATAGCAGTAACGGCTGAAGTAGCATCAATGACAGGTTGGTCGTTAGTACCATGAATCGTCGACGTTAGTTGGTGTGTTGTACCATCCTTAGTTTGAACGGTTAAGGTTTCGGTAAAGGTATCACCATCGCCGAGACTTTTAATATGAGTGTTATCGTTGTCAACCTTGTAGAGCCAACGTCCGTCAGCATGCAGAATGAACAGCCCTATCCCCTTATCACCTGCAACCCAGCTACCCGTTGCTGTGCTACCCGACCCCGATGGAGTGCCCGTAGGCGTAAACAGGGCTTCACCTGCGTCTGGATCCCGTACATTGAGCTGATTCTGGTTGGTTTCAATTATCCCCGACGACTGTACGTGAATATCTTCTGTGATACTCGCGCTATCGGTGCCTGAAATTACCGCGGTATCTGGGGTGTCCGTAATGCTACCGACTACGTCAACACTGTGACTATGACCGGCACTCGACGTTGCTGTAATGTGGGGCGTCACACTGCCAGAGAAGTCCTTCGGCAGAGTAATCTGCAACCCATTCGTCTCACTTGGTGAAATTGTCCAGGTTTTGGTGTGCGTATCGTAGCTACCTGCGCTGAGTGTTGCGCCAGCTGGTAAGCCTGAAACAACGAAAGTTATAGCAGCGTGGGGATCTGAGGGATCAAGAGCCGTTAAACTTAAATCGTAGGGTCCTTTATCCTCAATTCCGCTGATAGGCGGAGCAGACACAATCACATCGCCCGCGTGAGCAGGGTCGAGTATTACCGGCGCAGATGAAGCGCTATGCGCGTGGGTTCCATCCGGATTTTGAGTGGTTGCCTCCACGGTGATAATGGCATTGTGATTTACACCAGCCGGGATTCGAACCTCGATAGAGGTTCGGGTCCAGCCCAAAATATCTAAGCCATCTTTTTGGTCCGTCGCATCGATGGTGTGCGTATGCGCTCCATCAGTGACAACTGAGCCAACGGGCAAGCCGTGCAGATGAACAGCTTGAAGAGCATCGTCTTTATCGTGTGGTGTCACATCGGCATTGATGACTAAGTGGTGTGGGTCATTGGTAACATTTATTCCTGCCGCGTTTATCCCGTACGGATCGTGCTTGTTGGGATCTACGGTGCTGTGTGATCCAGTATGATCAACAATACTCCCTCCCCCGCTGACACCTAGATCAATCAACACTTGTTTTGGATCTAGACCCAGCTCACCGAGTGGACTTTGAGCTACCTGAGCCGCTGTCACAGGTTGTTTTACTACTGTTACGTGGCTAAACGTTGCGACGATTGGTGTGATGGGAGGTATAGAAGATCCGTGGCCCCAGATAATGTGGCCATGCTCGTAGCCGGTAGCATAACGCCCATCTCCAAGTGCCATAGGGCTTCGGCCCGCTCCCACTGAAAGCTCGGTCGATCCCGTACGATCAGAAATAAATTTAACCGCCTCAGAATGGCCACCACCCCAAGGGATCGAAACCTGCTCAACGTGGAAATAGCGCTCTTGTCCACCAACCATATAATGCTCGTTCGAACCACTTTGGCCTAAATAATGAACTGGCATATTCTCCGAATTTGATCCATCGGGGTAATCAACCGGCTTACCATTATCGAATATCGACATGGTGGGCGCTTTATGGCCTTGCCCATCATCCACAACCACCGTTAATCGGTGGAGCTTACCATCGGTAATATCAATATGGGTATCAATCGGATCCTTACCCCCAATCCAAACGGTGACACTGTGGGGATTTGTAAGGGTTACTCCGCCGTCCCCGTATCTCGAACCATCCTGTAGATATTCCACTTGGGCTGCATTAGGGTCCTTCTCGTGCAAACCGTACTGCGCGATCACATCACCATTGTGGTAGGTTTCGCTCTTATCAAGCGTAATGCCCATTTCAAAGGTCAGCGTGCCTCCGGAGTCTCTGGCTGTGGGGTCGCCACCGCCATCAGGATTACGTATCGCATCGATTGATAGATGATGGGCAGAATCCGTCTGAAAGCCTTTTTGCGGTGCAACAGAAAGGTTTATATCCGCAGCGTCGGTAACCGATGTCACCGCCACTGTCATGTGATTATCGACATCCGCGGTGCCATCGTTGACCTTGTAGCCTAAAGTGATGTCACCCTTGTAATTTTCTTCAGGATGCAGCGTCCAAGTACCATCGTGATTATCTGTTACTGTTCCGTGGCCACCATTAACCGTTACGCTGTTGATATCCAGGGTGTCGCCATCTACGTCGGTCGCTCCAGCCAAAAGCTGCGATTTAGTCAGGACGATATCGGTGTCTTCTGTGGTGCTAGCGCTCGTCGCTACGACCTTTGTTGCATCGTTAACTGAACTCACTACTAGAGGATTAGCAAATGGTCGCGATTCGGAACCATCAGAGACCTTACCTACAATCATTAAGTGGCCATGAAAGTTAGCGTCAGGGGTGATCGTATAGGTTCCATCGTGGTTATCAACCAAGGTTCCGTGACTGCTAACGTTGAGGTCAGTTATTGACAGCGAATCACCATCTACATCCTTCGCACCAATTCCCGTTAGAATCTGAGCTTTGGTAAGCGTGATAGCACGATCTTCGTCTGTCGCAGCCATCTGACTAAATAACGTCACCGTTGGTCGGTCGTTGGTTCCTACCACTTCAACTTGTGCTGTTCGCGGGACTGTCCCACCATGCCCATCGTCAACGTTAAAACTCACGGTGATGTTGCGAGTAACACCGGCTGCTATATCTTGGAATGCCTTGTTAGAAGGGTCGATTGTGATTGTGTGTCCGTCAGCACCTAAAGTCAGCCCGGCAGCAAGCCCACTGGTTGCGGCTGCACCATCGATGCTGGTTTCAATACCGGCAATAGACAGCGTATCGCCATCCACATCCGTGGCTCCGCTAAGCAGATCTATCGTCTCGCTTGCGCCATCTTCCGTAACTGTTTTCGCTGTTGTAGAGCCTGTTATGACTGGGGAATCGTTTGTGCCCGTAACAGTTAATGTCGCAGACTGTTGAACTGTTCCACCATGACTATCCGTTATATTATAAGTGATCTTAACTGTTTCAGTCTCACCTACAGCTAAATGTTGAAACTCAGGTGTATTAGAATTAACAATGAGTATATGTCCACCTTTACTCATCGTTAAAAATGAAGGAACTGTTGATGTTTTTGAGGCTGTACCTATTTGATATTCGATATGGCCAACAGATAATGTATCGCCTGTATCAGCATCAGTAGCACCAGAAAGAAGATCTATTGCACCCATTCCTGAGTCTTCAGCTTTGCTGCTAGTTACTCCGGAAGTAACTGAAGGAGGCGCATTTACAAATAAAGAAATAGCTTGTGTTGCTGATTGAGATTCACCTCCTGCTGAAGCTGTTGCTGTTGCATTAAAATGCAAATCCCCATGAAAGTTAGCGTTATGAAGGTTAAGTTCTAAACCATTAAGGTCTGATTTATGAAGAACCCACATTTTTGCAACCGCATCGTGTGTACCATGATTTAGTGTAGCTGCATCAGGTAAACCGCTAATTTTTATTAACAGATCTTCAGTATCACCACCCGTATCTGTTGTAGCCACATTTAAATTTAACGCAATAGTGGTGCCTTGCTGTGCATCTGGTGCTGTCGCATTTAGAATTGGCTTATCTAGTGAGCCTTGAATAGTGATTGTGACATTTGTGGTAACTGAAGTACCATCTGTTGAAGTTGAGGTCACTGGAATGACTTCAGTTAATGTCTGATGTACACCAAGGTGATCAACGTCAGCATTATTATTATCAATGGTGAAATGATAATGGCCATTACTATCTATGGAGAAATGGCCATATTTAGTTGCGTGATCAGCTTGTACCGTGAAACTTGCAGTATCGCCTGTATCAACATCTGATGTTCTTAATTCACCATTGATTGTTGTTTGAGCTGCATCTTCTTTTATTTCTGCATTAAGTGCTGCAGGCGTAATATTTTGAACCGTATGGCCACTGACTTGTAAAATAGTTTCAGCAGAATGTTCACCTGCGCTATTTTCGACATGTATAGTATGTTTACCATCAGTTAAATTGCTTGCAGAAATTTCCCAATGGCCATTAGTATCGGCAATAACAGAGGCTATTTGATGATTACCGTCCATCACATTGATTGTTTCACCTGCAGTTGCAGTGCCACTATAAACAGTATTACCTACTTGTAGGTGTTGATATGAGTGATAGTAGAGGTAATCTACTTCACTGCCACCGCCTGTACAAACACGATTTACAATCGCAATTGTCTGATGGCCTGTGTTATCTTCAAATACAGCTATCCCGCCTGTCCATGCATTGCCATGGCCCGTTGCTCCGCCAGAGCCTGTGTTTACTGTATCTGGAACTCCATTTGTATGCCACCAATCATGGTTATCAATTCGGCTGAAGCCACCTGCGCCACTATGTGCTGTTGTTGTTGTTGCAGGGTTTGTTATCCAGTTATGATCTGATCCAGGTTTATATAGTCCGACTAATTTTACCCCTGATCCGACACCGACCTGATCAGTCCCCCAACGCGCCATATTTTCTGCATTGCTTGGCGCAACATTAATGTTGGCGCCTGTTGGGTTTGAGATTACGTCAACATCTTGTAATTTTAAGGTGCTTGATGTGCCTACCGCCGCTGCGTGTGCTGACTCGATGATAGGTTTATCGTTGGTGCCTTGAATGGTGATATCTACAATTTGCGTCGAGCCATCACTGGCTTTAAATGTGTAGTGATCCTGTACCGCAGGTTGATCGGGATCGAGATGCTGAACTTTGCTCTCGTCTAGTGTATAGGTCCATTGGCCATTGCGCATTTCAATATGGCCGTATGTTGTCGCCGTTGATGCTACATCTATAAAGCTTGGATTATCTCCAGTATCAACATCTGTAATTGATAACTGCCCTGTAGCAGTAACGGTATCGCCAATATCACCTTCATTAACAACAGCTTGTCTATCACCTGAAATAACTGAAGCATCATCTGTATTGGCTATGTGCAAGGTATTCGTTGCTTCTACTGAATCTGTACGACCATCGTTAACGGTATATTTAAATTGTACATCACCATTAAAGTCTTTGGTCGGTACAAATTGTAGTTTGCTGATATCGGCAGTTGATATACTTTGACCCGCACTTACCTCTTGTCCATCAAGCACAAATTTACCTTGGGATACTGCTGGGATATCTGTGATTGTGATGGCATGTAATGTGTCGCCACTATCAACATCAGTAAAACCAAACTGACTTGCTTGCATTTGGTAGTGGGTATCTTCAATACCATTAGACAAGGTCACAATATTTGCAACAGGCGCATCATTGGTCCCTTCGATAACGAATTCAACCTGATGTGGCGTTCCATCGACACTGTGAATAGTAAAGGTTTCCTTAGCTTCTTGTCCCTTCGCAAGGTGATTAACCGTACTATTATCAATATGGTAAAAATAGTTACCATTGCCATAGAGTTGCAACGTTCCACCAAGAGTTCCGGTGTGGTGGTGCAAACCGTCCGGAAACTTCGACTGGCCTGGCCCATCAGGATCAACGACCTGAAACTGACCACTTGTTTTAATCGTGTAGCCGTAATATAGATTATCTTCCTCAAGCAGATGCCCGCCCGTCCCTGTGATGACCGCCGCATCATCAACCGCCGAGAGTGTCGTTGATGCGCCTGTGTGCGTCACACCACCGTGTGCATCTTTAACGTCATAGCGGAAGTGTACATCGCCGTTATAGTCTTTTTCTGGGGTAAAGGTAAACGTGCCATCGGCATTGTTTAGAATGGATCCATGGTCAGCATGCAGGTTTTCAATGGTTAGTTTACCGGCGTCATTGGCATCGACATCGACGGTATTGGCTAATAGTTGCGCAGTGGTTAAGGTTTGGCGTGTATCTTCACTGCCATTTGCAAGCACCACTTCAGATGAACAGTAAGGTCTGTCGTTACTGCCGTGAATGGTGATGACAATATCGTGTGTTGTACCATCTTTTGAATGGACTGTAATCGTATCGGTTAAGCTTTGCCCTTCACCAAGTTGGTCAATTGCAGTGCCACGCGTTGTTGCTACGCCATCAGTAGCGGCTCTATGTCCGGCATCGGCGTGATAATGCCATGTACCGTCATTTTGTAGAATCAGATCTCCATAGGTACCGTGGTAGCCACTGCTACCTTGCTTTTCAAAAATAGACTCACCCGTATCAGGGTCTGTAATGGTGAGCTTGCCATCAGCATAGAGTGTTGTATTGCCGAGTGTGGCTATGCCTGGTTGGGCATAATCAGGAGACATGTTAACGCCAGCGGTATTCTCGATTATTGAACCAGTATCCACTCCACCAATGGTGGCCGCATCTCCAGTACCAGTAATCGTGACTGTGACTTGATGTGCTGTCCCATCGGCAGAATGAACAGTAATGATATCTGTCGCAGTAGAGCCTTGGGCAAGTCTTTGAACTGCAGGGTTACTGTTGTCGAGAGCGTACGTCCACGCACCATCTTTGGTGATAGTTAACGTACCCAAATGACCATTAATTTGTGAGGCTTGAAAATGATTCTCTCCAAGATCTGAGTCATTGACGGTAAGTTGACCTTGGATTTGTGTCGTTACATCTTCCGTTACCACGCCTGTATCGATACCCGTTACAACGGCATTATCATCGTTGCCACCAATGGTCATATCGAGTGTTTGCGGTGTGCCATCTTGAGTGTGAATGACGAAACTTTCGTGCAGCGAAGTGGCAGAAGTTAACGCTTGAATATTAGAGAGAGAATTATCTACGTGATATTGCCAGTGTCCATCAGCGTCTATGGATAGTGAACCATATTTACCTGCGAGCACTTCGGGTTTCATCGAACTTTCATTTTGGTCAGGGTCAATGACATCAATTTTGCCGTTCGCATGTAGCAAACCGTGTGAATCAACTTTGTGATCTTCCGTTACCACACCTGCTAAATCACCAGAAATGGTCGGCGTGTCTTGCTTACCTGTCACTGGGATCTGAACAACAATCTTAGAACCGTCAGATAGGTTTAAAACAAAATGGTCTGTGCCATGTTTGTTCTGATTTAACAGAATATATTGAGGAGAGTTAGGGTTCAGGACAAATGTGTATTGACCATTTGCATCAACATGGAGTTCTCCGTACGCACCTTTTATTACCTCTGACACAAAGGTGACTGGCGAAGCGGGAGTTGTCGGAGGCGTATTATTTGAATGAGTGGGCTGGCCGTTACTTTCTAAGGATATGGTTGGCATCGATATCGAAGGAATGTAATGGACTTGCGGGTGAGAAAACGTCGACAAATGATGAGAAGGGACCAAGTGAGAATTCGAACCATGGGGAGCATGACTTACACTTAAGGTTGATCCTACGTGGTTTTCACTCGTTGGAGACTCTTGATGAGTAACCGCCGATGAGTTTGCTTTACCATGGTCATCGGTGACGTCTTTTTCTGCCACGCTATTTTCCGTTGCTCGATTTGCCTCATTGCTGTAATTGTCTACCCCCTCGGCAGATGCGTGTTTAGCCAATGACGGCAATATCATAATGAGTGATTGAAAAAGAGGGATATTAACCTTTAGATGCGAATGCAGTCTGAGCTTCTTTTTTTGCGTTCGTTTCTTTTGTTCTAGCTCGCTACTTTTTTTAATTTTTATTTCTGTATTTTTCTTTTTTGTTTCGACGTTTTTTTTGTTAGCCATTTTTTCTCATCCGTGAATCGTAGTTATCTACCTTAAGTAAAATACACAGATAGAGGTTTCGCTAGCTAATTGGATAATTTTCAAAGAAAAAACCAGAAGTTGAGACGTAAGCGCACCACGAACCCCGCATTCTAATCTTTCAGCACGAAGAATAAGATCATCTCTCCAACCCAAAGGAGAGTTGAAATGGCAAAACGACGCACCAACCTAGAATGGCAATCACTGTTTGAGCAATATGAAAGCAGCAGTGTTACCCAACGCGCTTTTTGTGAAGAGCATGGACTGAGTTTATCCACGTTCTTTGCCAAACGGCGTCAACTCCAAACAGCAAACCAATCGGAATCTGTCGGATTTGTTAGAGCTGAAATCGTTGAAAAGACAACCAAGTATCAGGCCCAGATAGCTACGGCTAACATGACACTTCTCATCAATGATGTGGAGCTGAGCATTCCTCAAGGTACGCCAGCGACCTATCTTGCTGAACCCATTGGAGCGTTGTCATGAAAGGTATGCTCAGCGCTCCAGACATTTACCTTTATCGTGAAAGCGTCGATTTTAGAAAGTCCATCAATGGTCTCGCAGCGATTATCGAAAATGACACGGACTTGCCTCTTGGCAGCGGTGCGCTGTTCCTATTTACCAATAAACAGCTCGATAAGATTAAGGTGCTGTACTGGGATAAGACAGGCTTTGCCCTGTGGTATAAACGCCTTGAAAAAGCCAAGTATAAGTGGCCTTCAAAAGAGAAAAATCAGGTGTTTACCCTCACTCAATTTGAGCTTGATAGACTGCTTTCTGGCTTTACAATTATCGGTCACGAACCCATCAAAATAAACGATTTTACAATGAGTTAATCGAGAATAAAGCCTTATATACCAAGCGTTAACGGCACGGTTTCAGTATAATCAAAGCCATGAAAAAGACACCAAATATCAATCCTGAAAGCCAAGATGTTGCCGAGCTACAAGCGATGGTAGCCGCTCTGATGTCGGAGAAAAATGAGTGGAAACAAGAGCGTCAATCGTTGCTTGAACAACTCAAACTCGCCTTTGACCGCCAGTTCGCGAAACGCTCGGAGGCGTTAAAGCCTTACGATGAATCACAAGGTGACCTCTTCAACGAAGCGGAATGTGAAGCCGTTAAAGAAGACGAAGTTGAGGTGACAACGACGACCACAACGAAAAAGCGCGGTAAACGAAAACCTCTGCCTAAGACCTTACCTCGTGAGGTTATCGAACTCGATTTAGACGACCATGAAAAGCAGTGTTCTTGTTGTAATCATGGCCTGCATAAAATCGGTGAAGACCGCAGCGAGAAGTGTAGTGGATAAGTGAGTTTGACCACTTACTCAGAGTTTTTGCAATACCTAAGGTAATCCGCCAAATGCTATTTTATTGAGGCATATAACACGTTGTTGTCCAAACGTGTTTCATCGGATAGCCAATGCTTTCTACTCAATCAGCTTTCGAAAGATGATGTTAGCAATTGAAAAGAAATCGACCATAATGAGCGCATTGAGAAAAAGGTACCTGGCCATAGTAATTGTGCAAGGTATAAAATGCATAGTTGATAAGCTCAATAAACCGCGACTTATATCTACTAATTGTGCAATATTTTGGGGGTTTAAAATTCATTGGCTTGAATTTTAATATGGTTCAGGTCTACGTGTTCCTCGCAATTATGGCGCAAATTACCGGCAAAAAAGCGGGCGTGGCCTACCATAAGATCGTCAATGCGCATATCTATGAAGACCAACTGGCGTTGATGAAAGGTGTACAACTTAAGCGTGAACCGCTCCCTATGGCGAAGTTTCATATTAACCCGAAAATTAAAACGCTAGAAGATCTTGAGACTTGGGTTACCTTGGATGATTTCTGGATTGAAGGCTACCAATGCCATGATGCCATCCAGTACCCGTTTTCGGTTTAGTTGCCCTCTCGCATTATTAAAAAGTACTGTTTTCTAGTTGTAAAAAATCCCCGAAGCGTTGCTCGGGGATTTTTTTTGATCAGGCGTGTGGTTTGTTCGTTACTTAAGCCGTTAGTGCCAGTATACCGCCAGGCATAATGATAAAGACCGATAGTAAATAACCCGCAACGACCGCTTTATTCTTTGTTGCCATCTCAGCAATCATTTCTGCGCCTTTAATTGGCAGTTCACGTAAAAACGGAACACCATAGATCAACACAGTGGCTAATACATTAAAGGTTAAGTGGACTAAAGCAATTTGCAAGGCAAATACCGCAAACTCACCAGAAACGGCCGTTGCCGCGAGTAGGGCGGTAATGCAAGTGCCAATATTAGCCCCTAAAGTGAATGGGTAAACATCGCGTACTTTCAATACACCAGTGCCGACCAGCGGAACCATTAAACTGGTGGTAGTTGAAGAAGATTGAACCAATACAGTGACGATTGAACCTGAAAGGATACCGTGCAGCGGTCCGCGCCCAATGGCATCTTTGAGTATCTCTTTCGCACGACCCACCATCAAACTCTTCATGAGCTTACCCATGACAGTGATAGCCACAAAAATGGTCGCAATACCAAGAACAATCAACATCACGCCACCTACAACTTCACCAAAAGTGATCAGCTGGCCTTTTAGTGCCGTGATAATTGGGCTCGTGATAGGTTTGATAAAATCGAGTCCTTTCATGCTCATATCACCAGTAGAGAGCAAAGGTGACACAAGCCAATGAGAAATTTTCTCTAAAATACCAAACATCATCTCTAACGGTAGGAAAATCAGTACCGCCAAAAGATTAAAGAAGTCGTGAATTGTTGCACTTGCAAAAGCGCGTTTAAATTCGACTTGGCAACGAACGTGTCCAAGGCTAACAAGCGTGTTGGTTACTGTGGTGCCAATATTGGCACCCATGACCATTGGGATCGCCATTTCAACAGGTAATCCGCCAGCCACAAGACCGACAATGATAGAGGTTACGGTGCTTGAAGATTGAATCAATGCTGTGGCGACTAACCCTATCATCAACCCCGCTATTGGGTGTGAGGCAAACTCAAACAGTACCTTAGCTTGATCACCAGTCGCCCATTTAAATCCACTACCTACCATCGCCACTGCAAGTAGCAGTAGGTAGAGCATGAATGCCAAGTTCGCCCAACGCAGCCAACGAGTGGTACTCGCAATGGGTGCAGCAGTAGTTGTCGCTTGGTTCATTTTCTTTTCTCCATTGACCTTTTGAGTGTTGTTCGGTCTGTTGTTGAATCTGAGCGAGATAGTAGAGAATAATTATTTCATTTATATGACAGTGAGTTTCTCATTGATAACTCTGATAAAAACAAGTTTCACGGTGACTTTTAATTCTTTATTTATTGAATTTTCATGATGTTATGCGATTTTAACAACGTGGAGGAGGAGGACGAGGGACGCTAGTTTTAGATATTTTATGACGAAGTTGTCATTTTTGAACTCTAACTGCTCGGTATTAAGATTAGTTAACGTTCTTAAGTTCGGTTTTTCCGAGTTAATTGCTCATTTGGCTTGGGTTTGTTATAAACAACGACCAGATAAAATTGAGTGTCTTTATCATGTTTCACCTCAACTACAATCATCTTTACTACTTCTGGATGGTATGCAAGCAGGGATCGGTCACTAAAGCTGCAGAAGCACTCTTCTTGACTCCGCAAACCGTCACTGGGCAAATTAAGGCTTTTGAAGAGCGCATGGATGGTAAGCTTACTAAGCGTAATGGTCGTAGCATTGAACCGACAGAACTTGGGCAACTGGTTTTTAAATATGCTGACCGGATGTTCGGCTTAAGTTATGAGATGCTCGATATTGTCAATTATAGTCAGCGCTCTAATCTGCTGTTTGATGTAGGAGTGGCGGATGCCCTCTCTAAACGGCTTGTCAGTAAAATACTGATGACGACGGTCCCGGCCGATAGCAGTATCCACTTGCGTTGTTTTGAATCGACCCATGAAATGTTGTTAGAGCAACTTTCACAACACAAATTGGATATGATTCTCTCTGATTATCCCGTCGATTCCAGCCAAAGCCCGGGCCTGTTCAGCAAAAAACTGGGTGAGAGTCACATGAGTTTTTTTTGTTCAGGCAAGGTTGAAAATGTCTCTTTTCCCGCCATTTTAGAGCAGAGAAAGTTGTTGATACCGGGAAGCCGAACCGCGATGGGGCGTAATCTATTGCAATGGTTTGACCGTCAAGGCCTGAAGCCGAATATTCTGGGGGAGTTTGATGATGCGGCATTGATGAAAGCTTTTGCGCGTTATCATCATGATGCAATTTTTTTAGCGCCCTCAATCTATGTGACTGAAGTTGGTGATGATCTTCCTTTGCAACTCATCGGTCAGATTGATGATTTAAAAGAAGAGTACTACGTCATTTTTGCTGAGAGGATGATCCAACATCCGGCAGTGAAAAATGTTTGCGATGCAGATTTTAATAATTTGTTTGTATGATGCTTTCACTACTAACGATAAATAGATTACTATCTCATTATCTAGCAATATTATTAATTATCGCTTGCCAAGTAATACTAATCTAAACTGGTTATACGCCTTCTGATGCCGTTATTGACGCTCTATTGAATGGTTGCCGTCATAAACGGTATAACAATTAAACTACGTAGAAAAAGGTACTAACCTTACTTATAAACTCATAACCTGTTGGGTTAAGGAAGATGCAAACTTGTGATGCGTTTGATGTAAGAAGTTGTTCCAAGGGAGCTTATTCATGAACCTACAAGAAATGGAAAAAAATTCCGCTAAAGCAGTGGTGTTGTTAAAGGCTATGGCTAACGAAAGACGCCTACAAATATTGTGTTTATTACACAATCAAGAACTGTCGGTTGGTGAGCTATGTGGGAAATTAGAATTGAGTCAATCGGCACTTTCGCAGCATCTTGCTTGGTTAAGAAGAGATGGGTTAGTGGATACAAGAAAAGAAGCTCAGACGGTTTACTACACACTCAGCAGCCATGAGATCAAGGCGATGATTGAGTTGTTACACGGTTTATACTGCCGCTAGTGTTTTGAAAAATACACAATCCGAAATTATGTTTCAGTAACATAGTTCGGATTTTTTTATATTAAAATTAGAGTAAATACTTTACTTGACATTGCAGATATAAAAAAACCGGCCTTAGCCGGTTTTTATTTTCGCGTGGAACCAAGTCTAAATTATAGAGCTTTGATTGCTGCAGCGAAACGAGACTTATGGCGAGCAGCTTTGTTCTTGTGAACAAGACCTTTAGTCGACATACGGTCAAGGATTGGTGTAACTGCAGCAAATGCAGCAGTTGCAGCTTCTTTATCGCCAGCTGCGATAGCTGCGATGGTTTTCTTCATGTAAGTGCGCATCATAGAACGACGGCTAGCATTATGCTGACGACGTTTCTCAGCTTGGATAGCGCGCTTCTTAGCAGATTTACTATTTGCCAAGGGTCTAACTCCCAAAAACTTAGTTCGGTGACAATTTAAGGGCGGGGAATATCCCTTATTTGCTCTCAATTGTCAAATGATTTGTGCAAAAACCGTTCTAGGCCAAACAAATTTTGGTATAGGAAGGTCATCGCGGTTAAGATGCGGGGATTCTAACAGTATTTTTTTTCCAATGCTAATACTTATCTGATCTCGCACTGACATTCCTTACGTGTTGCTGTGGATAATGACGTTTTGGCTTGTTTTTCGAGGTAATAGTGAGCAAACGCCTACTCAAATCTGGCTTGATTGTCAGTGCTATGACGTTGATTTCTCGTGTGTTGGGCCTAGTTCGTGACGTAGTTGTTGCGAATTTGATGGGGGCAGGTGCGAGTGCCGATGTTTTTTTCTTTGCTAATAAAATTCCTAACTTTTTACGTCGGCTATTTGCCGAAGGGGCTTTTTCTCAAGCGTTTGTTCCAGTACTGACCGAATACCATTCATCCGGAGATATCAATAAAACACGCGAACTGATTGCTAAAGCATCTGGCACATTGGGGGTTATTGTCACTTTGGTGACTGTTGTGGGGATCTTATGCTCTGGTGCGGTCACGGCACTGTTTGGGGCTGGTTGGTTTTTAGATTGGCTTAATGATGGTCCTGATGCGCATAAGTTTGAGCTTGCGAGTTTATTATTAAAAATCACTTTTCCTTACTTATGGTTCATCACTTTTGTTGCTTTATCAGGAGCGATTCTCAATACCCTGGGCAAGTTTGCCGTCTCTTCTTTTACCCCTGTATTTTTGAATGTGATGATCATCGGTTGCGCTTGGTTTTTGTCGCCGCACTTACAGCAACCGGAAATTGGCTTGGCGATTGGCGTCCTTCTTGGGGGATTGGTCCAGTTTCTATTTCAAATTCCATTTTTGCTCAAAGCAGGTTTATTGGTTTGGCCTCAATGGGGTTGGAATGAACCGGGGGTTGTGAAAATTCGCACCTTGATGTTGCCCGCTCTTTTTGGGGTATCGGTCAGTCAAATTAACTTATTGCTGGACACCTTCATCGCCAGCTTCTTACAAACGGGCTCCATTAGCTGGCTTTACTATTCAGACCGTTTGCTAGAATTTCCGTTAGGCTTATTTGGTATTGCGATTGCTACCGTTATTTTGCCCGCATTATCCCGTAAACATGTCGATGCCCACAGCGAAGGATTTTCGCAAACCATGGATTGGGGTATTCGTATGGTTTGTCTGCTCGGCTTTCCTGCGATGTTAGGCCTGATTGTGTTGGCAAAACCGATGCTTATGGTGCTATTTATGCGAGGTGAGTTTACCCCGAATGATGTCAATCAAACGGCGTTGTCACTCTATGCATTTGGTTTGGGCTTGATCAGTTTTATGCTGATCAAAGTGCTTGCTCCAGGGTACTACTCTCGGCAAGACACCAAAACGCCAGTTCGTTATGGCATTATCGCCATGATCTCTAATATGGTCTTCAATGCGCTTTTAGCGTGGCATTTAAGTTATGTTGGTTTGGCGTTAGCTACGTCATTATCTGCTTTTATCAACATGGCACTGCTTTACAGTGGGTTACATGTGCAAGGGGTGTATCAAATCACCCGTAAAACTATTGGTTTTATTATTCGCTTAATGGTGGCCAGCAGTGCGATGGTTGTGGTCATTGTTTGGCAATTGGAAGAAATGTCAACGTGGCTAGAGTGGAGCCTGACACAGAGGGCTACATCATTGGTGATGCTGATCAGTATCGGTGCGGTCAGTTATTTGCTTTGCCTAGCCGTGCTTGGCGTGCGTTTAAAAGACTTAAAAGCGGCGACAGATTAATGGTGATTAGTATATAATCCGTCGGTTTCGCACCTTGCTAATTGAGAACTATAGGTTTTAAGCATTTTCTAATGGAATTGATTCGCGGCATTCACAATATCAAGCCACAGCATCATGGCTGTGTATTAACCATCGGAAACTTTGATGGTGTTCATTTAGGACATCAGCAAGTTTTGAAGCAAGTATCCAAGAAAGCGCAATTATTGGGTTTACCTTCGGTGGTCATGACGTTTGAACCACAGCCATTAGAATTATTTGCCAAGCACAATGCACCAGCTCGATTAACTCGATTACGTGATAAATTTGTGCAATTGAACAAGCAGTCGGTTGACAGATTGTTATGTGTGAATTTTAACCAGCACTTTGCTAATTTAACGGCAGAAGCTTTTATTCGTGACTTGTTGGTCGCTCAGTTGGGTGTTAAGTTTCTGGTGATTGGTGATGATTTTTGTTTTGGTAAAAATCGCCAAGGTAATTTCAGTATGCTGCAGCAAGCTGGGCAACAGTTCGGTTTTGAGGTGGTAAGTACCCACAGTTTTTGCTTGCAACAACAAAGAGTGAGTAGTACTGCTATTCGTAACGCTTTAGCAAGCGATGACTTAGTGTTAGCTAAGCAGATGCTCGGTCGTGATTACGGTATCAGTGGTCGAGTGTCGCATGGTCAAAAGTTAGGGCGAACCATTGGTTTCCCTACAGCGAACATTCCGCTTAAGCGCTGTGTTTCACCGGTCTCTGGTGTTTACGTCGTCAATGTCTATGGCCTTGATAATTCGCCCATCGGAGGAATTGCCAATATTGGTAATAGGCCAACAGTCAACGGGGTTCGCCAACAACTTGAAGTACACTTGTTTGACTTTCATGCCAATTTATATGGCAAACAGCTAGAAGTGGCACTTTTACATAAGCTTCGAGATGAAAAGAAATTTGAATCTTTTGGAGCGTTAAAGCAACAAATTGAATTGGATGCTGATGCGGCAAGGGTGTGGTTGCATCAGCTAAAGAATTAGTCGGATTATTCCACCGATTAATATCATGTCTAACGTCGCCCAATATAACGGAATTAAGAATCGATGAGTGATTATAAAGATACCCTGAACCTACCTGAAACAGGGTTTCCAATGCGTGGCGATCTGGCTAAACGTGAGCCAGAAATGTTAAAGCGTTGGTATCAAGAAGATCTTTACGGCGAAATCCGTAAAGCCAAAAAAGGCAAAAAATCTTTCGTATTGCACGATGGCCCTCCTTATGCCAACGGTGATATTCATATTGGTCACGCACTGAATAAGATTCTTAAAGACATTATTATCAAATCGAAAACCTTATCCGGTTTTGACGCGCCTTACATCCCAGGCTGGGACTGTCACGGGCTACCTATCGAATTGATGGTAGAGAAAAAAGTCGGCAAACCGGGCCAGAAAGTGACTGCGGCTGAGTTTCGTGAAAAATGCCGTGAATATGCAGCAGGTCAAGTGGAAGGCCAGAAAGAGAGCTTTAAGCGTTTGGGCATCATGGGTGAGTGGGATAAACCTTATCGCACCATGGATTTCGCCACCGAAGCGAACATTATTCGCGCATTGGGTAAAATTGCCGATAAAGGCCACCTGCTGAAAGGTTTCAAACCCGTTCACTGGTGTACTGATTGTGGTTCAGCACTGGCTGAAGCGGAAGTTGAATACAAAGACAAAGTATCCCCTTCAATTGACGTGCGATTCAAAGCGGCCGATGAAGCGGCGCTGCTTGAAAAGTTCACGCTCGCGGCTGATCACGCCGGGCACGGTGAAGTGTCGATTGTAATTTGGACAACCACACCTTGGACCTTGCCAGCTAACCGCGCAGTCTGCTTACGTGATGATCTTGAATATGTTTTGTTGCAAATTGAAGCAGACGGTGAACGCCCTGCTGAACGCATTATCGTTGCGTCAGAACTTGCAAAAAGTGTCATGGATCGTGCTGGTATCAGTCATTACCACAACCTTGGTTTTTGCCTAGGCGCAGACCTTGAACTCATGCCTTTTAATCACCCATTTTACGCATTTACTGTGCCTGCGATTTTAGGCGAGCACGTAACTACTGAATCGGGTACTGGTGTCGTTCATACTGCACCTGGTCATGGTCAAGAAGACTTCGTGGTCGGTCAGCAATACGGCCTTGAAGTAGCCAACCCTGTCGGTTCAAACGGCGTATATCTAGCAGACACCGAGCTATTTGCTGGTCAACATGTGTTTAAAGCGAATGACTCTGTACTTGAAGTACTGAAAGAAAAAGGTGCTTTGTTGCACCACCATGCCTACGAGCATAGTTATCCTCATTGCTGGCGTCATAAAACCCCAATCATTTTCCGTGCAACACCACAATGGTTTGTCTCTATGGAGCAAGCCGGTCTGCGCGCCCAAGCTCTAGAATCGATCAAGGGCGTGCAATGGATGCCGGAATGGGGTCAAAGCCGCATCGAAGCAATGATTGAAGGTCGTCCTGAATGGTGTATTTCTCGTCAGCGTACTTGGGGTGTACCGATTGCGCTATTTGTGCATAAAGAGACGGCAGAACTTCATCCTAATAGCCCTGCGCTGATTGAAACAGTGGCGCAATTGGTAGAACAAAAAGGGATTCAAGCGTGGTGGGATGTCGACACTGCTGAGATCTTGGGCGAAGAAGACGCCAAGCATTACGAAAAAGTACTCGATACACTGGATGTGTGGTTCGACTCTGGTGTGACTCACTACGCCGTTGTTGATAAGCGTGAAGAGTTCAATGGCCACGGTGCTGATCTGTACCTTGAAGGTTCAGATCAGCATCGTGGTTGGTTCCAATCTTCATTGATTTCATCGGTAGCAATGAAAGGTGCTGCGCCTTACAAACAAGTATTGACGCATGGCTTTGTGGTCGATGGTCATGGCCGCAAGATGTCAAAATCAATCGGCAACGTGGTTGCGCCAAAAGATGTCACCAATAAACTGGGTGCAGACATCCTGCGTCTATGGGTTGCATCGACTGATTACACTGGCGAAGTGGCGGTTTCTGACGAAATTCTAAAACGTTCGGCGGATGCTTATCGCCGTATCCGTAATACAGCACGTTTCTTCTTAGCCAACCTCAATGGGTTTAACCCAGCAACGGATATGGTTGCAGCAGATGAGATGGTGTCGCTGGATCGCTGGGCTGTAGGCCGTGCCTTTGCGGCGCAACAAGAAATTGTCAAAGCATATGAAGAGTATAATACGCATGGCGTGATCCAACGTTTGATGCACTTCTGCTCAATTGAAATGGGTTCGTTCTACCTTGATGTGATTAAAGATCGCCAATACACCGCTAAGCAGGGTGCACATGCACAGCGTAGCTGTCAAACGGCGCTGTATTACATCGTTGAGGCTTTGGTTCGTTGGATGGCACCGATCATGTCATTTACGGCTGATGAAATTTGGAACGAAATGCCAGCGATGCAAGCTAACGGCGAGCCGCGTGAAAAATTTGTCTTCACGGGTGAGTGGTTTGAAGGTCTGTTTGGGTTAACTGAAGGCGAAGAGTTGAACAATGAATTTTGGGCAGAGATGCAAAAAGTTCGTAGCTCGGTGAACAAGTTGCTTGAAACTGCTCGTAGTGAAAAAATCATTGGTGGCTCATTACAAGCTGAAGTGGTGCTGTTTGCTGATGACGCTTTAGTGGCTCAGTTAAACAAGCTTGAAGATGAACTGCGTTTTGTACTGCTGACATCAAAAGCGATAGTGAAGCCTCTGGCTGAGAAAAGCGATGCGGCACAAGCAACGGAAACTGCAGGTTTGTTTGTGTTGGTGAGCGCAACCGAAGCAGAGAAGTGCGATCGCTGTTGGCATCATACTCCTGACGTTGGCACTATCACTGGTCATGAAACTATTTGTGGCCGTTGTGTGTCGAACGTGGATGGTGAAGGCGAAGTTCGTAAGTTCGCTTAATAATATTGGGATTCAATATGGCAGAGCAGACGCTTACTTGGAAACAATCAGGAGTTCGCTGGCTATGGCTAGCGCTTCTGGTCTTTACCCTTGATGTCGGTATAAAGCTGATGGTCATGGATAACATGGGGTATGGTTGGGCAAATCGCATCGAAGTAATGCCTTTTTTTAACCTACTTTATGTACATAACTATGGTGCGGCATTTAGCTTTTTAGGCGATCAAGCGGGTTGGCAACGTTGGTTGTTTACCGCTATTGCCTTTGCGGTGACGGGGCTCCTCACTTACTGGATGAGTAAGCTGCCTGCGCAAGAGAAGTGGCATAATATCGCTTATGCCATGATTATTGGTGGCGCAATCGGCAACGTGTTTGATCGTATCGTGCACGGTTTTGTGGTTGATTATCTTGATTTCTACTGGGGTAATTATCACTGGCCAGCGTTTAACTTGGCTGACAGTGCCATTTGCCTTGGTGCAGCAATGATTATCCTTGATGGCTTTCGTAAAAAAGACGATGCGCACTCATAATGGCTAAAATAGTTGAATAACCCTAAGCGCTGTCTGTTGATTCAGGTGGCGCTTTTTGTTTACTCTTCATCTCTAAAAATACGGTGGTGATAGGCGTACTAAAAACGGGCATTTTTATGTCGTTATGGATGCCTTGTCTCCACACTAAAATAAATAAAGAGAAATCACGTGACGACAATAAAAGCAAACAGTGCGGTAACCCTACACTTCACCATTAAATTAAAAGATGGCTCTATTGCGGATAGCACTCATAATATGGGCAAACCAGCGAAATTGGTTATTGGTGATGGCAGTCTAAGCGACAATTTTGAGTTGTGCTTAATCGGTCTGAGTGCCGGAGAATCCAAAACCATTGAGTTAAAAGCCGAAGACGCGTTTGGTTTGTCTAACCCAGATAACATCCATCATATGGATCGCGCCAAATTTGCCGGTAATACTGAGGTGGAAGTTGGCACGATTATGGCGTTTAGTGGCCGCGATGGCTTAGAAATTCCTGGTATTATCACCGCTATTGCGGGCGATTCGGTAACGGTTGATTTTAACCACCCACTTGCAGGACAAGATGTCATTTTTGATGTTGAAATTTTGTCTGTAGAATAATTGGCAACTTGCGATAACCCTATTCAATGAGCAATGAAATGAAAATATTGTTAGCCAACCCTCGTGGTTTTTGCGCCGGTGTTGATCGTGCGATCAGCATCGTTGAACGCGCACTTGAGCTGTATCAGCCTCCGATTTATGTACGACATGAAGTGGTGCATAACCGCTTTGTGGTGGAAGGGCTGAAGCAGCGCGGGGCCATTTTTGTTGAGGACTTACACGAAGTACCTGATGACAATATTGTGATCTTTTCTGCTCATGGCGTTTCGCAAGCGGTGAGACTTGAAGCGAAAGCGCGTGCATTAACCGTGTTTGATGCCACTTGCCCTTTGGTGACTAAAGTGCATATGGAAGTGGCTCGAGCCAGTCGCCGCAGTATGGAAGTAGTGCTGATTGGCCATGCAGGTCATCCTGAAGTGGAAGGAACCATGGGCCAATACGCCAGTAAAAAAGGCGGCATGTACTTGGTTGAAAAACCGGAAGATGTTGAATCACTAAAAGCTATCGTTAAAGATCCGACTAATTTACATTATGTTAGCCAAACCACCTTGTCGGTGGATGAAACAGCCGATGTGATTGATAAATTGCGTGAAGTGTTTCCTGATATTCAGGGACCACGTAAAGATGATATCTGCTACGCGACACAAAACCGCCAAGATGCGGTGCGTCAACTTGCATTGGATGTTGATTTGGTGGTGGTGGTGGGCTCGAAAAACTCATCAAACTCTACGCGTTTAAAAGAATTGGCGGAAAAGCTCGGAACGCCGGGTTACTTGATTGATTGCCCTGAAGATATTGATCCAACGTGGTTTGATGGTAAGAAAACCGTTGGCGTCACGGCCGGCGCATCGGCACCCGAAGCATTAGTGAATCAGATCCTAGATCGAATTAAAGAGCTTGGTGCTCAATCGGTTGAAGAAGTGCTTGGACGAGAAGAGAACATGTTTTTTGAAGTGCCCAAAGAGCTGCAAATCAAGCAAATCGACTAGTCAATAAAAAGTATTTGAATTAGACGTACTAATAAAAGAAGAAGGGCTTCCAAATGGAAGCCCTTTTCTATAACGCAAGCGAAGCGTCATTCACACTATGCAGTTTCTGTGACTGCTTTCGGTTTTTCTTCATCGGTAAGTTCGATGTCGCCTTTACCTTTGGAGATTCTAATTACATATATGGTTACGGACAGTGAGAACAAAATACCGGCAATGGTTGATGCTTGCATCGGTAAGCCAAAGCCTAATGCACTGTTATTAAGAATGAAGGTGGCACAAACCGTGGTCATAAACATCGCGGGGATAGTCGCAATCCAATGCAGTTTGTTGTGGCGTAGTAAATAGGCGGAAGCGGTCCAAAGCATCATTACTGCTGTGGTTTGGTTGGCAAAACCGAAGTAGCGCCAAATAATACCGAAATCCACTTGAGTGAGAATGGCACCCAAAACAAACAGCGGCAGTGCCATGAACAAGCGATTACGCAGCGTTTTTTGTTCCATATTGAAATATTCAGCTAAGATCAAACGACTAGAGCGAAATGCAGTGTCGCCTGAGGTGATCGGTAGGATAACCACACCCAAGAAGGCGATGATGCCGCCAAACACACCTAATAAGCCAAAGGATGCGCTGTACACAACGTTACCTGGGCCGCCGTTTTTCACCGCTTCTGATAATCCTTCCAATGAGCCAAAGAAAGAGAGTGCAATCGCACACCAGATAAGTGCGATAATGCCTTCACCAATCATGGCACCGTAAAACACGAAGCGGCCATTTTTTTCATTTTCCATACAGCGAGCCATCAATGGCGACTGAGTTGCATGGAAACCAGAGATAGCACCGCAAGCAATCGTGATAAAGAGCGCTGGCCAAAGTGGTAGGTCGTTCGGGTTCATGTTGCTGAACATGTCGCTCATTTCAAAACCGCCCATCACAGTGTGTTCACTGGAAAGCGCAATCGCGGTCATTAAGCCAACCGACATAAAGATCAACAATGCGCCGAACAGTGGGTAGAAGCGGCCGATGATTTTATCGACAGGAACGATGGTGGCAAGAATGTAGTAAGCGAAAATGATCACCACCATTGAGGTCATGCTCACCGTTAGACTCGTTTGCTCGTTAATCAGATTGGTGATCATCCCCGCAGGCGCAGAAACGAAAACAACCCCCACAAGCAGTAACAGTACAATGGCAAAAATGTTCATAAAATGTTTGGCGCCATTGCCTAGGTAACGGCCGGTAATGGTAGGCACTGAAGCGCCGCCATTGCGTACCGACAACATGCCTGAAAAGTAGTCATGCACCGCACCTGCAAAAATACAGCCGACGACAATCCACAGCATTGCTGCAGGACCATAGAGTGCGCCCATGATTGGGCCGAAAATTGGGCCTACGCCAGCAATATTAAGCAATTGTACCAAGTAGACTTTTTTGGTCGACATAGGAACATAGTCCACGCCATCACTCATGGTGTGGGCCGGTGTTTTACGGTTCTCGTTAATACCAAATACTTTTTCTACAAAAGCGCCGTAGATAAAGTATCCGGCCAGTAGGGCTGCGACACAGGTAAGAAACCACATCATAGCAATTGTCCTTTATGAATGAATTAAGCTCACTGTGGATAATAAAGGGCTCTGTGACGAGAAACATCTGCTTTTCCAGTGAGCGGCACTATAGCCAGTTAAGTGGCTATTTCACACAATAAGTGGTTTAAGGCTCGTCTCATCATCTGGATCAATAATGCTTTGCTGCTGGGAGGCAATGAGTGGCATCTTACAAGCAATCTGCTAGGCTAATCGAATGAAAATAAGAACTTAAGGACAATAATGAAAAAGTTAAGTGTACTGTGCGCTGCTATATTGATGGTTGGGTGTGCGGCCTCTGATGCCGAATTAGCACAAAACGGAGATTGGCAACAAATTGGTTATCAAGATGGAGTCACAGGTCATACTCAGCGCAGCTATAAAAAGCTTTCTGAGCTGGGTTCGGTGCAACAAGCCGATTACGAAGCGGGATACGTTAAAGGGCTAAGCGAGTATTGTAACCCCAATTTCGCCTATCAAATTGGATTGTCAGGACTCTATTATGAAGGTGCGTGCGAAGGAACCGAGCAAGCACAGCGCTTTCGCATGGAATGGCAACGGGGTTGGAATGAGTTTTCTAACTGACTTTTTGATTGAGAGCCGCTAGCGGCTCTCTTATTCGCTTTCCATTGCCCGGCGAAGAAAACCATCAGACTCAGTCAATTTATCCATAGCTTCTGCATAACTTAACCCCGTCAAGTGCATCAATATCGCTACTTTTACATTGTTGTTGCTTTGGGCTAATAAGTCTTCAGCCTCAGCGCGTTCACAGTCGGTTGCTTGCATCACAATTCGCACCGCTCTGGCGATGAGTTTTCGGTTAGTGGCCTTAACATCGACCATTAAATTTTGGTAACTCTTACCAAGACGGATCATGCTAGCGGTGGTGAGCATGTTGAGTACCAGCTTCTGCGCTGTACCGGATTTTAAGCGCGTTGAACCGGTCAGAGCTTCTGGCCCAACGACAGGGCTAATGGCTATTTGCGCCAATTCTGCAATCGGGGAATCCGGGTTACATGATAGGGCAATGGTTGTCGCGCCCAAATCATTAGCATACTCCAAGGCACCAATGACATAAGGTGTGCGCCCACTAGCGGCAATGCCAACAACCACATCTTGATCCGTAAAATGAATACTTTTGAGATCTTGAATGCCGAGTTCTGCGCAATCTTCTGCCCCTTCTTTAGCACTGAACATGGCCTCTTTCCCACCGGCAATCAAACCAATCACCATCTGATCGCTAACCCCAAATGTTGGAGGGCACTCTGATGCATCAAGAACGCCTAATCGACCACTGGTTCCTGCGCCAATGTAGATTAATCGACCACCATGTTTGAATGCATAGGTAATTCGATCCACGGCTAAGGCGATCTCCGGAAGGACTTTTTCGACGGCCAGCGGAACGTGTTTATCTTGTTGATTGAGCCGTTCTACAATTTCTTGTGCTGATAGTAGGTCAATATCCATTGTGTCAGGATTGCGACCTTCGGAAATAAGGTGAGAAAGCGCAGAGAGCAGCGCGTCATTAGTCATACCATTCCTTACTTATTAATGAGCAAAATAGACCACACCCAACGAAGCGAGAGCGCTTGCTCCGGTTACTTCTGGTAGATTGCTGGGTAAATTATGCAGACGACGTTGAGCAAGCCAAGCAAAAGCCATCGCTTCCATGTAGTCACTATCCACCCCTTTATCGCTGGTGGGCATGATGCGCCAGTGTGCTAAATGGGCCTGCAGACGTTCTACCAATAGCGGGTTACGGGCGCCGCCGCCACACAGCAGCAATTCCGGCGCAGGCCCACATTGATAGTGAGCGACTTGCGTGGCGATGGTGAGTGCTGTGTATTCACAGAGTGTACGTTGCACATCTTCTGCTGCTAACGAAAACTCAGCCAATATCTGCTGAAGCCAAGGGAGATTAAACAGCTCGCGACCCGTACTTTTCGGTGCATTCAACGCAAGGTACGGCTCTTGATTGAGACGTTCGAGTAGTGGTTGGTGTACCTTTCCCGATCTCGCCCACATGCCATTATCATCAAACTTATGGCCTGTCTGTTCAAAGCACCACGCATCCATCAACATATTGCCCGGGCCCGTATCGTAGCCTAATACTTTTTGCTGCGGCCGCAGTACCGAAATATTAGCGATGCCGCCAATATTGAGTACTACAACGCTCGAATCGGTTGATTTGAAAATGGTGTCGTGAAATGCAGGGACTAATGGAGCTCCTTGGCCGCCGAACGCCATATCTTTGCGCCGAAAATCAGCCACCGTGTCGATGCCAGTTTTGCTGCTGATGATATTGGCATCACCGAGTTGCATCGTAAAAGGCGTATTACCGTTGGGTTGATGAAAAACCGTTTGGCCATGGCAGCCAATCGCGCGAATATCGCACGCTTGATAGCCTGATTGAGCCAGTAAAGCGATGACTGCATCAGCAAACAGATGGCCGAGCAAGTGGTCTAACTCGCCAATCTCTTGCACATTGGTTGATTGCCCAATACAGACATTCAGCAAACGCTGTTTGAGATCTTCTGGCATTGGGAAATCAGCGTGAGCCAATAAACGAATTTGGTTGCCATCCATTTCGACCAGCGCTGTATCGACACCATCCATGCTGGTGCCAGACATCACACCAATGTAGCGTTCAATGCTCTTCATTCGCTTCTCCTTCAACTCGAAAACAAAATCATTGTAATAGAAATTCAAAGCGAATAACCTCGTTAAATTAACTGTTTAAGTAAATTTTTGGAGTGAGCATGGGACCGTTGTGGCTAGATGTGGCAGGCTGTGAATTGAGCGCTGAAGACAAAGAGATTCTTGAGCATCCCACTGTCGGCGGGGTCATTCTTTTTGCGCGTAATTATCACGATAACGCGCAGTTGCTTGCGCTTAATAAAGCGATTCGCCACGCAGCAAAACGTCCGATTTTAATTGGTGTCGATCAAGAAGGTGGGCGAGTACAGCGTTTTCGTGATGGGTTTTCGCTGATCCCTGCCGCGCAGCAGTATGCTAAGCAGAATAATGGTGAAGCATTAGCTCGCCAAGGTGGCTGGCTGATGGCGGCGGAGTTGATTGCTCATGATATTGATCTCAGCTTTGCTCCTGTATTGGATAAAGGTCATGCGTGTAAAGCGATTGGTAATCGTGCTTTTGGCGATGATGTACAGAGCATCATTCGCCACAGTTCAGCCTATATGCAAGGCATGAAAGAGGCTGGCATGGCAACAACAGGTAAACACTTTCCCGGTCACGGTGGGGTAATCGCTGACTCGCATCTTGAGACGCCCTACGATGAGCGCAGCACGGTGATGGAAGAGGACATGGCAATATTCAAAGCGCAGATTGAAGCTGGAGTGCTCGATGCCATGATGCCTGCACATGTGATTTATCCTCACTATGATGATCAACCTGCCAGCGGTTCTGCGTTTTGGTTGAAGCAAGTACTTCGCCAGCAGTTAGGGTTCAAAGGATTAGTCTTTTCTGATGATTTAACAATGGAAGGGGCATCTGTCATGGGCGGTCCTGCCGAGCGCGCGCATCAATCGCTAGCCGCTGGATGTGACATGATTTTAGTGTGCAATCAACGCGCAGCTCAAATTGAAGTATTGGATAATTTGCCGATTTTGGATGTGCCAGCGGCTGAGTCTCTACTCAAACGTCGTGCTTTTAATCTTCCTCAACTGCAAAGTACTGAACAGTGGAAGCAAGCTTCAGAAGCGATGAAACGACTGCTTGGTGAGTAAAAAAATGGCGCTGTGCGTGAAAGCTTCAGCGCCGTTATTTTCTATTCGTTGCGGTTAGTGAAAACCCAGAACTTCTTTTAAATTTTTTAGATAACGTCGGCTGACGGGCACTTTGTGATCACTCAGGGTGATGATTTCCGCCAGCCCATTGTCCAATAATTTGATCTCTTTAATGGCCCTAGTATTGATTAAATACTGGCGGTGACAACGAACCAGTGGCGTTCTTTCTTCCAAAATTTTGAGCGTTAATTGGCTGGTGGCTCGTTGTAAATGGGTTTGCACATGAACACCACTGATGTCGCTCAAAGCAAACTCGACATCTTTGGTGGCAATGATCACAATTCTATTTAATCCAATGCAGGGAACTTGATCTAACCCTGCTGGTGATAAAATCGAAAAATCCTGCTTTTTGTGCCCTTGGCGAACTAAACGTTGCAGCGTTTTCTTTAAGCGCTCAGGGTCAACTGGCTTGAGTAGATAATCAAACGCATTTTCCTCAAACGCTTGCAGTGCATACTGATCATAAGCGGTGACAAACACCACATTGGGCATCGTATCTGGGTCAAGCATCCCTAGCAGCTCAATGCCAGTAACTTGTGGCATTTGGATGTCGAGAAACACCACGTCTGGCTTTAGCTGATTGATTTTTTTTAACCCTTCGATCGCATTACTGGCGTGACCAATCACATCAACATCGCCCGTCTCTTCTAGTAGCTCAGTCAGTTCTTCCCGAGCGAGTAGTTCGTCATCAATAACCAGTGCCGATAGCATGTTATTCCCTTAGTTAAATCCTTGATGAGGAATGAGAAAGCTCATTCGTGTGTATTGATTAGCCAATACTTCCGTTTTTAGTGCGGCTTGTTCGCCAAATTTATTAGTTAAGCGTTTATTGACAATTTGCATGCCTAAACCATCGTAATCTTCATTCGGAGCTTGGTAACTGCCCGCATTATCTTCCACTACAATTTTGTATCCTTCCGTTTGCACTTGGCTGTAGATTCGTACCCGCCCGCCTTCTAACAAGTTAGAGGTGCCGTGCTTTATCGCATTTTCTACCAGTGGCTGTAGAGTAAAACTGGGTACATTGCGCTCAAGCAGTAATGCATCATCGATGGCAATATCCACTTCAAGGCGATCGGCAAAACGCGCTTGCTCTATGGTTAAGTAAGCTTTGACATGTGCTAACTCTTCTTTAAGAGTTACGGTCTCAATATTTTGTTTGAGGTTACTACGAAAGAAGTGCGAAAGATGCTGGATAAGTTCTCGCGCTTTGTCGGGATCACGGCGGGTGATGGCACTAATGGTATTGAGCGCATTAAACAGAAAGTGAGGGTTGACTTGAGCATGCAGCAGTTTGATCTCGGCGCGAGAAAGCAGCATCTGCTTTTGTTGGTATTCGCCGTACAGAATTTGGCTCGACAGTAATTGTGCAATCCCTTCCGCCATTGACATGTTAATGGTTGAAAAAAGCTTACGCTTCGGCTCGTACAGCTTTATGGTTCCAATTACGCGATCACCTGCTCTAAGTGGAATGATTAACGCTGAACCGAGTTTGCAGTTTTTAGAGAGTGAGCATTGATAAGGGGAATCTTTTCCGTCGAGGTAAATAATGCGGTTTTTGGTGATCGCATCCAGTGTACTTTGTGATGAGATCGGCGTATTGGGTTTGTGGTGGTCATCACCGATACCGATAAACGCGAGTATTTTTTCTCTATCGGTGATGGATACCGCGCCAACATTGGTCATTTCGTAAACAATTCGAGCGACTTTACCTGCATTGTGTGGATTAAAACCGTTGGCCAAAATGCCAACTGAACGCTCAGCAATATTCAGTGCGCGACGAGAAAAGGTGGCGGAGTACTCTTCAAAAATGGTTTTTCTGTCTTGTAAAATGCTCATGAATAGCGCTGCGCCGACTGAGTTAGCGATGATCATGGGCGCGGCGATGGTCGAGACTAAGGCGTACGCATCAACAAATGGTTTAGCGACTAACAAAATCACCAACATTTGCACGATTTCAGCAAACAGTGTTACGGCAAAGACAATGCTGGGGCTAAACAGGAGTCGCCCTTTGCCCTTTCTCAGTAAATAGGTGTGCAGCAATCCACCAATCAACCCTTCTGCAGTGGTTGAAATGGCGCATGCCACATCGGTAAAACCGCCTAAAGTGTAGCGATGCATACCGCCAGTAAATCCAACCGCAAAGCCCACAATGGGGCCACCAAATAACCCACCCATAACGGCACCTATTGCCCGCGTATTGGCAATCGCATCGTTGATCTGCAAACCAAAATAGGTGCCCATGATGCAAAAGAGGGAAAACAAAACATAGGTACTGATTTTGTGGCTAATTCGACTGGAAATGTTAAGCAGTGGCAAGAAAATGGGTGTTTTGCTCAACATATAAGCGAGAACGAGGTAAACACACATCTGTTGCAGTAAGGAAAGAATTAAATCCATGTCAAAAACCCGTTGGTTTGGTGATCCCCTTTTCACTTGAAGCTACAGTAGTATTGGCTTTGTTCATTTTCCTAAGCGTAGAGTTTTCTATATACATTAGGATTTATGTACGGATGGCCAGACTGTAACACCAATCTCTTTGGGTATGATTTACGATTCATCCTCACTATTTTAGGTGAGATAGAGAGAATAAAATACGCGTCAGCTTATATTTTTCGTTTTAAGATAAGATAAATATGCGTGTAATTTTATTTTTACACGTGATGTTTTTTTAAATTTACACTTGAAATGTTTTTAAAGCCTGTTAATTTGTCTTTTATTGGTGTTTAGGTATGCAAAAAGATTTTGTGTAAACAAATAATTACAGGTGATGAGATGCAAAAAAGTGAACTAATTAACATTAATATCAGTGATGAGCAAGTGCTGATCACTCCGGAACAATTAAAAGCTAAGCTGCCGCTCAGTCATCAAGCTCGCCAGTTCATTCAACACTCTCGTCAGACAATTGCCAATATTATCCATAAAAAAGATCACCGTTTACTGGTGGTGTGCGGTCCTTGCTCTATTCATGATATTGATGCGGCAAAAGAGTACGCAAAGCGCTTGAAATCACTCTCAGAGCAGTTGAGTGATCAACTGTACATTGTCATGCGTGTTTACTTTGAAAAGCCGCGTACAACGGTTGGCTGGAAAGGGCTGATTAACGATCCTCATCTTGATGGCAGTTTTGATATCGAACATGGTTTACACGTTGGTCGTCAATTGTTAGTTGAGCTAGCGGAGATGGAGATCCCTCTGGCGACCGAAGCGCTTGATCCGATCAGCCCTCAATATTTAGCTGATACATTCAGTTGGGCGGCGATTGGTGCACGCACTACGGAATCCCAAACACACCGGGAAATGGCCAGTGGTTTGTCGATGCCGATTGGGTTTAAAAACGGCACCGATGGCAATTTAGCAACGGCAATCAATGCGATGCAGGCGGCGTCATCCAGCCACCGCTTTATGGGCATTAATAGTGAAGGGCAAGTGGCCTTACTTACCACTCAAGGCAACCCAAATGGACATGTCATTTTACGTGGCGGTAAGCAAACCAACTACGATTCAGTGTCGGTCACCGAGTGTGAGCAAGAGATGGCAAAACATAAATTGGATGCGTCGTTAATGGTGGATTGCAGCCATGCTAATTCACGTAAAGATTACCGTCGTCAGCCGTTAGTCGCTGAAGATGTGATTCATCAAATTCGTGAAGGAAATCAGTCTATTATTGGTTTGATGATTGAAAGTCACCTCAATGAAGGTAATCAATCTTCTGACCTTCCTCGCAACGAAATGGAATACGGTGTATCGATTACGGATGCCTGTATTAATTGGCCATCAACTGAGGCACTATTACGACATGCTCATCAAGAGCTCGTTCCGTTCTTAGAAAATCGCCTAAAAAAAGGTGAATAAAGGGAAGTGCCATGGCTGTTGAACTTAACGAATTACGTGATCAAATTGATGCTGTCGATAAACAAATGGTCGAGCTGCTTGCACGCCGATTAGCTTTGGTTGAAAAGGTGGGGGAAGTCAAGAGCCGACATGGTCTACCGATTTATGCTCCCGATCGAGAAGCGGCGATGCTGGCTTCTCGCCGCGCTGAAGCGGAAAGAAAAGGCGTCCCGCCACAACTGATTGAAGATATTTTGCGCCGTACTATGCGTGAATCTTATGCCAGTGAAAAGGATTCTGGCTTTAAGTGCTTAAACCCAGAGCTGCGCTCTGTGGTGATTATTGGCGGTCATGGTCAACTTGGTGGCTTATTTGGCCGTATGTTCAAACTGTCGGGCTATCAGGTGAAAGTATTAGGCAGTAAAGATTGGCATCAAGCCGATGAGATACTGCATGATGCCGGTTTGGTTGTAGTGACGGTTCCTATTCACTTAACCGTCGGTGTGATTGAAAAACTTGCTCATTTGCCTGCCGATTGTATTTTGTGCGACCTCACATCGATTAAGTCTAAGCCTCTACAGGCGATGCTTAAAACACACTCTGGCCCAGTGGTTGGATTACACCCAATGTTTGGCCCAGATGTCCCTAGTATGGCCAAGCAAGTGATCGTCTATTGCGATGGGCGAGGAGAAGAGAGTTATCAGTGGTTGCTAAAACAGTTTTCGATATGGGGAGCGAGTTTGTGCCAGATTGATGCCGCAGAACACGATCACGGCATGACCTTGATCCAAGCACTGCGTCACTTCACTTCGTTTGTATACGGTTTACATCTTTCTAAAGAAAATCCGAATATCCAAAAATTACTGCAGCTGAGTTCACCGATTTATCGTTTAGAACTGGCGATGGTTGGACGGCTTTTTGGTCAAGATCCTCACTTGTATGGCGATATCATTTTCTCATCGGAAGAGAACGTTGAGATGATAAAACGTTTTCATGCTTGTTTTGGTGAGGCGTTAACCTTACTTGACGGGCGTGAGAAGCAAGCTTTTGTGGAAAACTTTAGCAAAGTGAGTGATTGGTTTGGCAGTTATTCACAACAATTTATGCTTGAAAGTCAAAACCTGTTAAAACAAGCGAACGATGCCATTCATCGTGTTTAAGGCTGTCTGAACGGCGAGTGCGGTTGTTGTGAATACGGCCGCCGCTCATTCTTCCGGTTCATCCCCTAAATCAGACAAGTATTCCAGTTCGCGATGGAGCAAACTTTCATCACCCATGTTCAATTCAACTAAACGTTTCAAATGGCCAATACTTTCAATATCAATGTGATTGATGCTGACACGAATAATGTTGTTTTGAATGTGGATCAACTTGGCGACTAGATTAATAGTGACATCGCTGTCTGGTAGTGTGAAATGGACTTGTGCCATTTCATTGAGCACTAATTTGTCCGCGTCAGGGCATGAGAGCAATAGTCCATG
Organism: Vibrio sp. 1151_11; assembly: GCF_029478525.1. NCBI lineage: Bacteria > Pseudomonadati > Pseudomonadota > Gammaproteobacteria > Vibrionales > Vibrionaceae > Vibrio > Vibrio sp. 1151_11. The sequence continues at coordinate 16,522 of NZ_SHMN01000025.1, read as the reverse complement.
CAGCGACAAATCTTGAATCGTTGTGGTGACGGTATGTTTACCTTGCAATAAGGTGGCAGGCATCTGATAGATGATGCGTGAAAAGCGACGTCTTTCAATCATGGTACTCTCTCTTGTTGAGCGTTGACCTGTGCCAGCTTCGGCTCTGTATCGATCATTGAAAAATTATACCCATTAAGTTTAGACCTAATTGAAGGCAGTGTCGCGAATCCTGCATCTTGTTGTGTGATGCGTGATGTACAAGTAACAAAAAGGCCGCAATAGATTGCGGCCAAAGACTTCAAATACAGAGTTATTTGGTCATACGCTTGTATTTAATGCGGTGTGGTTCAGCCGCTTGAGCGCCCAACGTCTGTTTTAACCACTCAGTGTATTCGCTGTAGTTGCCTTCATAGAATTTCACTTCACCTTCATCACGGTAGTCCAGAATGTGGGTCGCAATACGGTCTAGGAACCAACGGTCGTGCGAGATAACCATGGCGCAACCTGGGAATTCCAGCAGCGCTTCTTCCAATGCGCGTAGCGTTTCAACATCCAGATCGTTGGTTGGTTCGTCGAGTAATAGGACGTTGCCGCCAGCTTTAAGCAATTTGGCTAAGTGAACACGGTTGCGCTCACCACCCGATAGCTGACCGAGCACTTTTTGTTGATCGACGCCTTTGAAGTTAAAGCGAGAGCAGTAAGCACGCGCAGGAATTTCAAAATTGTTGATCTTGATAATATCCGCCCCTTCAGAGATCTCTTGGAAGACGGTATTTTTGTCGTTCATGCTGTCACGGAACTGATCAACCGAGGCTAATTTCACGGTTGCGCCCAATTCAATTTCACCAGAATCTGGTTGCTCTACGCCACTTAGCATTTTAAACAGCGTTGATTTACCCGCACCGTTAGCACCGATGATGCCGACAATCGCTCCTTTCGGCATGCTAAATGATAAATTATCAATCAGTACACGATCACCAAACGATTTGGTTAAGTTACGAACTTCCAATACTTTGTCACCTAAACGTTCGCCCGGCGGAATGAAGAGTTCGTTGGTTTCATTACGTTTTTGATGTTCAGTATTATTAAGTTCTTCAAAGCGTGCCATACGTGCTTTGGATTTTGCTTGGCGGCCTTTCGGGTTTTTACGAACCCATTCCAGCTCTTTTTCAATCGTTTTTTGACGAGCACTCTCTTGAGATGATTCTTGCTTTAAGCGTTCATCTTTCTGTTCGAGCCACGAGGTGTAGTTACCTTGCCAAGGAATGCCTTCACCGCGGTCAAGTTCTAAAATCCAACCAGCAGCATTATCAAGGAAGTAACGGTCGTGGGTGATGGCGACGACTGTGCCTGAATAGTCGACAAGGAAGTGCTCTAGCCAAGCAACAGATTCCGCGTCTAAGTGGTTGGTTGGTTCGTCAAGCAGCAGCATATCTGGCTTTTCAAGTAGCAAACGGCAGATCGCCACACGGCGGCGCTCACCACCAGACAAAACGGCGATTTTAGCATCCCATTCTGGTAGACGAAGTGCATTGGCCGCACGTTCTAAAGCGTTCTCTAAATTATGGCCATCTTTGGCTTGAATCAGAGCCTCGAGCTCACCTTGCTCTTTGGCTAACGCATCAAAATCGGCGTCGGGTTCTGCATATGCCGCATAAACAGCATCGAGGCGAGTTAGTGCGCCAGCCACATCAGAAACGGCCTCTTCCACCACTTCACGCACGGTTTTTGATTCATCCAGTACTGGTTCTTGAGGCAAGTAGCCGACTTTCAATCCTGCTTGCGGGCGTGCTTCTCCATCAATATCGGTATCGATGCCAGCCATGATACGTAACAGGGTGGATTTACCTGAACCATTGAGACCTAAAACACCGATTTTAGCTCCAGGGAAAAAGCTCAGAGAGATGTCTTTGAGAATTTGACGCTTAGGCGGGACAATTTTACTCACCCGCGACATGGTATATACGTATTCAGCCATTGCCGATTGTTCCTAATCTTAGTAACAGAAGAAAGTGGTCATTTTATACCAAAGCGATCGCATTTGTTACTAGGTACCTAATTTTTAGAGCTTAGATGGTGTTTTTCATCGATAAAAAAGTAACGAAAGATTAAGTTACTAAGTTCATATGTCGCACTTTTATGAATTTAATATTATTTACATCTATGGCCTTTACTTTTTTATCTAGAATCAGCGTAATGAAACGGAAATTCCCTTGCTTTGGATAGGACGAGAGCACATGGCGCTCATGCATTTTATAAGACTGCAGCGATTGTTATCATCAATATTAGCCTTGAGCTCCTTGGTGTGCGGCACTGCGTTTTCAGGCGCAATAGAGGACTTGGATAGTCAACGAGAGCTGTACGATCAAGCTCAGAGGTGGCTTGATGAAGATAAAGTTGATGAAGCTAAAAAAATTAGAAATAAGATCAAAAACTATCCATTGACGCCTTATCTGGATTATCGATCTCTGCTGGTCGATATTGGTAATAAACCGCCATTAGCGGTTCAGGTTTTTATCGATACACATCAAGATTTCCCGTTTTCAAACCGCATTCGAGCACCGTATCTAGATGCGTTGGCGGCGAAAGGAAAATGGGCCACCTTGCTTGATTTTCAAAAAGTGGAACCGAATGATGAGCCTTATCGCTGTCATTACTACAATGCGCATTACCAAACAGGCCAGCGAGATATTGCGTTCAAAGGCGCACAAAAACTATGGCTCAGTGGCAGTAGCATTTCTGACGCCTGTGATCCACTCTTCACCGCATGGAGTGAGCAAGGCGGGTTAACCGATGACTGGTTGCTTAAACGAATGTTATTGGCGTTTGATGGGCGTAATTTAACGCTAATGAAATACTTACAGAAAAAATTAGTTAAGCCAAAATCACAGGCGACAGCGCAAGCGATGATGGATCTCTACCGCTCGCCAGAAAATGTGCTGACTTTTGCTAAACAATACACCGATGGCACGTTTAATCAGCAGTCGATTCAATTTGCGTTAGAAAAGCTAGCACGCCAAGATGCAAAGCTTGCGCAAAGTGTGTACCAAACTCTTCTCGATCAGAAAATACTGGCGGATGCTTATCAGCGTCCTATTGCAGAATATATAGCCAGAATATTGCTCGATACCGAGGAGCAAGCACTCGCAAACTGGCGAGATAGTGTGATAGCGCAAAGCTCAAACAGTCTTTTGCTCGAGCAGAGGATCCGCAAGGCACTGACCGTTGGTCGTTGGGATGAAGTGAAATTCTGGACAGAGCAGCTCCCTGCTGATGAAAAAGCCAGCTTACGTTGGCAATATTGGCTTGGGCGCGCTGATATTGCGTTGGGTGATGAAGCCAAAGGATTACAACGTTTAAATGCGATGATTGGGCAACGTAATTTCTACAGTGTCGCGGCCGCTAATATGGTGAAACAGTCAGTAAATTATCCCAGTACATCGATTAAGCTTAATCCTAATTTATTGACGCCGTATAAAAAAGCCTTAGTACGGATCCAAGAGCTGATTGAACGAGATAAAATCGCTGCTGCAAAAAGTGAATGGAAATGGTTACTCGATCGTGCAGATACAAAAGAAAAAGAGATGCTAGCGGCCTACGCCGACTCCCAACGTTGGTATAGTTTAACTGTGACAGCCTCTATTTCGGCGCGGATGTGGGACAACATACAATTGCGTTTTCCATTAGCCCATCAATGGTGGTTTAACTTCTATGGCCAGAAACACGACATCGACCCAATTATGCTGATGTCACTTGCTCGTCAAGAAAGTGGAATGGATGTTGAGGCTCAATCGCCCGTTGGCGCTCGTGGTATCATGCAGATTATGCCGAGCACGGCTAAGTATACGGCTAAAAAATATCAGCTGACCTATAACGATGAGCAAGAGCTATATGAGGTGGGCAAAAATATCGAAATAGGCAGCCATTACTTAAATGGATTATTAGAGCAATACGGCGACAATCGAATTTTTGCATTTGCTGCCTATAACGCTGGGCCAAATCGCGTCAATCAATGGCGAGAGAAAACACAAGGCAAGTTAGATGCTTACGCTTTTATTGAAGCGATCCCTTTTCGGGAAACCCGCGGGTATGTGCAAAATATTTTGATGTTTGAGACTTACTATCGAGATTTGATGGGGATTGAAGGTGAATTTCTCAACCAAGATGAGCTCAATACAAAATATTAATTCCAATACGAAGTGAAAGTTCTACAATAGCGGAACGTATCACTTTGCGAGTACATTCATGCCACACCAACCTGAGTACACTGATTGGCAGCAGCTAATGGAATTGGTTAAATCAGCCACAGAGCAAGAGCAGCACGCAATGCTACTCACCATGATGATGACCCCAGATGAGCGAGATGCGCTCGTGGCGCGTGCGAACATCTTATGTGAGCTACTTAAAGGGGAGTTATCACAGCGGCAGATTAGCCAATTGCTCGGAGTAGGAATTGCGACCATTACGCGTGGCTCAAATGAGCTCAAAAGTAAATCAGAACAAGAAAAGTCGCAATTAGCCGCTCTGCTACTCAAGGTGTCTTAAGGGTTCCTTGAGTTTGCCAACCTTTTATAAATTAGCAGGGAAATGCTCTGGGTTGATAAAAGGGATTAACGCGAGGATCAATGCTTGATGGTAGACCGAGCTGCGAGTGAGTTGGTTATGAGTGAGTAGGCTGATCGCACCGCCTTTCTGTTTGATATTTTGGCAGTCAAACAGTTTATCCATCACATCGCCTAGCTCATTTTCATGGCTTAACAGCTTCAATACTTGAGGTGGTAGCATTAAGCTGGCTGAACGCGATTCTCCTCTATGAGTGGCGGATTCAATCACCATCCATGCAAAAGTCACTGTATTCTCAATGCCCGCTTCTAACCCGACGTAATAATCTGCCGTGGGATCTTGCTCTTTCGCATTTCGTACTCGGTTAAGTGCGCCTTGATGGGTTTCTTCATCTGTCATCGGTTGCTCCGCGACACCACTGGGCACTCTCACCCCTTTAAATGAGAAAGTATCCTGCGGAAAGGTACTTTCAAATGCACTTTTGACTGCATTGATTTTGGCCGGGTTAAGAGAGGCAATGATCACATTTTTCATAAACAGCGTTTAACTCTTTTTGTTGTTGATACCATGAAACCAACGCATTTAATGGCATTGGTTTGGCAAAATAATAGCCTTGCATGAAATCACATTGGTAATCAGCAAGCCAATTATGCATCTCTTTACTTTCAATCCCTTCAGCTGTGACTTGCATTGATTGAGAGTGGCAAAGTTCGATCAAAGGCTTAATGATCTTGTGATTGTCAGTGGTGATGAGTGTATCTAAAAAAAGCCGATCGAACTTAATTTTTTGTACTGGATATTGCACCAATTGAGTAATGGAGGTGTAACCAGAACCGAAATCATCAATCGCCAATCCGTAGCCTAAATGCGATAGTTCGTGAAGCAGTGGAAAACCTTTTGAATTGGCAGAAAAAGTTTCTGTAATTTCAAAATCAATCAAATGGGGAGGAACTGCATTCTCCTGCGCATGTTTATGAATGTAATGAGCTAACTGTAAAGAGTTTAATTCTGCTGATGAAAGGTTAATCGATAACTGAACAGGGTGTTCAAACATCGCTTGCAGTGCATGGAACTCCTCGAAAGCTGAACGGACGACCCAGCGATCAATGTTGCCAAATAACCCGGTTTGTTCGGCTATCGGAATAAATTCTTTTGGTGAAATCGTACCGAGCAGGTTGGATTCCCAACGAAGTAAAACTTCAAATCCTGAGACTGTATTGCCAGCACGATTTAAATAAGGTTGATAGACCAAGCTAAATTCCTGATCAAAATCACCTCGGCGTAATGCTTGCTCAATATTGGCTCTGCGCTGAACACCCTTATTGAGCTCTGGCGAGTAGTAAGCTATTTGGTTCTTCCCAGCATTTTTTGCTTGATACATGGCCGTATCAGCATTAGATAATAATTTTTCTAAGGTATAGCCATCGGTTGGGTAGGTGGCTATGCCGATACTTGCTGTGATTGGGAAGTTCCCGAGTGGTGAATTGTGCTGATTTTGTAGTGGAGCCAGTAACTGGCTTGCAAATTCGCTTGCGGTTTGTTTAAAAGTACTAGGGGCAGAGATAAAAATTGAGAACTCATCCCCAGAGAGTCGAGCAGCTAAACTTTTAACTTGATACTTTTCAAAGGAAAAGTTGCGCAATGAGCCGATATGTTGTGCAAAATTGACTAACAATACATCACCAATCTGATGTCCATATTTATCATTGACGTATTTGAAATTATCTAAATCAATATACAAAACCCAGATGTTATCTGTGTGTCTTGCTTTTGCTAGCACTCTTTCTACCGATTGTTGAAAGTGGTGGCGATTGGCAAGTTTTGTTAAGTGGTCGTACTCGGCAAGTGCTTTTGTTTTCTTATATGTGGTATCAAGCTCCTGATACATATCGTAAAAACGAGAGGATAGCCGGCCAATTTCATCGTTACTCTTGAGAGTTTCGATATTGTCACGCTGCTTATTCTCTACTTCTTTCAATTGTTGATCTAATTGGGATATGGGCTTGATTACATGCCGGTATAATAAATACAAAAGCAGCAACACAGTCACTAGAGTCGATATTCCAAACGACAACGCTAACCGTTTTTTAATGGCATAAAGTTTGTCGTTAATTAGATACTGTGCAGGATCAAGCGTGGCATAAAGATCTGATTTTAATTCAACAGTTTGCGTTAATCCTACCTTTTTAATATCCGCTGCGTCAGTGAAAAAAATGGTACTTCGGTTATCAAATTCTATTTTCTTCATCAGTCGATTAAAGGGTTCTAGTACGACGAAAACAACAACAAAGAAAATTTTATCGCGGTTATAGCTAAGCGGTGTCGTAAGTGTTTGAGTATCTAAAACATCATACCGAACTAGAATACCTTCACCGCTGGAATTTGTCGTATAGTCAACATAAGAGGTTTTCTGTGTGTTATCGAAAGTGTCTTGTATGTGGTTGAGAATTTTTGTATCGATTTTAGCGAAGGGGTCACCACTATTTTCGGCATAATAAAGAACATTTTTGCTGCCATCCAAAATCGATAACGCAATGAAATTATTTTCTTGTGATTGGAGAATCTCCAATGTTTGCTGAAAGTTATCAACCAGTTCTAACTCTCGATAAGGGTTGCGCTCATGTGCAACGTAATGACGAATGATATCGCTTTTCGTTAGGGTGTAAGCGTAGCTATTCACCAGGTATTGGGTTTGACGAAAGTGACCCGCGAGTTTTTCCATACTCAGTTGAAGATAGCTTTCTTCTCTTTTCAGCAAAGCATCTTTCTGATTGGAGTAGATAATGTAACTAGATGCCACTGCACTGAGAAGAATAACCGGTGTTATCAGCAACAGAATTCTATTGTTGAGCTTCATGTTGTTCCAAAATACTGTTAATGATTTTTGCTCTCAAACTAATATCGGCAGGGAGCAATTCGCTATCAATAATGCCTTGTTCTAACAAAGCTGGGTTTGGAAATAATGATGCATCATTTCGGTAACTATCTGGCATTAAATTTAGGGCACTTAAGTTTGGTGTCGCAGCTTTAATATCTTTTGCATTTATTGCGGCAACTTCTGGGCTCAATAAGTGGTTTATAAACTCTTTTGCATGCTCTTTATTTTTTGAATTGCTGTTGATGGCTAAACAATCCACCCAAATATAGGGTCGGCCTTGCGGGGTGACAAAATCCCAATCATTGCTGCCAAAATACTTATTCAATGAAAATTGGTCACCGCTGTATGCGAGTGCCATATCTAAGCCATCACTGTCAGGATGGCTTCGGACGTAACTCAATATATATTCATAGGTTAAGATGTTGTGATTCACGGATAGCATCTTTTGATAAGCCTGTTTCAGTGCATTATCGTTATTTGTAATTGGCGATTGTTGTTGGGCATACAATGCTGGCAGCAGGGTTTCAACTGTATCGTGAAGCATCCCCACATGGCCTTGGAGTGCTGGTGGCATGTCGATGAGATCAGCCCAGTTTTTGGGTTTGGCTGGAAATTTACTTTTTTTGTAGACGATGCCTACGGTTCCCCAAAAGTAGGGAACGGCGTGGCTACCGCACGCTTGATTCCATTTCGTATCATTATGCTTTCTATTGGGCAGAGCACTCAGATCTTCAAAGGTGTTGAGCCGAGAGTAGATAAGAGCTGATACGTTATCTAACACTACAATATCAAAAGGCAGCTGGACACTTTTGACCATCAATAGACTGCGTTCATCGTCATTATCAAAATGATATAGATTAATATCGATGCCGCTACTTTGCCGCCATTGATCAACGATTTGCGGTGATATAGTGTCTTCCCACAAATAAATATTGAGCTCTGAGCTTCGAATGTGCGCTGAAATGCCTAGCAGAAATAGCATTAAAGCCAAAGGATGGATTTTCATCATGATATAAGTAGATGAACCTTATTTATTGGAAAAGGGCATCGTTCACAATGAAAGTGTCACAGATATCTTATGACGTGCGGAATATATTCCGTGAATTCAAAGTAGGCTGACAGCCCAAAACATAGTGATTAATTATGTGTGAAATGATTGGGCATTATATGAACTATGTTGATGGCTGTCAGCTGACTTCTGTCAAATATTTGACTTAAATGTGATTATTGAAGTTTTACTTGGGTCGGTTTAACATTTTCGCTTGGGTAGCAACCTAATACTTTTAAATGCTTAGTGATTTTTGTTAGCTCATTCAATGCTTGCTGCATTTCAATGGAATCAAGATGAGATTCAAGATCAACATAGAACATTTCTTCCCAAGGATTACCCATAATAGGTCTCGATTCCAATTTGGTCATATTGATGCCGTAGCGTTGCAGCACTAACAAGCTTTCAACAAGTGAACCAGCTTGTTGCGATGTCGACATGATTAATGTCGTCTTCGCTGGAATTTGAGTAGAGACTTCCACGGGTTTTCGCGCAACAACAATAAAGCGAGTCTGGTTTTCTGTTTGATTGGCGATATTAGATTTGATCGATTGTAAGCCGTACAGTTTACCGCTGGAAGCATTGCCAATTGCGGCAACATCGTTGCGATTAAGCTGCTGTACTTTTTGCATCGCATCAGCGGTGCTCGCACAGGTTTCAAGTGTAACGCCTTTTAGGCGGCTTAAAAATTCGCTGCACTGCTGGTGGGGCTGTGGGTGTGAATAAAGGATTTTAAGCTCTTCCAAACGTAATTCAGAGGTGGCGACCAAGCAGTGCTCAATCGGTAAAGTGAGCTCACCGACAATGTACAAGGTAGTATGTTGCAGCAAATCATACACCTCGTTAATTGAACCTGAACTGGTATTTTCAATCGGCAATACCCCATAGTCAGCATGACCTGATTCAACTGTTTTAGTGACTTCTTTAAACTGATCGCAATTGAGTTCGATCAACTCTGTATTTTTACGACTGAAGTACTCACGGGTTGCAAGATGGGAGTAAGAACCTTTAGCACCTAAAAAAGCAACTCTTGCCAGCGGTTTACGGCTCAGTTGCGGATTGGCTAGATTCTGCAAGTATGCTTGCTGTAGCAAGACGGAGTCTTCAATGATGGTATGAAATAGTTTAGTAATGTACTGAGCATCTAAATTGTATTTTTCTTTACCAGTATTAATCAATTTGACTAAAAGTTGCTGTTCACGTATTGCATCTCTCACTGGTTTTGCGGTTTCCACTTTGCTTTTAGCGACTTCAATGCTGAACTTTCGACGTTCTGCCAGTAGGTTTAGCAGTTGATCATCAAGCTCGTTCAGTCGCAAGCGGATCTCTTCAAGTGAATAGTGCTTTTCAGTCATAAAAATGTCCTTGTAAAAAAGCCTCCCAGTGGGAGGCTTCCTGTTCGTTTTTGACTTATCTTCTGTCAACGACCATGCCTCCAAGGTTATTGGAGAAAAAAGAAGTCAAAAAAGAACAGTGAGGTTAAGTGCATAAGAAGATGATTTCTCTTTGAATGTAAAGACACAATAAGCAAGCAACCGTAGAGCGTCAAGCAAAAAAATAGCGCTTGAAAGCGCTATTTTTCATCATATTAAACTTTATTCAACTTCTTCTTCTACTTCCGGTTTGTCGGTACGACGAGCTTCCGGTTTATGGCGCAGTTTGTTGAGTTGGCGTTCTAATTTTTGTTCTACCTCATTGATAGCTGCGTAAAGATCTTCGTGGGTTGCAGAAGCGACTAATTGTCCTTTGGGTACCGTGATAATAGCTTCGAATCTTTTTTGTTTATTAGGCTCTTCACTAAAGCTAGCTTGGCATCCTATGATATCCACTTGCCATTTTTCTAGTTTTTTAAATTTGCTCTCAATGTGAGTGCGGATTGCAGAGGTGATGTCGATATTTTTACCAGTGATAGTTACTTTCATAGATGTTTTCCTCTGTTGCATCCCTCATGGGTTAACTTCAGATTACTGATTTAATACTAAAGTAATGTGATCCAGATCACTTTATTGGATGTGATTTCAAAGGGCGAGTTTAAACGTGATCTCACGCAAAGAGTGCTGACAAAGAGTAAAGAAAAAGCTTGTGATTCCTATCAATCTGGATAGATTGGTTAAAAGATTAAGCTAAGAATTTCCCATTTTTAGGGTGTTTTTGCGGCCTAAAAAGAGCGCTGATCATTTCTTATTCAAGTGTTTTTTGTGATTTTTATTCTAACGATGTTTTGAACACCTCCCTTTTTATTTCAGTTTTCCCTGCACCACTCATTTTCCAGCCGTCTTTTGCTGGCGTGTTATTATTCCCATCGACTCCAAATAAAAAAACCACTCAAAGCGTGAGTGGTTTTCATGGCGTACCTAAGCTTATTGCAAACTATTGTGGATTGAGTGCAATTAACTTTTGAGTTCTGGCAATGGCATCGTTCAGTTTGAGCTGTTTATACGCTTCCAACTGAATGTGTAATGATTTGCGAGCCGCTTCAGTGTCTGGATACGTTTTTTGTAGCTCCTGAGCACGGTTGATGGCCGCAATCCAAGATTCACGGCGTAAGTAAAAATCAGCTGTGGCAAGGTCATATTCAGCCAGCCTATTTTTTAACGCGAATAAGCGTTTATGAGCATCTTCTGCATAAGGGCTTGTTGGGTAGCGTTGCAGCAGTTTCTTAAAATCAGCAAACGCAGCTTTTACCGGTTCTGGATCACGATCCGCGCGATCGACATTAAATAGGTCATGCATGAAGTTGCGATCTTGCGCCATATGCGTCAAACCACGCATGTAGAGTACCCAATCCATTTTTTCATGGGTTGGATTCAAACGGGTAAAGCGTTCAATGGTCGCTAAACCTAACGCAAGATCATCGTTTTTGTAGTAAGCGTAAATAAGGTCAAGTTGAACTTGTTCTGAATACGCGCCGAAGGGATAACGTGAATCTAACGCCTCAAGTTTTTGAATGGCCGTTAACCAGTTACCACTTTGCAGTGAGGTTTGTGCTTCTGAGTATAATTCAGAAGGCGGCACATCAGGGACAATCTCTTCGCTGCTTGAACAGCCAAATAACAGTGATAATGCGAGTAAGCCTGATAAAGTGTGGTGTTTCATGACAGGAGTCGTTTCCTTGAATTAATGCTTCTTAATTGAGTGCGTAATCGCTTTACAAATCGTTTCGTTACTTTCTTAGCAGTAACAGATACAATGACGCCATATTTTATCCATACTAGACGCTATTAGTCTCACGGTTTTTAAAAAAGTTCGATATGGCTCAGCAGATTGAATTAACAAATACAGTAAAAGATAGCCAGTTAGGTCAACGTTTAGACCAAGCTGTCGCTGAATTATTCGCAGATTTCTCTCGTTCACGTCTAAAAGAGTGGCTTTTAGAAGGCAAAGTTCAGGTCAATGGTGAGGTGATCACTAAACCAAGAACGAAAGTCATGGGGGGAGAAATCATTACGGTCCAAGCCGAGCTTGAAGATGAAGAGCGTTGGGAAGCGCAAGATATACCTTTAAATATCGTGTATGAAGATGACGATATTATGGTCATCAACAAACCACGAGATTTTGTCGTTCATCCAGGCGCGGGTACTCCAGATGGCACAGTGTTAAATGCACTGTTGTTCCACTATCCAGCTATTGCAGAAGTACCTCGTGCGGGGATTGTGCATCGTTTGGATAAAGATACGACTGGTCTAATGGTGGTCGCTAAAACGGTTCCTGCACAAACACACTTAGTTCGAGCGTTGCAAAAGCGTAAGATTACGCGTGAATATGAAGCGATTGTGATCGGTACTATGACTGCTGGTGGGATGATCGATAAGCCGATTGGCCGCCACTCAACAAAACGTACATTGATGGCGGTAAGCCCGATGGGTAAACCAGCGGTAACTCACTATCGTGTGGCCGAGCATTTCCGTGAACATACTCGCCTTCGGTTGCGTTTAGAAACGGGCCGTACTCACCAAATTCGTGTGCATATGTCATATTTACAGCATCCTTTGCTTGGGGATACCGCCTATGGTGGCCGCGCTAGGATTCCGAAAGGGGCAACGCAAGAGCTGACCGATATGATCCGTGGTTTTGATCGTCAGGCTTTGCATGCCGTTATGCTTCGACTTGAGCATCCTGTGACTGGTGAAATGCTAGAATTTCATGCGCCAGTACCTGACGATATGATCATTATGGCGGAAGCTTTACGCGTAGATACTAAGTTGAATAAAAAAGACGAGTTCTAATGCAGAAGATCATCCCTAACTGGAATGCACCTAAACATGTAAAAGCTTTCTCCTCGACTAGAGTCGGTGGCTTTTCGTTAGCTCCTTATCAAGGGCTGAATTTAGGCATGCATGTTGGGGATGATCCTTTATCCGTTGAAAAAAATCGCCAATGGCTAACGCAGCAAGCGGCGATGCCCTCTGAACCTATTTGGCTTGAACAAACGCATTCAACACAAGTGCTAGAGGTTACTCAACCTACTCAGCAGATTCTGAGTGCCGATGGTGTTTTTACCCATCAGCATAATGTGGTTTGTTCTGTAATGACCGCTGATTGCTTACCTGTTCTACTCACTAATCACCAAGGCAGCGAAGTGGCTGCAGTTCATGCTGGTTGGCGCGGTTTAGCTAATGGGATACTCGAAAATACGCTCGCCAAATTTTCTAGTGATATCCTTGCTTGGCTCGGTCCTGCTATCGGTCCTACGGCATTTGAAGTCGGTGATGATGTATACCATGCCTTTGTTGATCAAAATACCAAAGCAAAGGTCGCATTTTCTCTTCAAGAGAATGGAAAATGGCTAGCAAATATTGCACAGTTAGCCACGTTAAGGTTGCATCAATGCGGTGTTTCAGAAATATCAGATAGCGGCCTTTGTACCTTCCATAATCCTCATCAGTTTTATTCCTATCGACGCGACGGAATCACAGGTCGCCAAGCTTCATTTATTTGGATCGAAGAGTAACTTACGCAAGATCAATCTTCCCTAACTTGCCCCTTGAAAAAGCACTAGTGCGTAGCCATCTTTAGCTACGTAAGATTAGTTTCTCAATTAAGGTGAGGAAAGTTGGTATGCGTCTTGATCGATTTACAAGCAAATTTCAAATTGCCATTTCTGATGCTCAATCATTGGCATTAGGCCGTGATCATCAATATATCGAGCCTGTTCATTTGATGGTGGCATTGCTCGATCAAAATGGCAGTCCAATTCGTCCACTTCTTACTATGTTAAGTGTGGACGTTATGCAATTGCGCTCGAAGCTCAGTGAGATATTAGACCGTTTGCCAAAAGTTAGCGGTATCGGTGGTGATGTTCAGCTTTCTAGCGCAATGGGTACTATGTTCAATTTGTGCGATAAACTCGCGCAAAAACGGCAAGATTCCTACATTTCTTCGGAAGTATTTTTGCTAGCCGCACTAGAAGATAAGGGCGCGCTTGGTCAATTACTCAAAGAAATAGGGCTTACCGAGAAAAAAGTTTCTGAAGCAATAGAAAAAGTGCGTGGAGGTCAGAAAGTGAATGATCCAAATGCAGAAGAGCTAAGACAAGCGCTTGAGAAATTCACAATAGATCTAACTGAACGAGCGGAACAAGGCAAACTTGATCCTGTCATCGGGCGTGATGATGAAATTCGTCGCACCATTCAAGTATTGCAACGCCGGACCAAAAACAACCCCGTGATTATTGGTGAGCCCGGTGTAGGTAAAACGGCGATTGTGGAAGGGTTAGCGCAGCGCATTATTAATAATGAAGTGCCAGAAGGTCTACGTGGTCGTCGAGTATTGTCATTAGACATGGGGTCTTTGGTTGCAGGGGCTAAGTATCGTGGTGAATTTGAAGAACGCTTAAAATCGGTGCTTAACGAGCTAGCGAAAGAAGAGGGTAATGTCATCCTCTTTATTGATGAGTTGCACACTATGGTCGGTGCAGGTCGAGGCGAAGGCGCAATGGATGCGGGGAATATGCTTAAGCCCGCTCTGGCTCGAGGAGATCTACACTGCGTCGGTGCGACCACTTTAGACGAATATCGTCAATATATAGAGAAAGATCCGGCACTTGAGCGACGTTTCCAAAAGGTACTGGTTGATGAACCTAGCGTAGAAGACACAGTAGCTATTTTGCGTGGTTTGAAAGAGCGCTATGAGCTCCATCACCATGTGGAGATCACCGATCCCGCTATTGTTGCTGCTGCGAGTCTATCGCACCGTTATATTTCTGATCGCCAGTTGCCCGATAAAGCGATTGACTTGATCGATGAAGCCGCTTCAAGTATTCGAATGCAAATAGATTCAAAGCCAGAATCTTTAGATAAGCTTGAGCGCAAAATTATTCAGCTGAAAATTGAGCAACAAGCGCTAACGAATGAACACGATGAAGCGAGTGAAAAACGCTTACAGGTGTTAAACGAAGAGTTAAAAGTGAAAGAGCGCGAGTTTGCCGAGTTGGAAGAAGTTTGGAATGCGGAAAAAGCAGCGCTTTCGGGTACTCAGCATATTAAGTCCGAATTAGAGCAAGCGCGTATGGATATGGATTTCGCACGTAGAGCGGGTGACTTGAACCGTATGTCAGAACTTCAATATGGCCGAATTCCTGAACTTGAAAAGCAGCTCGACCTTGCAACTCAAGCTGAAATGCAAGAGATGACTTTACTGCGCAACAAAGTAACTGATGTAGAAATTGCGGAAGTGCTTTCAAAGCAAACTGGTATTCCAGTTTCTAAAATGCTGGAAGCTGAGAAAGAAAAACTGCTGCAAATGGAGGATGCGCTGCATCAACGAGTTATCGGACAAGTTGAAGCCGTCGAAGTGGTATCAAATGCGATTCGCCGTAGCCGAGCTGGGTTATCTGATCCAAATAGACCGATTGGTTCCTTCTTATTCTTAGGGCCAACTGGTGTGGGTAAAACTGAATTGTGTAAAACACTCGCAAACTTTATGTTTGATAGTGAAGATGCCATGGTGCGAATCGACATGTCTGAGTTTATGGAAAAACACTCAGTAGCGCGATTAGTCGGCGCGCCTCCAGGTTATGTGGGCTACGAAGAGGGTGGTTACTTGACCGAGGCTATTCGTCGTAAACCGTACTCGGTTATCTTGTTGGATGAAGTTGAGAAAGCACACCCTGATGTCTTTAATATCCTACTACAGGTATTAGATGATGGGCGCTTAACTGATGGACAAGGACGCACAGTTGATTTTCGTAATACAGTGGTAATTATGACCTCAAACTTAGGGTCTTCGCAAATTCAAGAAAAATTCGCAAGCTTGGATTATGAAGGCATTAAAAAAGAGGTAATGGAGATTGTAGGTAAACATTTTAGACCAGAGTTCTTAAACCGAGTGGATGAAAGTGTAGTATTCCATCCGTTGGCGCAAGAACAAATTAAATCGATCGCTTCTATTCAATTAGCCCGTCTTGGTAAACGAATGGAAGAGAAAGGTTATCAGCTTGAGGTATCTGAAAAAGCGTTAGAGCTGATTTCTCAAGTTGGGTTTGATCCTGTTTACGGAGCAAGACCATTGAAACGCGCTATTCAACAAAGCGTTGAAAATCCATTAGCGAAAGAAATCTTGGCAGGAAGAATCCTACCGGATAAAAAAGTTAAGCTAGTTGTTAGCAATGACCAAATTATTGCTCATCAAGACTAAACATTTACATTCAAAAGGGCCAGAAATGGCCCTTTTTGTTTGAAAATCACTCTCATTGGTTCTTTTGTGAGCTGTCAGTTCGTTTTTATGAGAAAGTTTCATTTTAGGACTTGTGTCCTTCTCTAAACTACCTATAATGCGCCTCGTTGTCAGGGCAGTGCTAGTTACTTCTGCTGATAACAGATGGACACTTGTTTAAAAGAAATAATCGATAAAGTGTTTGACACTTAAGGTTATATCGCTAGAATGTTCGTCCGCTTTGAATGCTTTTAGATAAGCATCCAAGCAAGCTCTTTAACAATATAAACCTATCAATCTGTGTGGGCACTCGTTGATGATAATCAAAAAAGATTTATCAATGAACTGAGTGACCAATCAGAATCAAGTTTACTTGATTTTGGCACAGTCAATTCATT
>NZ_SHMN01000024.1:0-61729 GCF_029478525.1 Vibrio sp. 1151_11 | reverse complement strand
TCATTAATTATGTTTAGAGCTTGAGAAACATCCATAAAAAAATCCAAGTGCATTAAATACACTTGGATTTTGACAGCTCTGAAGGATCGTTCAACCGATCACTTTGGCCTTAACTGATCGGCATTACCTCAATTGAGGCTCTTTTTGATTCTAAGCGTTATTTAAAACCCGCCTTGCCAAATCATGCCAAATGCAAAAACAGCCACGATCGTTAAAGCACAAGCTCCTAACTTTTCTTTGCCTTGAAAAGGATGAATGCCCTGCTCTCGTTTGGCTTTCATGTAGAAATAGAGCCCAGGT
This sequence comes from Vibrio sp. 1151_11, assembly GCF_029478525.1. Lineage (NCBI taxonomy): Bacteria > Pseudomonadati > Pseudomonadota > Gammaproteobacteria > Vibrionales > Vibrionaceae > Vibrio > Vibrio sp. 1151_11. The sequence goes on along the minus strand of NZ_SHMN01000024.1, from coordinate 61,429 downwards.
AAGTAGAGTAGCGCGGAGAGCATCAAATAGTGCAAGCCAGAGGCATACAAAAGCCAAATCCCATAAATGGTGGCACAAGAACCTATCACCAGAAGTTTGCCTTTATTCTTCTGTTCAATCGCGATCTTTAACGTAAAGGCACCGATCAAAAAATAGGGAACAAGGATCATTTCTGACGCGAAGATCAGCAGCGTATCGTAGGTACTGCCTGCGTACATCACCAGAATCAGTGAGACCTGAATGCAGACATTGGTTAGAGTTAACGCTTTTACTGGGCTCCCCGCTTCGTTTTGCTGGGCGTAGATGGCAGGAAACATCTTATCTCTAGCACATAAAAATGGCGCTTCGGAGGCCAGGACCGTCCAGCTAAGAAAAGCACCGCACACCGAAATAATTAAGCCAACACCGATAATGTACTCACCCCAAGGACCAAGAATAGTCGTCAGCACTTTGGCCATTGAAGGGTTCTGATATTGCGCCAATTCAACCGGTTTAATCACGCCCATCGACAATAAGGTGACCAATACATAAATGGTCAACGCCGTAAGCAAACCGAGAATAGTCGCTTTACCGATATCAGCACGGTGGCGAGCGCGGCTTGACACAACAACCGCTCCCTCTATTCCGATGAACACCCATACCGTGATCAACATGGTGCTTTTTATTTGATCCAGCAGATCATGGCCAACACCGAAGTGTAAGCCTGTAAAATCCAATGTGAATTTGTCCCAAGAAAAAGCAAAAGCGGCACAAATGATGAACAACACGAGAGGGATCATTTTAGCAAAGGTGGTAATCAGATTAATGAATGCGGCCGTTTGTACTCCTTTTTTGACCAACGCATGCACCAACCAAAGTAATACCGATGCACTCCCAATGGAAAGCCACGTATTACCCGCCCCAAACATCACGTTATCTGGTGTATCAAACAACATGCCTAAGGTACTAAAAACAATTACCAGATAAGAGACATTAGCCACCATGGCGCTAAACCAGTAACCCCATGCGGAACAAAAACCCGCAAAGTCACCAAATCCTTCTCGAGCAAAACCAAATACGCCACTATTAATATGAGGTTTATGAATGGCAAGTTGTTGAAAAGAGAGCGCGAGAAAGATCATACCAACGCCGGTGATCCCCCAACCGATCATTACCGCCAAAGGGCTGGCGACTGAGGCCATGTTTTGTGGCAGGCTAAAAACACCAGCGCCAATCATTGAACCAATGACCAGTGCTGTCAGTGAGCCCAAACCAAGCTTATTATCCATGGGAACTATCCAGTGAGTGTTTACACATTAGAGGAAGGCGCTATTTTAGAGAACATATTTACCAGACATCAATCCCTATGTGATCGCGGTCACTGAGATAGTGAGTCAATAGTCAAATTCATTGCTAGGGATCAAAAAGTTTGTAAGTTCACGACGAAAATAATGCACTGCTCAGTAAAAAAAACCGCATATTACACAGTTCAAAGCATCATCATACAAAAATATTGGTAAAAACCATAAAAAATGCCGCTTGGATGAGCAAGCGGCATTTTTGTATAAGATAAGGTTATTCTTTATTTGGCGAAATCAACACCTAGCTGAATATCACCTTTCAGTGTTGTCAGCATTCCATCTAACGCGGCTTGTTCATAGGCACTCAATGCACCATAGCTCAACACTTCTTCGACACCCTCTTTACCGAGTTTAATCGGTTGTGCAAAGAATGAAGCATGCTCACTACCACCGTCAACGTAGGCACATTCCACAACACCTGGTTCACCTTGTAGTGCTTTGACTAATGATAAGCCAAAACGGCAAGCCGCTTGACCCATTGACAGTGTTGCACTGCCGCCACCCGCCTTCGCTTCCACCACTTCGGTGCCTGCGTTTTGAATGCGCTTAGTTAGTGCTTCCACTTCTTCAGCCGTGAACTCAACCCCTTCAATTTGTGAAAGCAAAGGAAGGATAGTGACGCCTGAGTGGCCGCCAATCACAGGCACAATAATCTCGCTAGGGTTTTTATCTTTTAGCGCCGCGACAAACGTTTCTGAGCGAATCACATCCAACGTTGTCACACCAAATAGCTTACGCTTGTCGTAAACGCCTGCTTTTTTCAAGACTTCCGCTGCAATAGGTACTGTTGTATTAACAGGGTTGGTGATAATGCCCACACAGGCTTTCGGACAGACAACCGCAATCTTTTCAGCCAATGCTTTCACAATGCCAGCGTTAACATTAAACAGATCTGCGCGATCCATACCCGGCTTACGAGCGACACCAGCAGAAACAAGGACTACATCCGCACCTTCAAGCGCAGGTGTTGGATCTTCGCCAGCATAGCCTTTGATCGATACGGGAGTAGGAATGTGGCTTAGATCGGCAGCAACGCCCGGAGTCACCGGTGCGATGTCATACAGCGCCAGATCGGAACCAGCAGGAAGATGGTTTTTAAGTAGAAGTGCTAGGGCTTGACCGATGCCACCAGCGGCACCAATAACAGCTACTTTCATCGTAGTTCTCCTTGAGAATAAATCTCTTATAGATGTTTTTGTGTAGGGTATTTTTAAGCTAGAAAACTATAGCAATCACAATATGATTACAATCAATTAACGCTAGCTTTGCGACCTCGCGCAATTCGCTAAAATCGTGCTACAGCACCGATGGCAATTATGACCTTGTTTATCTTTACCGACAAAGAGTTAAGTTGCCATTCGACCAAAGTTTTACATAAAAGTTTACAGTGACCTTTTAGACACTTTTGGACGATAATTTGGCGATGACTGCATAGCTATGCGAGAATATGCAGCAATAAATGGCTAATCGAAGACGATAACTATGCGCAACAATAATGATAAGCAAGATAATCTGGTTCGTGCTTTTAAAAATCTATTAAAAGAAGAACGTTTTGGATCTCAAGGTGACATTGTCGATGCCCTGCGTAATGAAGGGTTTGATAATATCAACCAATCCAAAGTATCTCGCATGCTGACTAAATTTGGCGCGGTACGCACTCGCAACGCAAAAATGGAGATGGTCTACTGCCTTCCTGCTGAACTCGGTGTACCAACCGTATCAAGTTCACTGCGTGAATTAGTGCTAGATATAGATCACAATGCCGCGCTGGTAGTGATTCATACCGGGCCAGGGGCGGCGCAGCTTATTGCTCGGTTACTTGATTCTCTGGGCAAATCAGAAGGCATCTTGGGTGTGGTGGCCGGTGACGATACCATTTTTATCACACCGACACTGAACGTAACGACAAAGCAGCTGTTTGATTCAGTCTGTGATCTGTTTGATTACGCAGGGTAATTTGTCCCTAAACGTATTTCATCTCACTCTCTAGTAGAATCACACTGAGTCAAGTCGGCGTGATTCTCTTCACATCTTCAGCAATAAGTTGTCACAGCAGAAAGAGGAATAACTCCTTGATAGGCAAGCTATTGCCATATTTTGGCTCTGACAATGACGCTTATTGATAGCCAATTTCGCTACATTTTTTAACATTCCTGTAATTATGTGTCGATTTTTTGGTATTATTTAGCCACTTTTTCAACATACGGATTGAAAAAGATGCCGTTTCTAGATGAGGAAACTCCCCCGATACCCAAACAACTTGAAGTTGCGGGTAGGCGGCAAGTGAGTCAGTCGTCATAAGCATGGATAATTCTGTGATTGGGGTGAACGAACGTAGCCAACACCACAGCAACTTCAGGTGGGAAGGGTGTAACAACAATTATCTATGGGGTTAATAATGAATAAGGAAGGAAAATTCATGGCATTGAATAAATTGATTAAAGTTGGAATTATTGCAGCAGCGGTCATGGGTACAGGTACGTTAAGCGCACAAGAGTTCATTACGATTGGTACAGGATCCGTCACTGGTGTTTACTACCCGACAGGTGGTGCTATTTGTAAGCTGGTTAATAAAGGGCGTAAAGATCACAACATTCGCTGCTCAGTAGAATCAACAGGCGGATCGATCTACAACGTGAACACGATTCGTGCAGGTGAACTCGATTTCGGTATTGTTCAATCTGACTGGCAGTACCATGGTTATAACGGTACCAGTGAATTTGCCGAGCAAGGCCCGAATAAAAAACTGCGCGCAGTATTTTCCCTTCATACCGAACCTTTTAATATCATTGCCCGCGCCGATTCAGGCATTGAAAACGTGGCTGACTTGAAAGGTAAACGTGTCAACATTGGTAACCCAGGTTCTGGTGACAGGGCAACCATGGCTGTTGTGATGGATGCATTTGGTTGGACCAATGACAGCTTCAAACTGGCTTCTGAGCTCAAAGGCTCTGAGCGCTCTCAAGCATTGTGCGACAATAAAATAGATGCCTTTATTTATATGGTTGGCCATCCAAATGGTTCAATCAAAGAAGCAACGACCTCATGCGATGCAAAACTCGTCTCTGCTACTGGCCCTGAAATTGAAAAAATTGTTGCCAATAACCCTTACTACGCTTACAGCACGATTCCTGCTGGCATGTACCGTGGAACAGATAAAGATGTAACCAGTTTTGGTGTGGCTGCGACCTTGGTATCAAGCACTGATGTGTCTGATGAAGTCGCATACAATTTGGTCAAAGCGGTATTTGAAGATTTTGATACCTTTAAACGTCTTCACCCTGCCTTTGCTAACTTGAAAAAAGAAGACATGGTGAAAGCGGGGATCTCCATTCCTCTTCATCCTGGCGCAGAAAAATATTACAAAGAAATCGGTCTGCTAAAATAATTTCGCATCGCGAAAACCAACAATAGCGATACCGAATCAAAGGAGGCTGAACGTCTCCTTTGATTGCCCTTTCAGTCACGAGCGATATGCCCTTTATCCCTTGGCGTTATGGTCAGCGATGATGGCCTGTCCTCTTACGTTCACAACGACTCTCTGGGCACATTTGGGTTTTAAATGATTTAACAACCCACCTTTTGTTCTGTTCCGCAATAGCCCACTTCTCATTAGCAGTGAATTGACCCTGTGACCAACCGAGACGTAGGCAGCCAATAATAAGGATAACGTACATGACGAAGACACTTACTCCGTCAACCGATGTGCAGGAAATGGTAGCGCAATCTGATACCGGCGCAAGAAACCCTCACGGCTTGCCGGGGCGCATTTTGTGGTTTGTCCCACTATGTTGGTCACTATTCCAACTTTGGTATGCTTCACCGCTGCCCTTTATTTTTAACTTTGCCATCTTAAACGATACGCAAGCACGAGCCATTCACCTCACATTCGCTGTTTTTCTCGCCTTTACTGCCTACCCTGCGTTAAAAAACTCACCACGCGATCGCATTCCATTGATTGATTGGATTTTGGCATTGGCGGGCAGTTTCTCTGCTGCTTACATCTATTTATTTTACAATGAGTTGGCTGGTCGCTCTGGTGCGCCAACCTTGATTGATATAGCGGTCTCCGTCACAGGAATGGTGCTATTACTTGAAGCAACACGTCGAGCGTTAGGGCCACCGCTAATGTTGGTCGCAGCACTCTTTTTGCTCTACACCTTTGGTGGCCCACACATGCCGGATGTGATCGCTCATAAAGGAGCGAGCCTAAACAAAGCGATGTCTCATTTATGGCTGACCACTGAAGGGGTTTTTGGGGTGGCTCTTGGAGTTTCCACCTCTTTTGTGTTCTTGTTTGTTCTATTTGGCGCAATGCTTGAACGAGCTGGCGCAGGTTCCTATTTTATCAAAGTAGCCTTTTCATTGTTGGGCCACATGCGAGGCGGTCCCGCGAAAGCAGCGGTTGTGGCCTCAGGCTTATCAGGGCTAGTGTCTGGCTCATCGATTGCAAACGTAGTTACCACCGGCACTTTTACCATTCCCTTGATGAAACGTGTCGGCTTTCCCGGAACAAAGGCGGGCGCTGTTGAAGTAGCCGCTTCCACCAATGGCCAATTAACCCCGCCTATCATGGGGGCTGCCGCATTTTTAATGGTGGAATATGTCGGTATTTCCTATGTTGAAGTGATCCGTGCGGCGCTACTGCCAGCGCTTATCTCTTATATTGCCTTAATTTATATTGTCCATTTGGAAGCCTGCAAAGCAGGAATGAAAGGCCTACCTCGCCGTCATACACCGACATGGGTGCAAAGTTTACTTTCATTTACGGGTACTATTTTAGGGCTTTGCGTTCTCAGCGCTGTTGTTTACTACGGCATTGGTTGGACCAAAGAGGTGTTTGGTGACGCCGCTACTCCAATTGTTACGGTTGCGCTTTTACTGACTTATGTCGCTCTGATTAAAATCTCATCTCGCTACGCCTCAGAAAGTGCAATGGATATGGATATCCAAGAAGTACCCGACCCTGGGCCGACGGTAAAATCAGGGCTTCATTACCTGCTACCTATTGTGGTGCTCGTATGGTGTTTGACGGTCGAGCGCTTCTCGCCTGGATTATCCGCTTTTTGGGCCACGATATTTATGGTCTTCATTTTAATCACTCAGCGGCCAATCATGTCGTTACTCAATAAGAGCAACGATTTGAACACGCAAGTGAAGGCTGGGTTTGTTGATCTTGCCGAAAGCTTGGTTTCGGGCGCGCGGAATATGATTGGCATTGGTGTAGCAACCGCAGCCGCTGGCACTGTTGTCGGTGTCGTCACCTTGACTGGTATTGGCTTAGTGATGACCGATTTTGTTGAGTTTATCTCCGGTGGCAGCGTCATACTGATGCTGATTTTTACCGCCGTGATCAGCCTCATTCTTGGTATGGGCTTACCGACCACCGCCAACTACATCGTCGTATCAACCTTAATGGCTCCCGTCATTGTGACACTGGGAGCCGCTCATGGTCTTATCATCCCATTGATTGCCGTACACTTATTTGTGTTCTATTTCGGCATTTTGGCAGATGACACCCCACCAGTTGGCTTGGCGGCATTTGCCGCAGCAGCTATCGCTAAATCAGACCCTATTCGTACAGGTATTCAAGGGTTTGCTTACGATATTCGTACCGCCATTTTGCCCTTTATGTTCGTATTCAACACTCAACTACTGCTAATGGGAATTGATACATGGTGGCACTTAGCGTTAACCATTTTCTCGGCCATTACCGCAATGCTGCTGTTTTCTGCTGCGACTCAAGGTTGGTGGCTAACTCGCAATAAGTGGTGGGAAACCGTCTTGTTGTTGGTGCTGACGTTCTCGTTCTTCCGACCCGGTTTTTGGTGGGACATGATTTATCCTGCGAGCGAACTGCACCCAGGCACAGAGATAGCGCAAATTGTAGAAAACCTCGATGTGGGTCAATCGATAGAGCTTATCGTCGCTGGTGAAACCATTGAAGGTGATTACTTATCAAAAACAGTACTACTCCCTTTTGAGGATCAAGCCGCAACGGCAGAGCAGCGTATTCAATCAATGGGACTAACCTTGAAAGAAACAAGCAATCGTATGCTAGTGGATATGATTGAGTTCGGCAGCCCAGCAGAAGCAGCAGGTATAGATTTTGATTGGGAAATCCGCTCAATTGTAGTGGAAAGCCAACGTCCGATGAAAGAGTGGGTCTTCTTACCTGCATTATTACTAGTGCTGACGCTAGCTTGGAATCAAAAACGCCGTATGAGAACACAAGAAATACGCGCTTAATCAATATGCCTAGCACGAGCTAGGCATATACTTTACGGAAACAAGGTGCTCTAAAGCACCCTATCGTAGATGAGATAATCCATAATGTATAAACACATCCTTGTTCCAGTAGACCTTAATGAAAAAGGCTTTTCTGACAAAGCCGTTGAACTTGCTGTTTGGCACGCGACACATTCCAATGCTGAAATTCATCTTTTAAATGTATTACCTGGTATCCACATGTCGATGGTCGCCACATACTTCCCGAAAGATGCCGCGGCGAAAATGAAAGAAGACGTCAAGCAACAGCTAAAACAGTTTGCTGCTCAACATATCGCTGGCGAAATAATCTACAAACTGCATGTAGCGGAAGGTAAAGCCTACACCACCATTTTAGATTACGCAGAAAAGCTCGGAGCTGATTTGATTATCATGCCAAGCCATAAACGATCGAAGATCGATAAAGTGATGCTGGGATCGGTGGCCAGTAAAGTAGTGCAAAACTCGCCAATCAATGTACTGGTTGTCAAGCCGCAAGGATAGAAACCCTGCATCGTCATAAAAAAGCGCATCAGGCGCTTTTTTTTATGCCAACGATAAGCGCCTCAGTTAGGAATTGGCTATCAAACTAATAGGCTCAATTACCTTTACTTGTTGAGAATAATTATCAATAATGTTTACATCAACCCGATAACCGTTTAGGTGAACATTATGAAAAAAACGCTTAGCTTTGCCGCGATCCATTTCAGTATTGCGTTTACCGTCGTTTATCTACTTACGGGCGACATTATTCTTGGTAGTCTGATTGCCATGCTTGAGCCGATGGTCAATACCGTTGCTTTTTACTTTCACGAAAAAGTATGGGCGCACTACGCCCCACTGCGCCGCTACTCACAATCGGCCAAAATTAAAACAGGTAGCTTTGCTGTAGTGCACTTCAGTGTTGCATTTAGCGTGGCATATATCATGACCGGAAGTTTTATCATTGGTGGTGTGTTAGCCATGATCGAACCGAGTATTAATACGTGTGCTTACTACTTCTACGAGAAGTTTTGGCAAAAGAGGCATCCGCAAGAATGGTCACCAATGAAATGCTCTCATTAACTGTACGTTGATCAGATAGGAAAATGGGTAACACAGAGATCTTCGCTTAACGCGATATGGAAGGATTGCTGCTGACCATCAAGTTGCACCGATAAGGTATACAAATCATTCGGGTTAAGCTGTGTAAGATCTGCGTACTTCGGCGCTTCCACTTGAAATAAAGCACTGGCATGCTGATGACGTACATCAATAGGTAACTGATAGCTCATACCATTAAATTTCACCACCGCGGAAACTAATCCTGGTGCGTAGGTTTGATAATGTAAGTGAACCAAAAACTCACAGCCACCACCATAGTGCCAGATTTGCTCAGTGGTAACATGCTCTAAACGAACATGACGAATGCATTGCAGATAAGGCTCTTGCCAAATACCCATTCGCTCATCGTATTTCTTCACCGAGTGGTGTCCCAATGGGCATAATTGCGGTAAATCTTGATCCTCCAGCAACCACTCTTCTTCTTGCTCAACAAACAAAATTTCGAATCGATTGCGGCCGAGTTGCAGCAAAGGCCGAATGTCTTTTTTATACACAGCTTGACTACCATCACAATCAAATAGTGCCACACCGTTTAAACGTATTTCCGCATAAAAATCGATCCCCTCAAGCACAAGATCAATTGCAGCAAAACCAAGCATCACTTCATCCACCTCAACATCATGCATCAAATGCCACTCTTGCTCGGCAATTTGTGCTTCTGTCATATCGTGAGGTAATACTTGGCTAAGAGGCGCAGGAAAACAAAGATCATCTTGCGGGATCGATAAATCAGTCAACGGTGAAAGCTGCCAAAAGCCAGCAAGAGAAATTCGCATAATAAACTTGAGCTAGATCAATGTTGAGCGATTATATACAAAATAAATAAAGATGTGCTGACAAAAATAATGATTCGTCACTAAAGTGCCCCACTAGCTTTGCATAGCTAAAAAAAATACCAGCCAAAGGGCTGGTATCTCACATTAAGGTAAATAACGCCTAATCACTCTTGGTCGTCTTCATCTTCTTCATCGTCGTATAGCGCATCTTCACCTTCGTAGTAAGTGCCCCAGCCGTCGTAAATAATGTCATATTTTTCAGCAAGTTGAATAAGCTTCTCTGCCTGTTCATCGATCGCTTCGGCCTTCAGTACCGATTGCATAGTCGCGTCACAGCACAATAGTTTATTGCCGTCTTCATCTTCTGTTTCTTCTGCTTCAAGCACTTCAAAGCCCATTTTAAAGGCTTCAACAACCGCTTTTTCTAGCGTGTCAAAATCTTCAGCAAATAGGTGGTGCTCTATCTCATATAACGCATCTGGATCACTGCCATCTTCGAGCAGGGCTTGAATGATGTCGCGAGTATCTTCTTTTTGAATTTCGATTAACTCTTCAACGGATACGTAGTCATCTTGCTGAGGTTGAGACATAAGGTGCTCCAGATTTGGCTAAATGTAGACTATACTCCATCAACTTGGCGTTGCAGATAGGCGGCAAGTGAGTTCATCCCCATGAACATAGATAAACTATGTGACTGGGGTGAGCAAACGTAGCCAGCACCGCTGCAACTTCACGTCGGAAGGGTATAAATGAATTTCGACGAAATATGGCATGGTTCGCCTAAAATTGCCACCAACAACGTACCGCGATCTTTATCTTTCTAAAGGATCACTGCTCAATCAAGTACAGATTAAATAAAAAATACTTTAATTTAACAATTTATTTTCATTTTGCTAATTCAGTAGATTATCTGCCTGATGATTTGCTCTTTCACCGCATTAAACTGCCTGTTTATCAAACATTCATGCATAGCGAAAAAGGTCGCTTTGGCTAAACATGCCCGCATTATGCACTTTTTATGTAAATAACCGCATAGAAAATCACTTATTCTTCATGCTTAATTCACCCTCCTCTGAGCCAAAAACGCATAACAAAGCACTTTGCCGTTATTAGGCTTATTTGGCTAGTTTTGGAGTTATTTTTTAATAAGCGCACACTTTAAAGCATACACAACTATAAGTTCACAAAATAACAGCCAATACCACCACTAAGTAGACTTGCATCGTTCGCTTAAGCTTGTCATAAAGAACATGAGAAATAAGAGTAGGGATACAAAATGAATAAGCTGTACGTTGGATCTGAAGTTGGGCAACTGCGCCGAGTATTACTCAATCGGCCAGAGCGTGCCTTAACTCATCTTACACCGTCGAACTGTCATGAACTGTTATTTGATGATGTGCTTGCCGTAGAAGATGCAGGAAAAGAGCATGATGCCTTTGCCAACACGTTGAAGGACCAAAATGTTGAAGTGCTGTTGCTGCATGATCTCTTAGTCGAAACCTTAGCCGTTGCCGATGCCAAAGCGTGGTTGCTCGATACGCAAATTTCTGATTTTCGCTATGGTCCCACTTTGGCGCGCGATCTGCGCTGCTATTTAGCTGACATGAATAACGAACACCTCGCCACTCTGCTACTCGGTGGTCTTGCTTATTCCGAACTGCCCATCCACTCATCTTCGATGCTACCTAAAATGCATCGTCCGTTAGATTTTGTGATTGAACCGTTGCCCAATCATCTCTTTACCCGCGATACCTCTTGCTGGGTGTATGGCGGCGTATCGCTTAATCCGATGATGAAACCAGCACGCCAACGTGAAACCAACCATTTACGCGCCATTTATCGTTGGCATCCTGTATTTGCAGGAGAGAATTTTATCAAGTATTTCGGTGATGAAGATCTGCACTACGATAATGCCAATATTGAAGGGGGCGACGTACTGGTGATCGGTAAAGGTGCGGTGTTGATTGGTATTTCCGAACGCACGACGGTGCAAGGGGTAGAAAATTTTGCTGCGAGTTTATTTAAACATGGGCAGGCCAAAGAGGTGATTGCCGTTAACCTGCCTAAACACCGCTCCTGTATGCATTTAGATACGGTGATGACACATATGGATGTCGACACCTTTTCTGTTTACCCCGAAATTATGCGTCATGATTTAGAAACATGGCGTTTAACGCCGAAAGGCGATGGCGGGATGAACGTCGATTCAATGCCAAGTTATGTTAATGCGATTGAACGCGCGTTAGGTTTGGACAAACTCAAAATCATCACCACTGGTGGTGATAGCTATGAGGCTGAGCGCGAGCAATGGAATGACGCCAACAACGTGCTAACGGTTAAACCCGGAGTTGTGATTGGCTACGAGCGCAATGTCTACACTAACGAGAAATACGATAAGGCGGGCATCAAAGTATTAACCATCCCCGGCAATGAACTCGGCCGAGGCCGAGGCGGCGCGCGCTGCATGAGCTGCCCGATCGAGCGAGATGATATTTAACCTTTTCAATTCAACGCAGTGAATAAAAGAGATAAAAAAGCGGCGCATCAAAACGCCGCTTTTTATTTGCTTACGCTGCGCGATACAAACCACGTCAGCTCTGAGCGAGTAACAACGTTATTCGGTGCCACCAACAGTGAGCGAATCTAGCTTAAGCGTAGGCTGCCCTACTCCAACAGGCACACTTTGTCCTGCTTTACCGCACACTCCAACGCCGCGATCAAGGCTCAAATCGTTACCCACCATCGAGACTTGTTGCATTGCCTCAATGCCAGAACCTATCAAGGTTGCACCTTTGATTGGATAAGTAATTTTTCCGTTTTCAATCATATAGGCTTCAGAGGCAGAGAACACAAATTTACCCGAGGTGATATCCACTTGGCCACCGCCAAAGTTGGGCGCATAAACGCCTTTCTTCACTGTTGAAATGATCTCTTCTGGCGTATGTTCACCCGGCAACATGTAAGTGTTGGTCATGCGCGGCATCGGTAAATGTGCGTACGATTCACGACGCCCATTACCCGTAGGATTCACCCCCATCAAACGTGCGTTGAGTTTGTCTTGTATGTAGCCTTTCAACACGCCATTTTCAATTAAGGTGTTGTATTGACCATTGACACCTTCATCGTCGACATTGAGCGAGCCACGCAGATCTTTCAGTGTGCCATCGTCAACAATCGTACAAAGCGTTGAGGTTACTTTCTGGCCAATTTTACCGGAGAAAACAGAAGATCCTTTGCGGTTAAAATCACCTTCTAAGCCATGCCCTACCGCTTCGTGAAGCAAGACACCCGGCCAACCAGAACCGAGCACAACAGGCATCGCGCCAGCGGGAGCTGCGACAGCTTCAAGGTTGACTAAGGCTTGTCGGATAGCTTCATCGGCAAACTGAAACGCAACTTTACGGCCATCTTGTTCGGTGAGGAAAAAGTCATAACCAAAACGACCACCACCACCAGAGCTGCCTCGCTCGCGGCGATCACCTTTTTGTGCTAACACGCTGATCGACAAACGGACCAACGGGCGGATATCGCCTGCGTAAGTCCCATCGGTTGCAGCAACTAACATCTGTTCATGCACACCACTTAAGCTCACCGAGACTTCTTGGATCAAAGGCTCTTTGGTACGAATGTAAGCATCCAGCTCTTGCAGTAATTCTGTTTTTTGCTTTTTTTCCCAACTGGTTAATGGGTTATCCGCCGCATAATAGGCTTGATTATCGCTACGTTTAAAGGCTTGAACACAACCACTTTTACCTTGCTGCGCAATGCCTCGTGCGGCTATTGCACTCTGTTTCAAACCTTCTAATTGGATTTGATCTGAATAAGCAAAACCCGTTTTTTCACCTGTGATGGCGCGCACACCAACACCGCAATCGATATTAAATGAGCCGTCTTTAATAATGCTGTCTTCGAGCACTAAAGATTCATGCCAGCTCGACTGAAAATAGATATCGGCATAATCAATTTGACGAGTGGCAATTGTCGCTAGTGTATCTGCAATATCTTGCTCGGTTAATCCTGCCGGTTTTAATAGTGCATCTTCAATGCGGTTAATACTCATAGTGTGCTCTTATTATCTATAAACTGATTGGTGAATCGGGTGTGTGCAGCAATGGGCATTTTTTGTCGAACTTGATCAACGTAAGCCAAGTCAATATCGGCGACTAAATTCCCCACTTGCTGGTTTAAGCTTGCAATAACCTCACCCCAAGGGCTGATGACCATCGAATGACCCCATGTCTCGCGCCCACATGGATGAAGCCCAGCTTGCCCAACCGCAACAACCCAACACTGATTCTCTATCGCTCGGGCTCTTAACAAGACTTCCCAATGTGCCTTTCCGGTCACCGCCGTAAAGGCCGCAGGAACCACTAATATCTGAGCACTCTGCACTCTTAATTGAGAATAGAGGTGCGGAAAACGCACATCATAGCAGATGGAAAGGCCAATTTGACCAAATGGCGTCGACGCAACACTCAGCTTTGTGCCGCAGGTAAAAGTTTCCGATTCTCGATAGCGCTGGTGGCCGTCAGCGACATCGACATCAAACATGTGCAGCTTGTCGTAGTGCGCGACAAGATCGCCACTGGCATCAAACAGCAAGGAGCTGGTCGTTACCCCAACTTTACGACGAATAGGCATGCTGCCCACCAACAACCACACCCGATGAAAGCGGGCCATGGCAGCCAATTGGCTCTGCAAGGGCCCTTGCCCCAATGGCTCGGCATATTGGTGGTACTGTTGTCGCGTGCCAAACACCAGTGCATTTTCCGGCGTGACAATCCACTGCACGCCTTGCTCCACAAGTAGTGACACTTGCTGTTCGATATAGGCCAAATTCTGCGCAGGTTCAGAGCTTGACGTCATTTGAATAAGTCCAACGCGATCCATGCCTACTTCCCTATTTTTCAGTCAATTTTCTCAACTTTTCTGGCAATTTAAACTCGCCCCTACTACGTGAAAGCTCTTTAACAACCGGTGAATTAATTGGTCCTTTAACCTCATAATTGACTTGGGTAAAGACTTCAACCACAGGTGCAATCACGGTCGTAATGGCTAGGACATACAGCGCTGTTTGCGGCGTCACCGCAAAAGCCGTCAAGACGGGAATTCCTGATGTGATGTCTGGTACAAAATTCACCTCAGCATCAACAGTACGGCTATTGAGATCCGCTAAGCCTTTAATGGTCATTTCACCGGCAACAGCATCCATTTTGATGTTGTTGGTAACAAAAATCCCTTGCGAAATTTCACCACTGCCCGTAATTGAGTTAAAGGCCATTCCTTTATCAAACACGTCACTAAAATCGAGCTGCATTTTACGGATAATGGAATCTAAACTGAATAATCCGAGTAAACGAGCGGCACCGCTGACATCAGAAACGACACCTTTACCCATAGTAGTCTCTATCTTGCCTTCTAAGCTGTCGATCTTCATTGACCAAGGCGCGCCATCCCATTCGGTTTGACTCGACATTTCAAATGGCGCTCTTTGGATACCGGAGCTGATGCCAAAGCGCTCCATCAAATCGCTATTATTGTCACCTTTCATGGTGAGATTCAGTTGGGTATGGCTACGCTCATCACCTTGTGCGTCTTTATTCAACGTCCAAGCACCACTGATATTGACTTGGTTTGAACCACTACTGATATCAATCTTCTTCCATTGCAAAGTATCACCTTGCCGTTGGAAGTCCATATTCATCTTGCCCACCTTGTAACCCTGCAACCAAAAATCATCAATGGCCAAAGTTAAGTTTGGCACCAATCGATGAAACTGTCGGTCAAAATCAGTAATAAGCGGCTCAGACTGGCGATCTTGATCAACCAACAGTGATTTTTTGGAGCTGTCCTCCAACTCAGGAATGTAAACGTGCAAGCGTTCAAGCGAGACGGACAAATCATAAGGTTCAATATAACTCGCTTGGCCTTTTGCTTCTTGGCTCTCGAGCTGTGCGTACCAACCGAGATTTTTACGTCTGGCATTAAAATCAACATCGTGCCATTCAATTCCCGCTAGTAGAAGTGCTTTGACGTTGATGTCCACTCTCTCTGGTGGTGGGATCTCAGGAGTATTCATCTCCGCTAGAGCTGATTTTTTCTTCGGTTGAGGCTCATTGGCCAAACTCAACCATTCATCCAAATTAAAGGTATCGCTGCGGATCTGCGCATGGTGGCCAACCACTGGGCTGATTTTGAAATTGCCGCTCCCTACTATGAGATTGGTGGCTGTCAGGCGTGGTTTTTTCGATGTGATATCGATTTCAGCTTGGTATTTCGCTTGTGGTAATTGTAGGCGAGCGGTGATCGACTCTTGGTTACCCGATGCTTGCAAGTGAGCTTTGCCTGCCACGTTGAAGGCTTTTTTTAGCGGGTAAGGGTAATCACTTTCTACCATTTTTAAATCGGCTAAGGTGTCGATTTGATAAGTGAAACCGACATCATTGAGCTGAATATCAACGCCCATTTGCCAAGGAGCATGCCCTTTTAAACGGTTTAGCCAGCGCTCACCGACAAAAGGCGTCAGGGGTTTAATATCCCAGTCTCCCACCACATCAATATTCACCGCGTAACCTTGGCTGGCATTTTCACCTTTAAAATCAATCGCGATCGGTTGAGTCAGCAGATCAGCCGACAAACCGGCTGCCGTCACAACGTCATTATCAAATTCAATTTTGCCAGAGACACCCTCAAGCACCATTGGCGGTGCATCAATTTCCACGTGGTTATTATTTAAATTCGCCCAACCCCATGCTCGGGGTTCCTGTTCACTATCAAAAGGGATACGAAGCTGAAATTCAGATTGCACTTCGCCACTGACTTGGATCGCCGTTAACGCCGCTCCCACCGAATCCACTAAAGGCGTTGAGGTCATATAGTCGCGTACGGCATTGCCTTGGGCTGTTGCACTGGCTTCGATTTCGATGTGTCCACCTTCGGCTAGCTCAGGTATTCGCCCTGTGATCCGCTGGGCAGTGACATCCATTAAGGTCGCAGAGTGTGAATCAAGGTACATCGCATCGTTTTCAAACAGCAGATCGAGTTGCAAATTGGTGATCGGCGGCCACGCCGTATCAAAACTAAATTTCGCCTCTTTTAAACCAACCCAAGCTTGGAATACGCCATTGTTTTGTTGGTAGGGAAAATCGCCAAGTTCACCATACCAAAGCAGTTTAGCAGTGTTGGCTTTACCACCTTGAATCGCAGTAGAGAGATAGTCTGTTAACTTGCGCCCCAATGCTAAGGTGGGCAAATAACGCCAAGTTTCACCTGCATTGTATAAGTCCGCTTCCGCATAAAATGAAAGTAAAGGGCTGCGTTTTTCAGGAAAATCGAGACGAAATGATCCAAGCACTTGTAAGTCTGGCGTCGCCGCAGTCACTTTACTGGCCCACAATGACCAGCCATCGGCTTGCTTTTGCCACACAACATCAGCTTCACCTTGACGAATATTCAATGGTGCTTGGAAAACATCACCATAAGGTAACACGTCATCAATCAGCGTCACTTTGGCGCGGGCACTCTCCATGCTACCTGCAATGGAAGCTTTGAGATGGTGTACTTGTGGCAATAACTGCCATTGCGCCATGGCGCCATCACTGAGTTCGGCAGAATAACGAAGCGATTGCAGGCTATCTCCTTTGCTGAGCCGAATATCTTCTAAGGTGCCCCCCAAATCCAATTGCTGCAAAAGCTCGTTCGTTTTGCTGGAATCGGGCATCATTTTCACAAAGGGAAGCAAAGTTTTTATGTCTAACTGCGACAAGTTCAAACGCCATTGCGTCGGTTGCCATTCAAACGCGGCATCAAGTTTAGGCCACACTTCGTCATCCGTGCGCAACTGAAGTGAGTAAGCGTTAACTTGCCATCCTTGTTCAATAGGTAACAGTTTGATGATTCCCGACTCTAACAACAGTTCATGCTGACGCTCTTCACCCCAAACCAGTTCCGAGGGCTTAAGTTCGACATAGCCATCTTTGGGTTGGTTATGTTCTAAGGTCAGCCAGGCATTAAAACTCACCTGTCCTTTCTTAATGCCGGTTTCGTCTTTGAGATAACGAGTCAACCACGGGTTTATTTTGATATTGTCAGCGCTAACATAGAAGCGGCCTGAAATATCGCGTAGTGAACCATGATCTTCAAAGTTAGCACTCACTAACAGAGAGTTAATACTGGTATCAGCGATGCTCACCACGCCTTCAGCTTTATGTTGCTGAGCGTTATTTTTCCACCGAAGACGTTCAATATCTAACTGGCGAATCTCCCCCGCGACAGATTGATAGAAAACCGTCGAGTCGAGTAGCGCAAAATCATCCAATTGCCGCAACAGTAGGTTGTCTAAACGTTGAATGACATTGCCTTGTGTGCGGCTCTGTTGGTTATCTTCAGCCTGTAGCTCAAGCCAGTTTACCGAGCGAATATCCAATTTGAGTTGATGAATACTGAGATCCGCGACCACAGGTTGCATTTGCAGTATTGACTGAATGAGGTCAAATTCAACATCGATTTGCTGCGCAGAAAAGTGAATTTGCGATCCATCAGGTAGCTTTGCTTTTAGCCCCTTAAGTGCAATTGACGGGTGAGTATTACGCCAAAAACCAGTGACCTCACTTAATTCAAATTCAAAACCTGAATTTTGGTTGATCAACGTTTGTATTTCGCCTTGGAAACGATTCATTTGTGGCAAAAACACACGCAAGGTGGTGACAGCAACAGCCAGCACCACTAGCACGCAAACGATAAACCACAATACTATTCGCCAAAGGCGCGTAAAAGTTGAGATCACAAAAGCCCTACTACATCATCACAACGTCAAATTGTTCTTGAATATAAAGTGGCTCCGCTTGGATGCGCACTTCTTTTCCAATAAACACTTCCAACTCAGCAAGAGCATGAGACTCATCACCTTGCAAGGTTTCTGCCACCGCAGGGGATGCGTAAACCACAAATTTATCCGCATCGTAAGCGCGGTTGACACGCGTGATTTCACGTAAGATTTCGAAACAGACGGTTTCAACGGTTTTCACACTGCCGCGGCCTTCACAGGTTGGACAACTTGAACATAACACGTGTTCAATACTTTCACGGGTGCGCTTACGCGTCATCTCCACCAAGCCTAACTGCGTAAAACCATTAATATTCGTTTTGACGCGATCTTTAACCAGGGCGGCATCTAAGGAGTTGAGCACTCGCTTACGGTGCTCTTCAGACATCATATCGATAAAATCAATAATGATGATGCCCCCTAAGTTGCGCAAACGTAATTGACGGGCAATGGCTTGGGTCGCTTCAACATTGGTATTAAAAATGGTTTCTTCGAGGTTACGACGGCCAACAAACGCGCCAGTATTGATATCAATCGTGGTCATGGCTTCGGTTTGGTCGATGATAAGGTATCCACCAGACTTGAGCTCCACTTTACGCTCGAGAGAACGCTGAACCTCGTTTTCGGTGTCGTACATATCAAAAATAGGCTTGTCACCTTCATACAGTTCAAGCTTATCGGTTAACTCAGGCACAAACTCTGAGGTAAACTCTTTGAGATTCTCAAATTCAAGGCGCGAATCGACTAAGATCCGCGTCAAATCGGTGCCGACAAAATCTCGTAAAATACGCTGAGCTAAACCCAATTCGCCATACAGCGTCGAGCGTGTTTTGTATTTAACTCGACGCTCCAACACTTTCAGCCATAGCCGTTTAAGAAAGGCGGCATCTTGTGAAAGCTCTTTCTCATCAGCCCCTTCAGCGGCGGTACGAATAATGAACCCACCGTGCTCATCACAATAATGAGACACGACTTTTTTGAGACGATCACGCTCTGATTCACTTTCAATGCGTTGTGAGACACCAACATGACTTGCGCCGGGCATAAAAACGAGATAGCGCGAAGGTAGGGTAATATCTGTCGTTAAACGGGCGCCTTTAGTGCCTAATGGATCTTTGACCACTTGCACCACGATATCTTGGCCTTGACGAACTAGCTCTGAAATATCACGAACTTGAAACTGCTGTTTTTCGTTCTCAGCCACACATTCAGTATGAGGAACAATGTCAGAAGCGTGAAGAAAAGCGGCCTTGTCTAAACCAATATCGACAAAGGCGGCCTGCATTCCTGGAAGGACTCGGCTGACTTTTCCTTTGTAAATATTGCCCACAATGCCGCGTTTCGCTTCTCGCTCAATGTGGACCTCTTGAAGAACTCCGCCTTCAATCATCGCCACTCGAGTTTCACTCGGGGTGACGTTTAGTAGCAACTCTGCACTCATGAGTACACCTCAATGTTTTTAATTATATAAATTCGTGCAAGAGCTGGTCAGTTTCGAATAATGGTAATCCTACAACAGCGTAATAGCTGCCTTCGATCTTCGTTACAAATCGTCCACCCAATCCTTGAATGCCATAACTGCCAGCCTTATCGCAAGGTTCACCCGATTGCCAATATTGTTCTATTTCTTCATCTGACAAAGGTTTAAACCATACATCCGTCGTTACTACGACGGATTTAGAATGATCATGTGTTGCTACGGTTACGGCCGTCATCACTTGATGTTTTGTACCAGATAGGCTGCGTAACATCTGTTGTGCTTGAGTAAAATCAGCAGGTTTTTCAAGTACTGTTTCACCTTGCACGACTATGGTATCAGACCCAATAACTATCGAAGCAGGGTTGGATAAAGCAACACCAGCCAGTGCCTTATCACGTGATAAACGTTCAACATACGCTGCTGGGGCTTCATGCTCATTACGGCACTCTTCAACGTTGGGCACCACAATATCAAACTGATAACCCAGTTGAGTCAGTAACTCTCGTCTTCTTGGCGAGCCAGAAGCTAATACAATTTTTTTATTCATCATCTAAGGTGCCAGTGGCGTCGCACACGACGAAGCAGTAGGAACATCCAAGGCCATAATATGCAATTGATCATACCAACCCATAGCGAGAGCGGGTTAAATGTCACATCTTGAATTAAATATTCGCCGCAGAAGATCAGCACTTCAAGCAACATAGATAACACGCCAATGATGACTGCTTGTTGCCATAACGCCATATTACGCAGCACTAAGAAGTTAATCGCCACTAAGTAGACAACAATGGCCATCATCATGCCACGAATGCCCAATGTTGAACCAAGCAGCAGATCCCATAACAAACCAAGGATCAAAGCCGACCCTACATTGACTCGATGCGGCAACGCTAAAACCCAATAGCATGTCACCAGCAGTAACCACGATGGGCGCAGTAGATCCAGCTCACCCGGCCAAGGGATAGTTTGTAAAACCAGAGCAAAGAGAAATGATGCACCAATCACCAATTTACTTTTCACGACACTACTGGCCATCGGTTGCTTCCTCTAACATTTTCTCTGGTGTAACTTGCAATACTTTCTGTTGCCTATCTTCGTTAGGCCAGATCAACAGCAAATAACGTAGACGATCAAAATCCACCACGGGATCGGCGGTGATCGACGCAAATTCACGCTGAGTATCTTTGTCGACCACCGAAACGTGTGCGACAGGATAACCTTCAGGATATACGCCCCCTAAACCTGATGTGACGAGCAAGTCACCCACTTCAATATCGGTGCTGGTGGGAATGTGTTCCAATTGAATACGATCCACCTGGCCATTCCCTGAAGCAATCACTCGAATATCATTACGAATAATTTGCACTGGAATCGCACTATTGGTGTCAGTCAGCAACAACACCCGGCTGTTATGCGCCGCCACAAAAGTCACTTGGCCAACAATACCTTTGTCGTTGATAACGGGTTGCCCTTCGTAAACGCCATCCGTTCGCCCTTTATCAATCACAACTTGGTGACGATAAGGTGAGGTATCGACCGCCATCACCTCAGTGACAACCTTCTTTTCATCACGAACAAAAGAAGATCCAAGCAATTTACGTAACCGTTGGTTCTCTTCGCGGTATTGATCAAACAAGATCAAATCACTTTTCAAGGTGATCGCTTCTCGTTTTAAACGTTGATTCGATTCAATCAGTTTTTGATGAGTGGCGAATCGCTCATACAGATCATCAAACATACTGCGCGGCAAATCCGCCATGTATTGAATGGGAGCCACTAAGCTATTAAGAAAAAAACGAACGTTGGAAAAAGCACCTAAACGACTATCAGCCAGCATAAGACTGGCTGATAAAATCACGGCAAAAAAGAGACGTAGCTGAAGAGATGGTCCTCGACCAAATATTGGCTTCATTCTATAAAAATCCTAGATGTCATAATGGGAGCTTTACGGCTCCCAAAGCCATTATTCTTCGCTAAATAGGTCGCCACCGTGCATATCGATCATTTCCAACGCTTTACCGCCACCAAGGGCAACACAGGTTAGAGGATTATCGGCAACCACGACTGGTATTCCCGTTTCTTCGGTCAAGAGGCGGTCGATATCTTTGAGCAGCGCTCCACCACCGGTTAATACCATACCATTTTCTGAGATATCAGAAGCAAGCTCTGGCGGACACTGTTCAAGCGCAACCATCACCGCAGAAACAATACCGGAAAGCGGTTCTTGCAGGGCTTCTAAGATTTCATTGGAGTTAAGAGTAAAGCTACGAGGAACCCCTTCAGCAAGGTTACGACCACGAACTTCAATCTCCATCACTTCATCGCCGGGGTAAGCCGAGCCAATTTCATGTTTGATTTTCTCTGCAGTCGCTTCACCGATTAAGCTGCCGTAGTTACGACGCACATAATTGATGATCGCTTCATCAAAACGGTCACCGCCGATACGCACAGAGGAAGAGTAAACCACACCATTCAAGGAAATAACGGCGACTTCAGTCGTACCACCACCGATATCGACCACCATTGACCCCGTAGGTTCAGAAACACGCAGACCAGCACCGATGGCCGCCGCCATAGGCTCATCAATCAAATACACTTCACGCGCGCCAGCACCGAGTGCTGATTCACGAATCGCACGGCGTTCAACTTGGGTGGAGCCGCAAGGCACACACACCAGAACGCGAGGGCTTGGTTTGAGTACACTGTTGTCATGTACCTGCTTGATGAAGTGTTGCAACATTTTTTCGGTCACGTAGAAATCCGCAATCACGCCGTCTTTCATAGGACGAATTGCAGAAATATTCCCCGGCGTACGACCAAGCATCTGCTTAGCGGCATGACCGACAGCAGCAACGCTTTTTCCACCACGACCTTTATCTTGGCGAATAGCAACAACGGAAGGCTCGTCGAGGACAATACCTTGTCCTTTAACGTATATAAGAGTATTGGCGGTACCTAAATCGATCGATAGATCGTTGGAAAACATGCCACGCAGTTTTTTGAACATATTCTTCGCTCGTCCTGCAAGAATTAGAAGATAGAAAATTGCACTAAATGTACCAATGCCTTGCGATCACAGCAAGGCGTTGACGCATAAACATGGACTGAAACACGCAATTTCTAACAGATTCCTAACTTAGGTAGAAAAATCTCCATGAATTTGTGTGAATTATCCGGTTAATTTTTTTCACGCCACCAGATTACCCGGTCGCTGCCTCGGTACAATCCAAACTGTACTCGGCCTGAGACTTCATTTTCAAACGCGCTATTTTGATCATTGTAGGGACGCAACCAAGGCAACCCATGAGCATTGAGATCAAGCAAAGTATCAATGAATCCTTGATGACCCGCTCCCGGAGCCGTAAAGTTGATATTCGCGGCACCCAAAGCGAGCGTTTGACTGACTAAAGTAGGATAAACTTCAGGAACCCCACCGGAACCTAAAGTTAGATCGGTCGGCGTTAAAGTGAAATTCGCAAGATCTGGTAACCTTGTACAGCTATCAAAGCTATTGGTAACAAAGCCATTGGCAGTGAAGTATTCACTCGTGATTGGCTGACTTAACGCACTCGTTTCTGGGCCATAAGTGTCGTGGATCACCAGTTTTCCCCAGCGCAATTTCATCTCATCATCAATATCTGTAATCGTATAGTCTATGCAAGGACTGCTGGCTGTTTCGCGGTAGCAAACTCCATCAAGATCTGTAAGATCGGATACCAAGAGGGTAAGATCTAACTTGCTGTTAAAAGGCACTATTGGTTGTGGTGGCTTTTGGTAGATCAATATCTCCCCAGAGAGTTCAATGCGAGAATCAACGCCATTGACTCGGTTCACACTCGTCAAATCGCTATCAAAGCTGATTGGTAAACTATTCACAGTATCGTTATAGTTTCGATTGTCCCACTGCCGATCATAACGCCACCAAGCACTGTCGAAATAATTGACCGTTTCACTGCCTGACGCGGATTTTGGGTGTAAGTAAATACCCGGATTTTCTTTATATCCAAACGGTTGTCCTAAATAACTGAACGATTCGTCATTAGGAGAAGTTACCTCACACTCAGCCTGTAAGCTGATCACCACCGAAGAAGGAGAAAAATAGGCTGGGATAAAACGACCTATCGGGCCCGTTGAGGCAACGGCAATCGGCAGATTCTCACTCGCTAAATCGAGTCCAAGATACGTCGTTGGCGCGTTCAGCGAGAAACCAAACACCCCAACCTCACTCACTCTTTGTTGTACAGTCGTCGAGCTACCTAATTGGTGATCATATTCAACTTCGCCGAGAGCACCGGGCACGCCTGTCGCTGGTGCGATTAGAGTATGTTTAAGCTCAATGTTTGCTTGTTGATAATTTGTCACGCCTAAATTGTTAGTGAAATCATTATCCTCAATCGGTGCCTCCGCAACCGCTTTGATATTGAGATTAAAGTTTTCATCCGCCCTAGCAAAAATATCACAGCTAATATCGGCATTAGGACACGCTCCACTAACACCATAATAGCTGGTCGCGCTGAGCACCAACGCACGAGGAACTCGTATAAAAGTCGTTTGACCTGTTAGTTGCAAATCCTGCTCATCGCCACTTCCCGTTAAACGGGCATTCAAAGCAAGGCTACCAGCCTCACGATAGGATACGTTAATGCTCGCCTCACCATTTTGGTTGAAATTGAGCACCACTGGCGTCGCAGTATTGGATGACTGCCCTACCGCCACACTATTCACACCAACCGATAAAGCGCTAAAACCTTGCCCCCCATTAGGGCTCAAGTAATCACTCCAAAAGGAAACGGGTTTCTGTACATTTTGAAAACTAGGCAAACACAGTTGTGAAGCGTTATCTTTTCGTACCGCTTTAACAGTCCCAGTTACCGATTGATTGGCGTAGGAATTGGGTACATCCAAAATGAAGCCACTGTCAGCAAAGTTCATCGTGCAGTTACTGGCCAAAAAGGGGCCAGCATTCCCATTGTGGCTGCATAAAGTGTTATTGAAAGACATAGCGGTGGGAACGGAACCAGAAACATCAACGGTGACATTACCTGCGCTGTTACGCCTAAGTTGGGTGTTACCAACCCCATTGCTAAATGAGATAGTTGAACCATTCACCCAACCGCCCGTTGCACTAGGTAGAGAGTTAGGGACTAAATAAGCAATAACCGGATCGGTAAATAAGTTATTGCAATTTTCATCGGCACACGCCGTCACAGACACGTCAGAGGCTGCACAAGTTAAACCTTGTGCTGGCAAAGAGATGCGAAAGTGATTAATTTGCTCACCAACTGGACGAGAATTGAGCGCACAGACTTCGAAATTATCAATTTCATGGTTATTAGTCGAAGAGCCTGTAGAACCTGTGATGGACATAAACAGATCCGTAGGAACATTTTGTTGCGCCGCAAATGACATCACATCAACTGGCCCAATTAAAGTTTGCCAACTGTCAGTACCAACTTTACGGCTTACAGTCACCAACGACGTTGAAGCTTGAGTTGAGTCAATAACAATTCGGTAGCGGTGCTGAGGATTACCATTGGTATTGTCTACCCTCGGATTTAGGCAATCTCCATTGGTATTGGTTGTGCCGTTATTACACGTGCCTGCCAAATAGTTATAACCGCTATAGCCGGAACCAGACCCCCTTAATACAACGGCTTGCCGCCTACGACCTGGGCCATACCCGCCACCTTCGATCGAATAGTTACCATATTCATCCAATCCAATGCCTAACCATCCGCCCGCAAATCCGGGTTTTTGCTCATTGACTTTATAACCAAAACCTAAAGGCCCACCAAATGCCCCAACTTGAGGAGTGACAGAGGCATCAGAAAAGACAATCGCCACCCCATCTGCGCCATTACCACCATAAGCAAAATAGTCAAATTCAACCTCTACACGGTTCCCTGCCGCTGGGAAAATGCGTTGGAATGTTGAGGCTGTGGCTTGGTTTTGCACCGCTTGTGTTAATCGCATGCGATTATTGGTGATTGAAGGCGTAAAGTTGCCACTGCTACTGAATACTCGCCACTGCTCATCCAACGGCTGACTTTGGAAATCATCGCTAAAGCATTGCAACCCAGCGCTTTGGCACAAATGGCGCTCGTTATACAAATCCAGAATCTGACCATCAGTTAGTGCTTGATTATAAATAGCCACTTCATCAAGCCTTCCAGAAAAACTTCGGCTATCGGAATTATAATCTCGACCAATCTCCAAATTCAGAGTATTGGTTTTTAGCGGTTGGTTATCATTGCTCCTCGCAGCAACCACACCATTAATATAGATTTTTTGTCGCTCATTACCATTAGCTGAACGGTTATAACGAATGGTGATATGAGTCCAAGTATTTAGCGGAATAACATCGGATGTGGTTAGTGTATTAGCACCGCCAGAACTTCTCTCCCAGTACCAGAAAACTCGCCCTTGGCTATTAAGGTGGAATTCGTAGTTAGTATCTTTCGCCACTATGGTATGCAAGCCACCATTCGGCGGTCGGCTGACGGGGTACACCCACACAGATATCGTTAACTGCTCAGAAAAGGATAGTTTGTTATCATGCGCCACTTGCACATATTGGTTTTGGTTGGCAATAAACTCGCCATAGCCACAAGTACCGTAATTATTAATATTGGCAGGTAGCGCCGGTGATTGAGAGCTGGTAAGCGCTCCATTCATTGCGCGGCCGTTAAGAGAAGAGCCAAACGCATTCTTGACTTCATTGAAAGCCCCACTCCATTGCACTTCATCAAAATGATAGCGCGCTACAGGGGAGGGATCACAAGCATTCAATGGATTAGATATGGGGGAACATGTACCAGTAATTGAACTATTGTTGACATTAACTTGGCCACCAGCATTATTGGTTGCCGCATTAAAATCACCATAAGCCGTTGAGTCATTTAAGGTGATATCGTTAGAGGTAGTACTAATACTGACCTGAGAATCAGGTCTTCCTAGCTGGCTATTGTTAGCTGTGAAATGACTTGCCCCTGATACAGAACCGGAAGTCATATCCACCGAATTAAACGTCACAGAGTTATTAGAGGTCATCGTAATATTACCGCTATACACTCCCCCGGTAATTACAACCCCTGATTGAGCCGTAATATTACCAACCACATTCGCGCTCGTAATCACAACAGTATTATTATTACTGGTTAAATTACCCTGCACGCTACCGCCGTTGATAATGACGTTTCCTCCCGTCGTAACATTACCAATTAAATTGGTATTATTGAAAGTTACGTTGCTGCTGCTGGCTGAAACATCCCCATAAATCGTATTTTGAGAGCCTTGGCTGGTTATCGTTCCATAGTTGGCTTGCAGGCTTATCCTATTTGATGCGTTACCCACTTGGTTATTAATCAAATAAAAACCGTCATTGGCGATCAGTGTTGAGTCAACATCGGCGACAATCACATCACCATCATTTAACGTCACTTGACCATTACCGCTACAGGTATAACTGTTGCCAGATTTTTGCCACGAGGTATTACAAGGAGGATATTGATTATTGGATAAATTATATTGTTGGGCACAAACCCCACTGCTCATGAACAGTATGCTAATCAGCCATTTATAGTGAATCACTTTTCACCCCCACTTCAATAACTCGCTGCAACGTCCAATCGCCAGACTGACAACGCCCGGTTGAAGTCAGTTGATAAACAGTGCGACCATCATCCATATCGCCCACTGAGTTACATTCAACTTGTGCGCTACATTGCGCTAATCCTTCACCTTCAAACGTGAGTGATTGTACAGAATTAGTATGGCAACTGCCGTCGGTTGTCGTTTGATAAAAACGACTCAGTTCAACGTTTATCGCCGATCGCGCCGCCATTTCGGCCCTTGTCCCTAACACCATCGAAACCAATTGCTGGCTATTGCGCTGTTGATTACGATTCGCGACCGATGCAACAAAGCCGACCACCACAATGATAAAGATGACCAATACTAAGCCGCTGCCTTGCTGTTTACGGCGTGTTGTAGATAAGCGCATCATGGTCAAACTTTACCTCCTCGCCGCGGTCGGAAAATGTCAGTTCAATTTTCACTAAGCCGTTGCGTTGTAGCTCTGGCTGCGTGACATGAAAGTTGGCTTGGCTAATGTTTTCAGCCATCAATACTGGAGTACCAAGCTGTGCAGGGCTGAGCGCACTGCGATTAAGCGCGTAATCCGCATAACGATAAATACGATTGTTCTGATAACAAAAAGCCACTGGCGTGCGATAAAAATAGACTCGCTTAGCTGGCGATTGAATTACAAACCCAGTCGGTTGTGCCAAGGCAACATCAACCATGATCGCATCGTTGGGTGGCGTAAAATCAACATCTGCGTTTACTTGCGCTGTTTGCCCGCTGGCACTTGGCGCTTGGCGTAGCGAAGCGGCGTTGGTTGGGAACACGACTAGACGATCGCCATTGAGTACCTTTTTGTCGATCGGCAATAAACGCACCGCAGCCGAAGGCGATTGCACGGTTGGCAGGTCGTTGTAGATCGCGCTGTCAGTGATCGGTAAAAACTCAATGCAACCATTTTCTACCATCACGCTGTTTGGTACCGCTTCACGCAGTTCTCGGCTCAGCCGCTCAGTAACAAAGCGCCCTTGTTGGATCAAAGCTTCACGGGCGGTGGTATCAACATAAATACCCATACTTTGGCGGATCACAGAGCCTAAAAATAGCCCGACTACCGACAACAAAATAATCGCAATCACCATTTCAATCAGGGTAAAACCACGCATCAGAAATTGCCCTTAATCGCCGCAAACGGGTAGCGGTTGCCCTTCGGGTCAATGATCACCACAGAAACCCGCTTATAGTGAGTCCGTTGATTAGCGTTCACTTCGCTTAGTTGCCCACCACTGTCCTGTTCATAAAATACTTGAATCTCAACGTTATAACGTTGGTAATCAGCACTGATATCAATGCCTAATACATCTTTAACCGATCCCGTTAGGCCATGGAAATCATCCACATCGTTGTACAACGTATTATTGGTTTCACTAGGTTCTGGACCCAGTAGCGCTACAGATGTACACACTTCTCGTCCTAATGTTGTCACTAATACACACTCAGGCACTCCGCCATTGGGCCCGGAGTTTTGGTCAAAGGCTCGGCCCATTACTTCATCCATAACCGCGCGGCCTAACTCGGCGGCTTTTACCGCCAGTACCTGTTCAGCGCTTTGTTGCGAGCGAGGATAAAGCGCGGCCGTGATGCCTGTCATGGCTATTGCCGTTACCGTGATAACGATAATCATCTCAATGAGAGTAAACCCGCGCGGCGCGTTAACACGCATAAATGTACCCCTCTCTATTGATGCACACTTGGCGAGATTCACCCGATTGCAGATTATTTAAGGTAACAGTGCAGTTTGCCGTTAAGCACTGCGCGGCGCGACCTAAACTATCAAAATCTAAAAAATGGCTACCATCATTATTGGTTAACGTCAGGGTGATATCGTTCGCCGCCGCGTCAACAAAACTACTGTCGGTTGCAGGACTGAGCAGTGAAGTAGTGCAGGCACCAGCAGAAACAGAAGGAGATACTTGCTGCGCTTGATTATTGCTGACTAACCAGCGATTACAAAAACCAGTGCGCTGCATAGCGCGGTTTTGGGTTAGACGCAATGAGGCCAACACTTCGCTTTGTGTGGTCACACTTGAAAAGGCGGGGATACCAGTATAACGGCTTGCTGCGTACACAGCAACAATGCCCAGCAGCACAATAACCACGACCTGTTCGATCAACGTAAAACCACGCCGCGCTGCTAAATGTTGCTGCATTTTATACCTCTAGCGAAAAAACAAGTGCTTAAAGTATATAAGAAATTACCGTAGTGGGCTTAAGTTTTACTGACTTTTGTGGGTGAGAAATAACTCTCGTTATAGATAAAATAAAGGCCAGCAATGCTGGCCTTTATTTACAAAGTTAACATTTATCCAAATCAATTGATGTTGAGGCAGCAGATGCAACACTACCACTACCGCTAGCCTCTGTGTATGTAACATAACACTCTGTTGCTACAATTTTTGCGGCAGTATCAACATCGCTACCCTTGAAAGTAATCATACGAGAAGAGCCTGATACTGCTGCTGCCCAATCAGTATCTAAACCAAGAACAGCTTTGTTTATCCCACCATCAGCGGCAACAGGGTAACCAAACTTGGTAGATATACCATCAACATCAACAGCGGCCGATTGTGTATCTTTTCCAAGAAGCGCTGCTTTACCATAAGTAATACCAGCTGCACCATCAATAGCGCCTTTCAAGCCCTGCAAGGAAGCTTTACGTGCATCATTCTGAAAATTCAAAAAACGTGGCGCAGCGGTGACGGCGAGAATGCCGAGAATGACAATCACAACCACAAGTTCGATTAGGGTGAAACCGTTTTGTCTTTTCATAGTTACTTTCTCTCTATGTTTTAATCAATGCGCAGACTTACTGCAAAGTGACGGTCACACGACCAGTTTTTATCTCATACACAAACTGGTGCGCGGTTCCGCCCTCTTTTTGCACATAAGTACAAGTGGCTTGACCGTCATCGGCTTGTGCTGAATATTTTACATTAGCGTTATTGGCTGCATTAGCGACTGTGTCAACTTTTGGTGGGTTTTGCAGCAAATTATCCATTAAATCAATACATAACTGATCCGTAATCGCCGCTGGATAACTGGTATTATCGGTATTGAGCGCCAACGGATAACCGTCCCTAAAACCTGTTGCGGCCCCGCTGCTATCTGTAGAGCGAGTCAGCCAGAAATTGACACCATCATAGTTGACGGTGTTTTGTTTTTCCGAGCCCAAAGTCACAGAGGTTCTTGCCTGAGCTTCCCACTGAGCACGCGCCGATAGAACACCAGTAGCAAAACCACCGGCAACCCCTTCGATGCTGGCTTTTTTCGCTTCATCGGTGACATCTAAAAAGCGGGGTAGCGCTGCAACGGCTAATAAGCCGACAACCACAATCACTACGACTAATTCAACTAAGGAAAAGCCCGTTTGTTTGTTATCCATGCTCTACCTATCTCTTTGTTATTACCGTGTATTATACGCACTTGTTCTCGCATCGCTACGGGGCGAGTGCCCATTTCACTGCTTATGTCGAAAACTCATGCTGAAAAATCGACGCTTACTGTAAACTTATCCCTTAAAAGTTCAATGGTTATCACCTGTTTTTGACTGTAAACATAGCGACATTGATACTGATTTGCTTGATGTGCCGACTCAATTGAAATCACTTTGCTTTCAAGTAGTTGTTCATCTGGGTATAGCAGGCTTAACCAATAACGACAATCTATACTTGATTCATTCTCAGCCAATGGTAATACCCAGCCCGTTGTACTCATATTGAGTAATCGACCATTCGCGATTAAAGTTGAGGGCCGCCCCTTTAATAACCAATCTTGCTTATAAAAATTGGCACTTTCTACGATTTTACTGCTCGCCATCGCTAATGCGGTTTGATTGGCTTCTTTTTCTATCGACTGCCATGCTGATAGCAAAGCCATCAAAAGAACAAATACAATCAACCCCCAAATTACGAACTGAGAACGCTCTATCGCCGTTTTCATCTGACAACCTTTATCCTTTGATCGCGTCGAGCATTCCCCACATTGGCAAAAAGATGCCAAGTGCCAGCACCAACACCATAGCGGCAACAATCACCAATAAAATCGGCTCTATGCGCGCGGTGAGGGTTTTGAGATCGTAATCCACCTCTCTATCATAGAAGTCCGCGACTTCAAGTAGCAACTCATCAATGCGCCCTGTCTCTTCACCCACCGAAATCATCTGAATAACTAATGGCGTAAAAATATTGGCGTTTACCGCGGTGGTGGATACGCTTGTTCCCGCTTCAATGGCAGCTTTCATTTCTAACAGGCGAGATTCTAGAAATTTGTTATCCAACGCTTCGGCAGATAATGCTATCGATTGGTTTAACGGCACCCCCGCTTTCAACATCAAGGCAAAAGTTCGAGAAAAACGCGCCAATTGCGCTCGGTTCACTATGCCGCCGACAATAGGCATTCTTAAGCGAAACTTATCCCACTTTTGACGCCCTGCGGCTGTGCTCAACCAAGCTCTGAAAGCAAATAAACACCCAAGCAATACGCCTATCATCATCGGCCAGTAGTTGACAAAGAAATCTGACATACCAATTAAAATGCGAGTTGGCAGCGGTAAATCAACCCCGAAACGGCTAAACATGCTAGTAAATTGTGGGATCACTTTAACGTTGAGAATGAACATCGCGACCAAAATAAAGCTGATGACAAAACTCGGATAACGCATCGCCGTTTTAATCCGTTTACGAGTTTCGACTTCTTGCTCGTAGTAATGAGACAATTGCAGCAAGGCTTCATCAAGCCGCCCTGTGTTCTCACCGACGTGGATCATCGACACAAACAACGGGCTAAAGACTTTCGGGTACATCTGCATTGAGCTCGATAAACTGCGCCCGTTGGTTAGCTCATTACTAACCGCTTCCAATGCTTCTTTAAGCTGTTTATTGGCACAATTTTGGATAAGTCCTTTCATCGAGCGCAGCAGCGGCACACCCGCCTTGGTCAAGCTGTAAAGCTGACGACAGAAGATCACCAACACCTCAAGTGGCACACTTGGGGTAAACAGCGATTTCCAATCAATCGAAAAATCAGCCCCTTGGTCTGACGAAATTAAGGTCGGAATGACGCCTTTGTTAAATAGCGCTTCCGCCGCGAGCTCTTCCGTCGGCGCATCAACATGTCCAGAGGTTTTGCTACCATCTAAATTTCGACCCTGATAACGATACGTTGGCATGAGTAACCTTAACTATAGATAGATGGCTTGAATGATGCCGGATGAATCACCTTCACCTAAGCTCATCACTTCATCTAAACTGACAACCCCTTGTAGCGCCAACTCCATCGCCGAAGCTAGCAGCGGTTTGTACTGCTTCGACTGACGAGCGGCTTGCGCAAAACTAACCGCATCGTTGGCGCGCAGCGCATCCATCATCTCGTGTTCAAGTTCTAGCATTTCAAAAACCCCAATTCGCCCACGGTACCCCGTCAAATTGCAGTTCTGGCACCCACGCCCACGCGTAAAAGCCGCTTCAACTTGATTTGGGAAACGCACCGTCAGCCACTGTTTACGGGCTTCATCAACCTCATCCACCGCTTTACAATCGGGGCAAACTTTACGCACTAAACGTTGGGCAACCACCGCCCGCACGGCGCTGGCCACTAAATAGCCCGGTGCGCCCATGTCCATCATGCGCAAGGCGCTATCAACCGCATCATTGGTGTGTAAGGTGCTCAACACTAAGTGGCCGGTTAAGGCCGCGCGCAAACCAATTTCAACGGTTTCTTGATCGCGCATCTCCCCGACTAGAATAATGTCCGGGTCTTGACGCAAAAAGGTTCTCAGCACCGTTGAGAAATCAAGGTCAATTTTAGGGTTGATTTGCACTTGGCTGATGCGTGGCAATCGGTACTCAACCGGATCTTCTGCGGTAATGATTTTTTTACCGGGAACATTGAGCTCTGATAACGCGCCGTACAGCGTCGTCGTTTTCCCTGAGCCAGTTGGGCCGGTTACTAAGATCATGCCGTGTGGACGTTTAAGTTGATGACGTAAACGCTGTAAAATATCATCAGGAATACCTGACTCTTCCAGTTTACGAACTCCGGATGATTGGTTGAGCAAACGCATCACCACCGATTCACCGTATTGTACAGGCATGGTCGACATACGAATATCGACCGATTGGCCTTTGGCTCGGATATTAAAACGGCCATCTTGTGGGAGGCGTTTTTCTGAGATATCAAGATTGGCCATCAATTTTAAACGCAGCACTAAAGCCGAAGCGATGTTGGTTTCATTGAGTAGGGTTTCGTGTAATACCCCATCAATCCGCTGGCGCAAACGCAATACGTTGGCATCAGGTTCGATATGAATATCAGACGCCCCGACCTGAATCGCATCTTCAAATAGAGAGTTGATGAGCTTAACAACGGTCACTTCATCACTGTCATCATCACCGATATCGAAATCAAAGGCGGTATTGCCTTGGTGTTCCAGTTGTAGCTGCTCGGCAAAGGACGCAATTTCCTTGGTGCGGCGATAGTAACGATCAAACCCTTCAACCAATTGTTTTTCTGGAGCAATAACAAATTCAAAACTGTATTGGGGTAATTGAGTGAGCAGAGATTCTTGAGCAAACAGATCCGCCGGATCACTCATTGCGATGCGCAGCGTGTCGCCATTTTTGCCAATGATTAAAGCGCGTAAACGGCGTGCATGTACCTCCGGGAGGATCTGCACTGCATCAATATCGACATTGGCTCGGCTGAGATCGATCAGCGGCAGCGAAAGTTGCTGCGATAAGAAGCTAAGCATCTGCTGCTCTGACAAAAAGCCGAGTTCGATCAGTGTGTCACCCAGTTTACGTCCACTGCGTTTTTGCGCAGCGAGCGCTTGTTCAACTTGATTTTCAGTGATGATCCCTTCTTCAACCAGCAGATCACCTAAGCGTTTTCGTAGCTTAATTTGCACTCGCACTCTCCTCTAAACTGCTTAGTACGACTAGGCGATCACGAATAAACAGTTGCGACTGACTCGAGAGGCCAACTTTCGCAAGCGCTTGTTGGTAGGTATATTTGGCCGCCTGAAAATCCATCGTACGCTCTTGTGCTATCGCAAGCCCTAACCACCAACGTGCGTTCTCAGCATCAAGCTTGACTAAGCGTTGATAGCTTTCTAATGCGAGTGCATCTTGCTTGGCTTTTTGTGCCAAGGCTGCCCTTAGCGAGAGATAATCGATCGAAGCATTGTCAGGTAAATGAACTAACGGGGTTAACGCCGCTTCACTCTGCTTCTCTTTAATCAGCAATTTAGCTAACGCGATCCGCAAGCTTTCTCCATTATGATTGAGCTTTATACCGCTTTGTAAAATTTCAAAAGCTTTGCGTGCATCACCTTTGCCGTAATAGAGTGCGGATAATTTTTGACGGGCGAGTTCATTATCTGGAGTAAAGCGTAGCACTTCACTGTACGCATCCAGTGCCTCTTTGAGCTCATTGCTGTCCACGGCTTTATCAGCGCGGCTCATTGCTTTTACCGCCAGTTGCTCTGGCGTCAAATCCACTTGTTCAATCAAAACACTTGAGATTTTTTGGCCACTTTCAGCACCGAGCGCGACCGCACGGTTAGAATACAACGGCTGTTGATTGGCTAAGGCCGAATCCTGTTTAACCGTCACTGTGGGCGTTGCTAAATTTGACGTTTTTTTGTCCACTGCAACAACGGCAGTTTGATAAACGGGACGATGAACTGGAACAATTTTGGTGGTCGGAGAAACAAGCGCAGGCGAAGAGCTTCGCTCATCAACCTCTAACAACAGGCTCTTAGGTTCATTCACTATCGCTTGATTGGCCAGTGTCTGACTGACCACTGTTTGACTGACCATAGTTTGACCGACAATAGTTTGGTCAACCGCAGCTTGGTCAACCATAGCTTGCTGCTGTGACACCGCCCATCCACCGACCGCAAGGCTGGCAGCAAACCCGGCTACCATCCACAACCAAGCGCGGCTGCGTTTTACTTTCGCAACTTGCGCTGGTTGCAAGTTCACCACTGATTGGCGTTGCGCTTGTGCCAGTTTTGATAGTGCATCGTTCATCGCACTCATGATTGACTCCATCCCCACATAAAAGGGCGTTTAAACTTAGGCTTACAGGTATCAAACGTATCGTGAATCGCTGTAAATAGGTGCTGATTGCGAATCGTGCTGTCGTTTTGCGTAAAAGCCAGCAACAGAGCTTTGTGACACACTTGGTTAATCAAACGAGGGGTGCCATAACTGGCTCGCCACAACGCTTTTTTCTGTTCAAGATTAAACAGTTGCGCATCGCCTCCGGCTTTGCTCAAGCGGCTCTCGATATAAGCGACTGTTTCATCTAAAGAGAGAGGCCGCAGATAAGCGCTAAAAGTAATTCGTTGGCGAAATTGGCGCAGATGGTGCTGCGCTAAACGCTCATCGAGCTCTGGTTGGCCGATCAACACCAGTTGCAACAACTTTGTGTATTCTGTTTCTAAATTGCCGAATAAACGCAGCACTTCTAATGCATCGTCTGGTAACGCTTGTGCTTCATCAACAATCGCGACTACTCGTTTCCCCTGCTGCTTTAGCACAATCAATTGTTGCTGAATACGATCAACAATACCCGTATCATCTTGCTTACTAAGGCCTAGTTCGCTGGCGACAGCTTGGCGAAGTTCTCGACCATTAAGCGCTGGGTTGGGTAAATAAATCAGTGCAATATGATCATGTAAATAATTGATCAACATACGACACACCATGGTTTTTCCGGTTCCGACTTCTCCGGTTATCTTGATCACCCCTTCGCCTAAATCAATGGCAGCACTCACTGTCTGAATCGCCTCGTAATGTGGCGCTAAGCCTAAAAACAGTGATGTATTAGGCGTGAGATGAAAAGGCAGTTGCTCAAAACCAAAGTGCTCAAGATACATGATGTTTATTCTTCGTCTGGGAACCACTCCTGTAGTAGTTCACGCGAGCGTTCGAGCTCTTTTTGCCACGTATTAACACCCACAACCGTTGGTTTAAGCAAAATCACCAATTCGGTTTTCTCAGTCAGCTCAGAGGTGTTACGAAACAGATACCCTAAACCGGGTAAATCCCCCAAAAAAGGGACTTTAGATACTTGATTGGAGGTGTTGGATTTCATTAATCCACCAATCACCACCACGTCACCATCTTGCGCGCGGATCACCGAGTCTGATTCGCGGATCGTACTACGCGCTAATGGTAAAATGATCTTAGTATTCCCGTAATCAATCTGTTTGTTCTGCTCTGCCACTTCAATCACAGCAGGGTGAACGTGCAAGAGCACATTACCTTGATCATCAATTTGTGGCGTCACATCAAGAGAGATACCCGAGAAAAATGGCGTGAGTTGAACATCTGGTGCGACATTGGAGTTCTCGCCATTTCCGACTACACCTGTCACATCGGTGACATAATATTCATCAGTGCCGACTTTGATCACCGCTTTTTGGTTGTTAGCCGCGGTAACTCTAGGGCTAGACAGGACATTCAAATCCCCTTGAGTTCCCATGAAGTTAAGCACTGCTTTAAAGCTGCCATCTGAAATGGTGACATTGGTTTGGCCTTGCAGCAGAGTGCCAATCGCATCCATCCCCGGCAGTAACGAGGCCGCACTACCGACCTTATTAATCACAACATCACCATTGCCAAAGGACATATTTGACCAATTGATCCCTTGCTGGTAACCATCGCTCAAGGTGACTTCTAAAATTTTTGCTTCAAGGATCACTTGTCGCTGCAGACGTTGCTGAGAAATGCCTAAAAACTCTCGCACTTCACGTATTTCATCTGGGTAGGCTCGAACAGTGATTACGCTCGCTTGTGGCGTGACAACAACGCCTTGACCTTTGCCCGAGCCAATCAGCTGTGCAACGGCTTTTTCAAGCTGCGGCCAGAAATCGCTTTCACTGGTGGTTTCAATTTCCGTTCCACCTTTCGAATTACTGGATGAGTTACTCGAATTGGAATTAGAACTGGAATTTGAGCTAGAACTACTCGAGGAACTAGAACCGGTATCCGTATTAGTGATCGTACCGGTGGTGATGGAAGTTAAAGAACGGCCCGTACGTTTAAGTTGTAAATAATCGACCGGGATAGTCACAGTACGCAGACCTGATGGGTAAACCTGAATCACTTTACCCTTTTTAATAATTTCATAGCCATACATGTCACGAACGACGGCCAATACATCATCCAAAGTCACGTCGGTTAGATTTACCGTTACACTTCCAGTAACTTCAGGGTGGATGGCGGCACTAAACTCAGTTCCTTTCACTAAACTGGCAAAAAATACCCTTGCATCCACATTATCAGCTTGGATACGAAAGCGTTTAACCGTTTCTTGACTGCGCGCTGTGATTCCCTCAATGTCAGGCATCAAGTCAGCTTCTACGGAGGCCGGTAGAACGGCTAGATTTCGGCTGTTGGCTTCATTAATCGCCTGATTCAAAGACTGTTTCATCTCAACTGGATCGCGATGTCCCATAGAACAGCCCATTAAGGATACGATGACTACGCCTAATACGATTTTACGCATACGATTTCTATACCTTACTGCTTGATGTCCAGAGAAAAGAGGCTTAAATCCCACATCTTTCCTCTGCGAGAAAGGGTCACTTGCTGTGGCTCAATGGCTTCTACTGTGTAGCCAAATAGCGACTCTCCGATGCCAACCACTTGATCGTTAAGCACTGCCACACAAGGTATGGTTTGTTGGCATACAATACTTTGCAACCTAGGTAGCGGGTAACTCTCTATCTTATTGACAGGTGATGCGCTCTCACTCGCCCAACCTAATGGCGCGGTAGGATCTTGCGCTGCCCAACTACTGCATACAACACACATCAACAGCAGTGAAAAAACGGATCTAACCACCAATAAACTCCTGTCTAATGCCTAATGTGTACACTTCCATAATGACTCTGGCTTGGGGGTAATTTTCTACCTTGTATTGGAAATGACGCCAATAATACTTCATCGGTAAACTTTCTAAATTGGTCAAATAATTCAATATCGCGAAGTAATTACCGGTGAACTCCAATCTCACAGGATGAACATAATAGCCTGAATATTCAGATGATTGGTTGTTATTTGCAATCGGCTCTGCTGCTAATGACTCCATGGAGACCAACGTCAACTCTGGGCTGGTTGCCAAAACACTTTCAAGCAATTGCGCCATCTTCGCGGATGTAATCAGTGAATCAACCAATGCTGCCAACTCAAGCGAGAGAGTTTGGCTCTGCGCCATTAACTGTTTGAATTCTAGATTGATCTCTTGATTCGGATCTTTATTAAGCTTAGCAGTCAATAACAGAATTTCACCTTGCATTCGCTGGTTCATCTGCTCAACAGACTGAAGCTGTAACCGATTAGCCGCCACCGATTTCATCGCGGGTTCAAGTAACAAGCTAAACAAGAGCAGTGTAATCACCACTAAGCCACACAGGGCGATCAACATTTTTTCACGCGAACTGATGGCTAAGAATTTGTTGCTGATGCTCTGCCAATTCATTGGCTATCCTCCGCTTTAGTTTTAAGCTCAAAGATGAGAATGCCTTGCTCATTGCGCGCAATTTTTAACTTTTCAAAACCACGTCCCACTAGGTTCAGTTCGCTTTTAAACTGACTTAACCAGTTTGGAATATCTTTCGCCTCTCTAGCCAAGCCTTGCAAATCGAGCTGCTCATGATGGATGGTAATGGTCGTTAATGAAATATCATCACGGCTGAGTGTGGCTAGCGAACGCATGACTCCTGAGTAACCGACCTGTTGTGATTGATCAAACTCATTAATCGAATCCAATGTGGCTTGTTTGCCCTTAATTTGCTGCTTCAAACGCTCAATCGCCGCCATTTTTTCAACCGATGGCTTATGCTTATCAACTTTCTGTTTGGTCGTTTCTAATTCAGCAGCAAGGACTTTATTTTGCGCTTGTTTAGCTTGTAGCTGCTGTTTCAATTGACTATTTTGCCATTGATAACTGGCATAGGCCAATAGCATCACTAAAGCGACAATGCCCCAAATCGCGCAGACCATGGAGAGTGAAAAATACTCTTTCTTCGGCTTAAGATGCGCCGGGTATAAGTTGAGCATTGAATCGTCAATGCGAGTCACTTGCTCCACCAGCAGATGAGCCGAACTCGGTAACCGCTCATCAAGCAGGGAAACTTTGACATTTAGGCGTTCATTTAATGCATCGACCAACTCTTGCTGCGCTTCTTCATCACACAGCACTTTTAGCTGATGTAATGAGGCCCCTTTAAGCTGCGAGGAAAGGTAATCGATCGAACGTTGCAGTTCTAACGCTAAGCCATCGAGCTGTAAAACCGAGCTGGCGACACCAGTAATGGGAGAGACAACACCTCTCATTGTGCGTTGAAAACAGCATTTTTGGTCCACAAATGCGTCAAACTTAAAACTGCTGTTTTTACTGCGCTGTAGCAGCAAAAAATGCTCAAGATCACCGGCACTTCTCGCCCACACTTCATCTTCGGGAATGACTTTGCCTAACTCTAAACCCATCGCACTCAGTTGCGACGCCACTTCCAATACCGTGCGTTTTGAGACCACGTAGGCTTGAATTTTATTATCTGCGGGTAACGGAAAAGCATCAGCGATGATGTCAGTGACTTTCTCTGTCACCAGATCTTTCAATAAAAATGGCAGGGCGACTGACCACTCTTCTTTGGGTAACTGCGGTTTTTCTATTTGATAAGTTTGATAAAAATGAGCGTGGAGGACAAGGTTAATTACCGTACCCTTGATGTTGAGCGGTTTGAGTGCGTGAAAGAGTACCTGTTGCCACGTTGCACCATCAAGCGGGATTTCTGTCGGCAAAGTCGCATCATCCAAAGCCGAGAAATAGAGAGCATCAGGTCTTACGACAACGAACAATTGCCGCAACGTCGCTTTAGATGGTTTTAATTTATCAATCAGTGACTGAAGATTCATATAGGTTCGCTTTTATTTTTTACGCCAACGATTTCTTCGCCCTAAGGTCACGCTAGGGCTAATTATTTTCTCAGGTAACAAAGGCTGTTCTTCTTCAAACAGTCGGCCTTGCCCACCATGAATGCCTAGGTTTTTTAGCGTTTGCCACTCTTGTTCTGTTTCGACACCGACCGCAATAACTTGAGTCTGAGTACCGCCACAAGCACCGATCATGCTACGAACAAACAGCTGATTTTCATGCCGTTGGTCTATTTTCTTCATCAAACTGCGGTGTAACTTAAGGAAATCAATCTTAAGATCTTTTATGTAGTGAGTGCTGACAATCGTTCTGCCAGCCTGCCCTACGATTACCTTAGCACCGAGGCCGGAGATCATCTTAATAACGGGGCGCATATAATCGAGATGCTGTACTAACCGACCTTCAGGAAACTCAAAGGAGAGCTGCGATCGGCTACTCGAGGTAAGTTGCAACAATTCATGCCGGAACCACTTAAAATACGACTTATCGGCGAATGGGACGACATGCAAGTTCACTGACACATTAACCTTAACTTCAGAGCGTTTGAGTAAACGAACCACCTGCAGCAATACGGCTCGATCCATCACCATTTCATAACCTACAGTTTCTAAGGCTGAATGGAAGCGAGAGGTTTTTATAATACCTTGTTCTGGATCATCAATACGCGCAAACAACTCATCGTGCAGCCATACTAAATCATTCGTCTTTTCAAGCAAATAGCAAGGTTGACGGAATAAAATTATTTTCTCAGGCGTCAGCACCTGATCAAACAAAGTTCGCCAACGCACACTACCCCGTTCCTCTTGGAAAAAAGTACTCTTTTTAAAGCGGCTCCACGTATTCACTCGCTGTAACTGAGCACTTTTTAAGGCCGTTTCTGCCTCATCCAACACTCGACCACGCCGCTCGCCTTCGCTGTACATACTGATACCTATATGGCACCAGTTTTCTTTATCGAGCGGCTCAGGAGGCGATATGCGCGCTAAAAGCTTCAAACATTGTGTAGCAATAGAAGCGACTTCTTTCAGCCCTTGATGCGGCACAAAAATGGCAAAATCGGCATCGTAATAACGAGATAAAATAACATCCGGGTAACGCTGTATGACGTTGGAGATGTTCTCCCCGACTTCCACAACGAGATCATCCGCTGCTTTTTTATCATTTTCTTCGCACAGAGAATCCCAATCATCGATACGCACTAACAAAACGCCACCACGCGCGCCATTCTCTAACAAGGCTGATTCCAATTTGCTATCAAAAAGGACACGGTTGGCCGTACCCGTCAACTTATCTAAGAAGGTTTGGGTCCGGATAAAAGTATCAAAGCGGCTACGCTCTTGACGAGCATCTTGCAGCTCATCAATCAGGGCATCAAGCGCCTCACTCGCCGTATAAGGCCACTCGCGGTGATCACCTTTGGCGTACTGCTCCACACGGCCGGCGAGAATCATTCGCCCTCGCTCCTCCAACAATTCAGATCCAAGCAATTGCTCTTTAAGCCACTTTACCCCACGAATCAAACAAAACACGATGAGACCAACTGCCAACGTAATAGACCACATGGCACCCAATGAGTAGCTATAACTGAGATAGGGCGGAACGGCTTTAAAGCTTATGCTGTAGCCTGGATTACGTTCAAGGATAATATCAATATGGTACAAACGGGCAGGGTCGACTTTGGACGAGGTATCTTTAAAACGGTAAATAACGCCAGCTGGTGAAGAGAGCTGCATTTCAACAATGCTACTGGCTTGCAACATTTTGGGCATCCAACGTTGCAATGAATAAGCGGCATCAGGATCTT
This sequence comes from Vibrio sp. 1151_11, assembly GCF_029478525.1. Taxonomy (NCBI): domain Bacteria; kingdom Pseudomonadati; phylum Pseudomonadota; class Gammaproteobacteria; order Vibrionales; family Vibrionaceae; genus Vibrio; species Vibrio sp. 1151_11. The sequence goes on along the minus strand of NZ_SHMN01000024.1, from coordinate 19,245 downwards.
CTATTTCTTTATCGACTACCTCCACAATTCCTGCTAGGTAGTGATTGAGATATTCTTGTCCAAGCCGTTGAAAAGACAAAGTTCCACCAATAAACAAAATGAACATTGCACTGGTTACGATGAGCGTAACAAAAGCCACTAACCGAGTACTCAGTTTCAGTGTTGGTGTATACCGCATGAATGCTGAATTCCTTTTCAACGTAAACTTTGTCGATCACTAAGCTGTGCTGACAAACAAGAAAATGCTAATAGTGATAACTATATAAAAAAGCCGCGGTTTTCGCGGCTTTTTTCGACATTCGAACGTTTAGAATGGGATGTCGTCATCAAAATCCATTGGTGGTTCATTATACTGAGGTTGAGCCTGTTGAGGAGCTGACTGCTGTTGCTGTGGTTGCTTTTGCATCGCAGGCTGCTGAGGTTGCCCCCATCCGCCACCTTGTTGCTGTTGTTGTGGCATTCCACCTTGCGCTGGAGCACCACCTTGAGCACGGCCACCCAACATTTGCATCACACCATTAAAACCTTGTACGACAACTTCTGTGGTATAACGATCTTGCCCGCTTTGATCTTGCCACTTACGAGTTTGTAGCTGACCTTCAATGTACACTTGTGAACCTTTACGTAAGTATTCACCAGCCACTTCGGCTAATTTGCCAAACAGCGCAACACGGTGCCATTCGGTTTTTTCGCGTTGCTCGCCAGTTGCTTTATCACGCCATGAATCTGACGTTGCAATGGTGATATTTGCCACAGCAGCGCCACCAGGCATATAACGAATTTCTGGGTCGTTACCTAGGTTACCCACTAAAATAACTTTATTTACTCCACGGCTTGCCATGTTTTGCTCCGTCTTCCATCATGAGTGTTCTTTAAATAGCTGACTAGGATACCACGCTTTATGCGAGGCACAAATCTTCACAGAAATAGTTGTCAAAATTCATCTCACAATCTTGCTCAATTTCCTATTTTTTAGAAGCACTACCTCTAATTTAAGAATGACAAAACACTCAGTTACCTTACTATATGAAACTAAGCGCAATTTTATTTATCTCGTTGGCTTTATAACCTAATTTCCGTCATTTTCTAGGCCGTTGTCTAACATTCTCGTCAAAAGGAAGTGACCATGAGAAAAGCAAACTATACCCGCACCATTTACTTTCTTTGCTTAGATAAAGAGCAAGAACACCCTTATATTGACCATTTAACCGATCGGCTTGGACTGCCCATTCCGAAAATTGAGCCCGAAACCCTGCGCCAAGCGTATTGTTCAGATAAACACAAAATATTGATGATTGACCATGCCGATTATGCGCAGTTGCAACGACGCTTGGGAAACTGCCCATTAAACAGTCAGCATCATGAAACGATCCTCATCAATGTGTTGCAAAGATTAACCACGAATGACTTATTAACCTTTGGCCATTTAAAAGGGCTATTTTATAAAAATGACACCTTAGATAAAATTGCATTCGGGCTTGGCGAAATCATTAATGGACAAAATTGGCTACCCAGACACGCTGTAAGTCAGTTACTGCACTACTATCGCTACGCGTTTGAGTCCCATACTGCTCAAGTGATTACAGACTTAACCGCCCGCGAAATACAGATCCTCCGCTGCTTACAAACTGGCGCATCGAATAACCAAATGTCGGAAGATTTATTCATCAGTGAATTCACGGTCAAATCACATCTCTACCAAATATTCAAAAAGCTATCGGTCAAAAATAGGGTCCAAGCGATTGCGTGGGCCAATCAAAATATTCTGTCTTAATTATGTGCTTTCACGCAGAATTTAACTGAGTTCACCGCTTTAGTGGTGATAGCGTTTCATAAAGCATGATAAGGTTGCGCCATCAATTAACAATTCAAATAAAAATAAGGTTATAGCATGATCAAAAAATGCCTATTCCCAGCCGCTGGCTACGGTACACGTTTTCTTCCAGCGACCAAATCAATGCCTAAAGAGATGATGCCAGTCGTCAATAAACCCTTGATCGAATATGGTGTTGAAGAGGCGATTCAAGCTGGAATGACCGGGATGTGTATTGTGACTGGGCGTGGAAAACACTCGATCATGGATCACTTCGATAAAAACTATGAGCTAGAGCATCAAATTAGTGGTACCAACAAAGAAGAGCTACTGGTTGATATTCGTGAAATCATTGATACCGCCAACTTCACCTACATTCGCCAACGTGAAATGAAAGGTTTAGGCCATGCGATTTTAACGGGTCGAGAGTTAGTCGGCGATGAACCTTTTGCGGTGGTGCTGGCCGATGACTTATGTGTCAATCAAGAAAAAGGGGTTTTGGCACAAATGGTCGCTCTGTATAAACAGTTCCGCTGCTCAATTGTTGCCGTTCAAGAAGTGCCTGAAAATGAAACACATAAATACGGTGTTATTTCCGGTGAAATGATCAAAGACGATCTGTTCCGAGTGGATGACATGGTTGAAAAACCAGAACCAGGCACCGCACCAAGCAATTTAGCCATCATTGGTCGCTACATTTTAACCCCAGATATTTTTGATCTGATTGAGCAAACAGAGCCGGGTAAAGGTGGCGAAATTCAAATTACCGACGCGCTACTCAAACAAGCGCAATCAGGCTGTGTATTGGCGTATAAATTCAAAGGCCAACGCTTTGACTGTGGTAGCGTAGAAGGCTATATCGAAGCCACTAACTACTGCTTTGAAAACATGTACAAAAAGAACGAACAAAAAGTCGCGTTGGATAAACATTCGACTCATAAAGCTTAAGTAACCGAATGCGTTAGTAACCTAGCACCTCCCCAATAAAACCACGGCAAGTTCCGTGGTTTTTATTTACTGTTTTTTTATCCAGTATCTATTTGCACAAAACTCACACTATGCAATACTTGCTTAACTTGTGTTACATAGAGCCTAGATGATGGACAAAATTGAAGTTAGGGGCGCTCGAACCCACAACCTGAAAAATATCAACCTGACCATTCCACGCGATAAATTAACGGTGATTACAGGGCTATCAGGCTCAGGGAAGTCGTCTCTCGCCTTTGATACACTCTACGCAGAGGGCCAACGCCGCTATGTTGAATCGCTGTCTGCCTATGCACGCCAATTTTTATCTTTGATGGAAAAACCGGATGTTGACCATATTGAAGGTCTTTCACCGGCTATCTCTATTGAACAAAAATCAACCTCGCATAACCCTCGTTCTACGGTTGGCACCATTACCGAAGTTTATGACTACTTGCGTCTGCTTTATGCGCGAGTCGGTGAGCCGCGCTGCCCTGAGCACAAAGTTCCACTTCGCGCTCAAACCATCAGCCAAATGGTTGATAAGGTGTTGGAATTAGCTGAAGGCTCAAAACTGATGCTGCTTGCACCGATTGTGAAAGAGCGCAAAGGTGAACACGTTAAAACGCTGGAAAACTTAGCCGCGCAAGGTTTTATCCGTGCCCGCATTGATGGTGAAACGTGCGATCTGACTGATCCACCAACCCTTGAGCTGCACAAAAAGCACACCATTGAAGTGGTGGTTGATCGCTTTAAAGTTCGTCCTGACCTACAGCAGCGCCTAGCCGAATCCTTTGAGACAGCGCTCGAGTTGTCAGGCGGTATTGCTGTGGTTACTGATATGGATGGTGAAGGCGAACAGATTGTATTCTCAGCCAATTTTGCTTGTCCACACTGTGGCTACAGTATGCAGGAGTTAGAGCCTCGGCTGTTTTCATTTAATAACCCAGCGGGCGCATGCCACACCTGTGATGGTTTAGGCGTACAACAATATTTTGACCCTGAACGCGTTATCCAAGATAGCCAACTCAGCCTCGCGCAAGGAGCGATTCGTGGCTGGGATCAGAAAAATTACTACTACTTCCAGATGCTCACGTCACTCGCTGCGCATTATGATTTTGATTTGCATACCCCATTTAACAAACTGCCCAAAAAGGTTCAGGAAATCATCTTGAAAGGCTCGGGGAAAACTGAGATTGAGTTTAACTACATTAACGATCGTGGTGATATTCGGGTTAAACGCCATCCGTTTGAAGGCATTCTCAATACACTTGAACGGCGTTATCGCGATACAGAATCTAACTCTGTCCGTGAAGATTTGGTGAAATACATCTCGACTAAGCCTTGTACCAGTTGTAATGGCACCCGTTTACGCATCGAAGCTCGCAACGTATTTATCAATGACACCGCACTCCCGGAAGTGGTGGAACTGAGCATTGCCGATGCCTTGCAATTTTTCCAATCTCTTGATTTAGAAGGCCAACGAGCACAAATTGCTGAAAAAGTAATGAAAGAGATCAATGACCGTTTGCATTTCCTCGTCAACGTTGGGTTGAATTATCTCAACCTTTCTCGGAGTGCTGAAACCCTGTCAGGAGGCGAAGCACAACGGATTCGCTTAGCGAGCCAAATTGGCGCTGGACTCGTTGGGGTAATGTACGTCTTAGATGAGCCATCTATTGGGCTCCACCAGCGTGATAACGAACGGCTATTAAAAACGCTCACGCATTTGCGCGATCTAGGCAACACGGTATTAGTTGTAGAGCATGACGAAGACGCGATTCGTATGGCCGATCATGTAATTGATATTGGCCCTGGCGCTGGTGTGCATGGTGGACAAGTCGTCGCAGAAGGGAATGTGAATGACATAATTTCCAACCCTAATTCGCTCACAGGACAGTACCTGAGCGGCGCGAAAAAAATTGCGATTCCTACCGTGCGTACCCCGAGAGATCCCAAGAAAACGGTAGAGCTTATCGGCGCGTCGGGTAACAACCTCAAGACGGTTGATTTATCAATTCCTGTTGGCTTATTTAGCTGCGTAACCGGAGTTTCAGGCTCCGGTAAATCAACCTTAATTAATGATACCTTTTTTAAAATTGCTCATACGGCCTTAAATGGAGCCACCACAGTAACGCCTGCTCCATATCAAAAAATCAAAGGGTTAGAGCATTTTGATAAGGTCATCGACATTGACCAAAGCCCGATAGGCCGAACTCCCCGCTCAAACCCGGCCACCTATACGGGCATTTTCACACCGATCCGTGAGCTATTCTCAGGCACTCAAGAGTCTCGCTCTCGAGGCTATAAACCAGGTCGTTTTAGCTTTAACGTACGCGGTGGACGCTGCGAAGCATGCCAAGGTGATGGTGTGATTAAGGTTGAAATGCACTTTTTACCCGATGTTTACGTGCCATGCGATGTGTGTAAGGGCAAACGCTATAATCGTGAAACATTGGAAGTCCGCTACAAAGGCAAAGCGATTGATGAAGTGTTGGAGATGACCGTCGAAGATGCTTACGCTTTTTTTGAGCCCGTACCGATGATCGCTCGCAAACTCAAAACTTTGATTGACGTGGGTTTATCCTACATACGCCTCGGACAAGCGGCGACGACATTGTCAGGGGGCGAAGCTCAACGCGTCAAACTGGCTCGTGAACTATCAAAACGCGATACAGGAAAAACCTTGTACATTTTGGATGAGCCAACGACAGGCTTACACTTCCATGATATCCAACAGCTCTTGACCGTACTGCATCGCCTACGCGACCACGGCAATACCGTGGTGGTGATTGAACACAACTTAGATGTGATTAAAACCGCAGACTGGGTGATCGACTTAGGGCCAGAAGGTGGACAAGGCGGCGGCGAAATTATTGCTCAAGGAACGCCCGAAGATGTGGCGCAGATCGAAGGTTCACACACAGCACGCTTTCTTAAGCCTATGTTGAAATAGAAAAAAACGGTAAAGTAAAGAAACCAGCAAGTAGTTGCTGGTTTCTTTTAATTGGAACGCGAGACCTATGGCAACATTGCACCTAAGCGGTACACAACTTGAAGCACAAACACCCGCCATCCCGTTAAACAAACCCTTTTTGCTTTCGATTGGCATTCTCTATTTACTGGCAATGCATTTTTTTATGCCCAACCCTGGTGGCTCAGGTCTGGCTTTATCTTTTAATCCAACCACTTGGCTTGCCCTTAGTTTTACGCTCTCATTAGGTCTGTATCAACTCGCATCTAACCGTAGGTTACGCTATTCCAAACTGACCATCGGTCTTTTCATCAGTTGTACCATCATGACGATTCCGCTGCTTTATACGAATGCTCAAATTGAGTCGTCGCTGAGTCGAATGTTAGGACTATGGACTGGGCTGCTTTTTTTTGTATTACTGCAACAATTTCGTTTTAGTAACAAACATAAGCAGCGATTACTCTGGTTTATCGTACTCGCGGTATTGATTGAAACTCTATTTGGTCTGTACCAATACTTTTTGCTTTCACCCGATAATATTTTTGGCTATAACACCCTCATCAACCGCCCTTACGGCATTTTTCAGCAACCGAATGTGATGGCGAGCTTTCTCGCGACAGGGCTGGTTATGTCCGGCTATTTACTGGCTCGTCAACCGAAAAAGTACAATCAGCATGTTAGCGAAGTGAGTCTACTTTATGTCACTCCACTGCTCACTACACCGTTGCTGGTGATATTAGCCTCGCGCACTGGCTGGATTGGCGCAGTACTCGGCACGCTTTTTGTTCTGCCTTACCTATTTAAATTTTCGACGCCTAAACGATTTTGGGGATGGAGCGCTGCGACGCTATTGGGTATTGCTTTAGGGTTTGTCGCTGTCTATTCCCAAGGCACGGGCGATTTTCTAGAGAATAAGGCTGATTTAGAGAGCCCTCGCCGTTATACCTTTCCTCAAACCATCGATATGGTCATAGAAAAACCCTTCACGGGTTATGGCTATGGCAAGTTTGAATCTGAATATTTGCTTTATACCGCAAGGCAACACCAATTAAACCCTAGCTACCAACCGGGGTTGGCGTCGATGGATCATCCTCATAATGAATTACTATTCTGGGCGGTTGAAGGCGGTTTGTTACCTGTGCTAGGGATCACACTGGCCATGCTTTTCGTGCTCATGCGGATGTATTCGGCCAAGAAAGGGACCAGGCTTGCGATGTTCGCCCTTTTCATCCCTATCGTGTTGCACAGCCAACTCGAATACCCATTTTACCATTCTGCCATTCATTGGATAACCTTCATTATTCTGCTTTTTTGGGTTGATCAACGCGTGGCTAAATACCGTTCGGCCCCTTTTGGCCTTATCAGTAAATCCCTGTTTCGAGTATTGACTTTAGTAGTGCCGATTTTGACTGGCTTTTATATGCTCAGCGCACTGCACAGTAATTACGTGCTTACCCAATTTGAGAAATCTCAACCCAAGAACCCGGATATCCTACAAAAGGTGACGAACCCTGTGGTTTGGAAAGACCGTTTTGATTGGGATGTCTACAGCACTTACCTCAACATTGGCCTGTATAATCAAGATCCTAAATTGATTACGCCATACATCGACTGGTCATTGGCCATCATAAAACATAAACCGCGTCCTGCTTTTTACAATAATCTGATCTTGGCTTACCAAGGTATTGGTGACGAAAGCCGCGCCGAGCAAATTCGCTCCGAAGCCGCATTTTTGTTCCCCAATATGGATTTCAGTGAGGTGCAGTATAGCCCGCCAACCAGTTCGGCTGATCGTTCGTCTGCCGATTAAATCGATCATATGAGCCTTATTCATAAAAAAAGCTTTCCCAAAAATAGAGAAAGCTTTTGACCGTTGGGCTTATTTCACACTCCAACCAGTAGATCTCACTGCAGGATGGGTGGCTTACGTCACTGGTGGAAAATCCAACACCATGGTAGCAACGCTGAAATAGATGATCACCCCGATAGAATCAGCAATGGTCGTGATCAACGGAGCACTGGCTGACGCAGGATCGAGCTTAAACTTATTCAGAATGAACGGAAGGAGCATTCCAACAATACAACCAATAATCACCACAATTTGCATCGTTACCGCAACGACAAAAGCGATATCACTGCCGCCTCGCCAAAAACCCAATAAAGAAACAGCAATGGCCATTGTTGCCCCTAATAACGCCGCAATCCCTAACTCTCGCACCAACATGGATAGCCAATCTTTCATCACCACTTCACCAGTGGCTAAGGCTCGAACCATCAACGTTGCTGACTGGGATCCTGCATTACCGCCGCTATCAATCAACAGTGGTAAGAAGAAGACCAAGGCGACATAGGTTTGAATCGTCTCCTCAAAGTACGCAATTCCGGCACCAGAAAAAAGATTACCAAAGACTAACAACACCAGCCAAAACACACGTTTCTTGTACATTAGCCATACGCTGGCTTCTTTAAGGTTACCGGTAAAACCAACCGCAGCGACTTTATGAAAATCCATATCCGCTTGCTGCTCGGCCACGTCCATCGCATCGTCATAAGTCACTATACCGACCAAACGGAATTGCTCATCAAAAACAGGCACCGCAAGTAAATCGTATTTACTGATGGCTTGCGCTGCACACTCTTGATCTTCATCAGCTCGAACAAACACTGTCTCTTTGGTCATGATGTCAGAGACAAGCGAGGTCGGTTGTGCCAGCACTAAATCCTTAAGCGAAAGTGTACCAAGTAAGCGATTCTGTTTATCAATCACATACGCTTGATAGATGGTTTCCCTCTCGTTGGCCATTTCACGTAAACGCGCAATCGCCTGCGGCACATCATCATCGGCGTTTAACGTCGCATAATCTGTCGTCATGATAGAGCCGACCGAGCCTTGAGGGTAGGCTGCGAGCTGCTGTACATCTTGACGCTCTTGTTGATCCAGTAGAGCAAGTAGCGGCGGTTGGCGCGTCTCATCCAAGTGAGCATATAAGTCAGCCCTTTCATCATGGGGCATGACTTGAAGCACTTTCGCAAGCGCTTCGAGCGGCATTCTCTCCACCACTTTTTCTCTGATAGGCTCAGAAAAATACCCCAATAGCGCCGCTTGACGAGCGATTGGCATCAATTGCACCAGCTCAAAGACATCCTCTTCGCTCAGGGTCTGATTAGCCAGCTGCTCAGCGAAGACTTGAGCAATATCAGCGATGGGATACTGTTCCATTAATTGATTTAAGTTTAATGGGTCACGATTAAAATTAATCGCAGCGAGTTCTAACGCTATTTTTTGTAATTTCATTATCATATCTCAGCCGATATTTAACTTTAAAAATAAACATAATAATTTTAAAGCTTATTTTTATAATCAATGTATTCAATGAATAACTTAAATTTTAAGCACACTGTTCGAATCTCACTAAAATTTAATTTAGTGAAGTTGAGCGACTTATTTTAAAGTTTGTTAATATTTATTATATAGAATAGGCGCCAATCACTCGATTCCGACTATCGATGATAGGAATCATAGGCAAATGACTGTCTAATAATAACTTTCTAGCTTGAACCTTATCCATTAAGGCCGATATGGCAATATCGCTTTTGTGCATAATATCTTTCATGATGATATTCATCTGTGATACCACCACCTTGCTTAAATAAACAAATCCTAAGTATTCACCTGCATCACCAGAGATAAAGATAAGGTTCAAGCGCTTATCGGTTAAGGACGATGAGCGTAGAATCGCAATCACCGCTTCTACAGATAGCGATGCGCCTACACAAATAAAGTTGTTATCCATTTCGGTTTGAATAGAGTGAGCAGCAGGTAGCCGGTTGCCCATAGCTAATGATGTATTGTACATAACCATCTTTGTATCTCCTTGAAACTATCAAGGCAAAGAAACCAAATTATGCAGAAAATCCACGTAACTGAACTGCAATAAGCTTATACCATCAAGCTCAAGCATTCCCCGCCTTGAACAAGCAAGTTAGGAGAAGATAAAGTCAGTCAAATAGAGAAGCCGTATACTTGCGAAAATTCTAGCGGTGTACAGATGACACGCAAGAAATTCAAAAGCATTCACGCTCTAGCCAGTAGAAACGCTGTATTGAATAAATCATATGATCGACTTAAACAAACACGATACTCTATAAAAAGAGTGTGATATTGACAGGAGAGAACAAGAAAAGGAGCTTCGTTAGTATGAATACCAACTTAGCAAAAGCGAGGCTTTAAATGAAAAGTTGGCAACAAAACGTAGGCTTTTCTACTAACCAGAAAATACCACACTTGGATAATCGACTACTCGACGAGTCCATAGGTTTCTATTGCACCTCTAAAAAGTTAATAATAAGTATGCTTTCTCAGCGCGGTTATCCTAACGCAGATAAAATAATGGTCAACCAAAACAATAGAACAATGTTCATTTTTTACAATACCATGACAATACAAAGTAGCATCCAAACCTGTTCTAATATTTAGGCCACAAACTTTGTCATCGTATATTTATTATAAATACACAAAATGCCACTTATATTCATAGGAGTAATCAAACCATTAACGGAAGAATTTATCTTAAGACATTAATCACGAGTATTCCACTCACGCTAGGGAAGAGCTAACAATAAAAATGAATTTTATGATTGATGCTGAGACGAACAACGTTCAGCATCAGCACCACTAAAAAAGGAGCAAATGCTCCCTTATGTGTTTTTTTACTAATTTGCTAATGACTCTTCTAACGCCCGCAAGCATAAGGCCACGTTTTCACTGCGCGCCCCATACCCCATTAAACCAATACGCCACGCTTTACCCGCTAAAGTGCCAAGACCTGCGCCGATCTCCAAGTTGTATTGATTGAGTAAATGCGCTCGCACTTTAGCCTCATCAACCCCTGTTGGAATATAGATCGCATTCAATTGCGGTAAACGGCAATCTTCAGCAACGACAAATTCAAATCCTAATTTTTCTAGGCCCAGCTTTAATTTGTCATGCATCACACGATGACGTGCCCACGCCTGCTCTAGACCTTCGTTTCTCAACACCAGCAAGGCTTCATGCAATGCGTACAAACTGTTAACTGGCGCAGTGTGGTGATAACTGCGTTTGCCTACACCGCTCCAATAACCAAGCACTAAGCTTTGATCTAAAAACCAGCTTTGAACGGGGGTTGTGCGAGATTGAATTTTTTCAATCGCTTGCGCTGAAAAAGTCAGTGGCGATAAACCCGGAGGGCACGATAAGCACTTTTGGCTCCCAGAATAGACGGCATCAAGCTTCCATTGATCCACATAAAGTGGCACGCCGCCTAAGGATGTCACCGCATCTACAATACTCAGCATGTTGTTTTGCTTAGCCAGCAAACCTAATGCTTGCGCATCACTCAATGCACCAGTTGACGTTTCTGCATGGACAAACGCGAGAATTTTAGCATCAGGGTTAGCCTGTATGGCTTGCTCGACTTTATCGAGCGAAACGGGGGCTCCCCACTCATCATCCACCAGCACCGCCTCTCCGCCACAGCGCACTACATTCTCGCGCATACGCTCGCCAAAAACGCCATTGCGACACACGATGACCTTATCTCCCGGCTCAATCAGGTTGACAAAGCACGCCTCCATACCAGCGCTGCCCGGCGCGGAAACCGCGATGGTAAACTCATTTTCCGTTTGAAAAGCGTATTTAAGCAGCTGCTTTAGCTCATCCATCATCTGGATAAAAAGCGGATCTAAGTGGCCAACGGTCGGCCTGCTCAGCGCTTGTAATACTTGGGGGTAAATATCTGACGGGCCTGGCCCCATCAAAATTCGCTGAGGTGGGTTAAAACTGGTAATGGACATAGTTGCTCCTTGCTTGTGGCCAAATGCGAATAGAATACCCAGAGTAAAACAAATCCGCTGAAGCAACAATTCGACCGAAGTCTAGAGGTCAAACCAGTGTCACACTCTGGTTAATTTTATTTTACATTTGGACTTAATTAGCGATTGACATTAACAGTTCAAAAACGTTCAATGAATGAGCTATCTAGCAGAAGAGGAGCACTGCCCAGGCAGATGTTTTGTGGAGCCTCAACTCCAATACAAAACATTAATGGGGAGCAGTGCCGAGATAAACCAAGGTTGTGGATTTGGTTTATCGGTTGAATGGGCTGAATCCCTTCAACTGTCATCAGCAACCCTGATGAAGAGCTTCTGAGGTAAACCAATCATAAAAACACCTCTTTATTTGCTCTAGAAAAACTCTCTTCAAACATTGGACGTTGGTACACCAACACTATTTTTATTTCAGGAAGTCGTGGGAGAAATGCCGTGAGCGCATTCAATGTCGCCAAATTTGGCGGAACAAGCGTTGCTAACTTTGAAGCAATGAGCCTTTGTGCCGCTGTGATCGAAAATAATCCAGAGACCAAATTAGTCGTGAGCAGTGCCTGCTCTGGCGTGACGAATTTATTGGTTGAATTAGCCAATGGCGTACAAGATGCCAATCAACGCTTAAGTATTATCAAACAGTTAGCTGATATTCATCATGCGATTATTGATAAACTTGCCGACCCGCTACAAGTTGAAAAAGAAGTACACTCAATTTTAGATATGGTGGCCAGTGTCGCAGAAGCGGCCTCTTTTCAAGCGAGTAAAAAGCTGACCGATCACTTAGTTGCTTGTGGCGAGTTAATGTCGACCTTCATTCTGACGCAATTACTGCGTGAACGTGGCATGGATGCGATCCGTTTTGATATTCGAGAAGTGCTGCGTACTGATGACCACTACGGTCGGGCGGAACCGCAATTAGAGCAGATCCAGCAATTAGCCCAAGAGAAGTTAACACCACTTTGCCTGCAACACGTAGTGGTAACTCAAGGTTTCATCGGCGCTGATGAACAAGGGAATACAACCACATTGGGCCGAGGCGGCAGTGATTATTCTGCGGCCTTGATCGCCGAAGCGGTACAAGCTTCTGGCTTAGAAATTTGGACTGATGTGCCGGGGATTTATACGACCGACCCTCGCATTGCGCCTAAAGCCGCTCCGATTGCGGAAATAAGCTTTAGCGAAGCATCGGAGATGGCAAACTTTGGCGCTAAGATTTTGCATCCATCGACGTTGCTGCCCGCGCTTCGCCACGATATCCCTGTGTTTGTCGGCTCCTCAAAAGAGCCTGAAAAAGGCGGCACTTGGATCCGTAAACGTGTGGAAAGCTCACCTCTATTTAGAGCCTTAACCCTACGCTGCAATCAAACCATGGTTACACTACGCAGCGCTAGCATGTTTCACGCATACGGCTTTCTTTCGAAGGTGTTTGAAATTTTAGCCAAACACAAAATTTCGGTGGATCTGATCACCACCTCTGAAATCAGCGTCTCATTAACATTAGATAAAACCGATACCTCAGGTGGAGCGCCTGAACTGCCTCAAGCGGTGCGCTTAGAATTAGAAGAGCTGTGTAAAGTTGAAGTCGAACATAATCTGTGTTTAGTTGCGCTGATCGGCAATAACATGAGTGAAAGCAAAGGCTATGCAAAACAAGTTTTTAGCACCTTAGAAGATTTCAATTTGCGTATGATTTGCTATGGTGCCAGCCCGCACAACCTCTGCTTTTTATTACACGAGTCGGTTTCTAAAGCGGCAATTCAGAAACTTCATCAAGATTTGTTTGAACGATAAAACCACATTGAGTAGTAACACGCTGAATAAAAAACAGGTTGGCTTAGCCAACCTGTTTTTTATTACTTAATCTAAATTCGGCCCAAGCCATTTTTCCGCTTCTTGCGCATTCCAGCCTTTACGTTGCGCGTAATCTTGCATCTGATCTTGCTGAATTTGTGCAATTGCAAAATAACGAGAGTCAGGATGCGAGAAGTACCAACCTGACACCGAAGCACCCGGCCACATAGCGTAACTGGTGGTTAAAGACATATCGATGGTTTGCTCAACCTGCAACATCTCCCACAAGGTGCCTTTTTCCGTATGCTCAGGACACGCAGGATAGCCCGGCGCTGGGCGTATACCTTGGTATTTCTCACGGATCAAATCATCGTTCGATAACTCTTCGTCAGCAGCATAGCCCCAAATTTCTTTACGAACTTGCTGATGCAAATATTCCGCAAAAGCCTCAGCAAGACGATCAGCTACCGCTTGGATCATGATGGCGTTGTAGTCATCGCCTTGCGCTTTATATTGGTCTGCTAATTCTCGCTCACCAATTCCGCCTGTCACGGCAAATGCGCCGATCCAATCTCGTTTACCACTCTCTTTTGGTGCAATGTAATCGGACAAGCAGTAGTTATAACCTTTGGGCTTTTCAGTTTGTTGGCGTAAGTGATGCAGAACATGAGCAACCTCGGTGCGCGATTCATCGCGATACACTTCGATATCATCCCCCACACTCGCGGCCGGGAATAAAGCGCAAATACCGCGAGCCTTGAGTAGCCCTTCTCGCTCAACTCTATCAAGCAATGCATTAGCATCATGGAATAAACTTTGCGCTTCCTCTCCCACCTCTTCGTGTTCAAAAATCGTTGGATATTTACCCATCAATGACCATGTCATGAAAAATGGTGTCCAGTCGATGTAACGACGAAGGGTAGCCACATCAAAATCATCAAACACATGTACGCCCAATTTAGCCGGAACTGGCGGCGTATAGTTATCCCAATCGATAACCGCTTTATTTGCCCTTGCCACTTCTACTGAGACAGGCTTAGTTCGGGGGGTTTTACGGTGATGTTGATCACGCGTGCGTTCATAATCGAGGTTTAATTTTTCAACAAAAGCAGGACGTAACTCATCAGAAAGAAGCGAAGAACAAACGCCTACTGCTCGCGAAGCATTGTTCACGTACACAACAGGCTGGTGATAATTTTGCTCAATTTTAACTGCGGTATGTGCTTTAGAGGTGGTTGCTCCGCCAATCAAAAGCGGTAATTTAAACCCTTGTCGCTCCATTTCTTTGGCGACGTGCACCATTTCATCTAAAGAGGGAGTGATGAGGCCGGATAACCCAATGATGTCGACATTCTGTTCTTTCGCGACTTTGAGGATCTGCTCGCATGGCACCATAACGCCGAGGTCAATGATTTCGTAGTTATTACACTGCAAAACGACGCCAACGATATTTTTGCCGATGTCGTGTACATCCCCTTTAACTGTGGCAAGAAGGATTTTGCCATTATTAGAACCTGCTTGCTTAAGCGCGTTGATGTAGGGCTCTAAATGCGCAACGGCTTGCTTCATAACGCGCGCCGATTTCACTACTTGCGGCAGGAACATTTTCCCTTCGCCAAAGAGGTCGCCGACCACGTTCATTCCATCCATGAGAGGCCCTTCGATCACATCCAATGGGCGAGTGGCATTTTGACGAGCTTCTTCCGTATCTTCAACAATATACTCGGTGATACCTTTGACTAACGCATGCTCTAAACGTTTTGCGACTGGCCATGAACGCCATTCCAGCGCACTGGCATCCTCTTCCTTACCGACACCTTTGTTCGCGTATTCAGCCGCAATATCCAGTAAGCGTTCAGTGCCATCGCTGCGGCGATTGAGAATGATATCTTCGACTGCTTCACGCAGTTTCTCAGGCACGTTATCGTAAATCTCAAGCTGACCGGCATTGACGATGCCCATGTCCATGCCGTTTTTAAAACAGTGATAAAGGAATACAGCATGGATCGCTTCACGCACATAGTTGTTACCGCGAAAAGAGAAAGAGACGTTGGAAACCCCGCCGGAAATCATCGCATGGGGTAAATTACGTTTGATATCAGCCACGGCTTCGATAAAGTCCACAGCATAATTATTATGCTCATCAATACCAGTCGCAACCGCGAAAATATTCGGATCAAAAATGATATCTTCAGCAGGGAAACCAACCTCATCAACCAAAATTCGATAAGCTTTGGTACAAATTTCAAGTTTTCGCTCACGGGTATCCGCTTGGCCTACTTCATCAAACGCCATCACGATCACAGCAGCACCATAGCGGCGAATGAGTTTAGCTTGTTCAACAAACTTCTCTTTCCCCTCCTTGAGGGAAATCGAGTTCACAATCCCTTTGCCTTGAATGCATTTGAGACCTGCTTCAATTACCTCCCACTTAGAAGAATCAACCATGATTGGTACTTTGGAAATATCCGGCTCAGAAGCGCATAAATTGAGAAAGCGGACCATGCAAGCTTGCGCATCCAACATCCCTTCATCCATATTGATATCGATGATTTGTGCACCGTTTTCGACCTGCTCTCGAGCAACATGCAGCGCCTCATCATACTGCTCATCTTTGATTAAACGCTTAAAACGCGCAGAACCAGTGACGTTAGTTCGCTCACCTACGTTGATGAATAAGCTCTCTTTGGTAATCGTCAGCGGCTCTAGACCGGATAGACGACAAGCCACTGGAATATCGGGTAACGCTCTTGGTTTCACACCTTCGACCACTTTTGCCATTTGTCTAATGTGCTCAGGAGTGGTTCCACAACAGCCACCAACAAGGTTCAAGAATCCTGCTCGCGCCCATTCCCCGATGTGCTTCGCCATCTCATCGGCTTCAAGATCATACTCACCGAATGCGTTAGGCAACCCCGCATTGGGATGAGCCGAGACATAACATTCGGAAATACGTGATAGCTCTTCAACGTATTGGCGCAATTCATCCGGACCGAGTGCACAGTTCAAACCAAATGAGATAGGCTCAACGTGTCGCAGTGCATTATAAAAGGCTTCGGTTGTTTGCCCAGAAAGCGTTCGACCAGAGGCATCGGTGATTGTCCCTGAGATCATCACGGGCAGTTTGTAACCCAACTCTTCAAACACACAATCCACCGCAAAGGCACAGGCTTTAGCATTTAAAGTATCGAAAATAGTTTCAATCAAAATTAAGTCGCTGCCGCCACGAATTAAAGCACGTGTTGATTCTGAGTAAGCTTCAACTAATTGCTCAAAGCTGATATTTCGAAAACCAGGGTCATTCACGTCAGGGGAGAGCGAGCAAGTGCGGTTTGTTGGCCCTAGCACTCCTGCTACATAACGAGGTTTCTCAGGCGTTTTCGCCGTCCATTCGTCAGCAGCTTCGCGTGCAAGTTTTGCAGCAGCGAAATTGATCTCATCGCTAATGGCTTGCATATCGTAGTCGGCCATTGCGATGCTCGTCGCGTTGAAGGTATTCGTCTCTAGGATATCAGCACCTGCTTCCAAGTAAGCACTATGAATTTCTTTGATTAACTGAGGCTGCGTCAAGACGAGAAGGTCATTATTTCCTTTCAGATCGCTTGGCCAATGGGCAAAACGATCTCCACGATAATCTTGCTCTTCCAATTTATAGCTCTGAATCATGGTGCCCATGCCACCATCAATCAATAATATTCTCTGTTGCAATTGAGCTTCAATTTGACTTCTAACTTCTCTTCCCACAGTACAGCCTCATTCCTTTTGGTTATTCGCTCATCCTATCATATAACCATTAGAAATCTAGACGTCTAAACTTCACTTTAATTATCGTTTGATACATCTGCAATCATGGCTAAAAAGTGTTTGCTATTTGTACATCATCCAAGGAGAATTTCATTCATATTTTGTTACACGACGAGAAAACAATGTCTGTCTATTACACTTTATGCTTCCTATCAGGAGCAGCAATGTTGATTGCCTTTCTAAACAGTAAGATAGGCAATATGCAAACCACTATCGCCATTACAGCAGGATCGATGATGTTGTCATTATTGATCTTAGTTGCAGGTCAAAATGATTGGTTTCATCTAACTCAAATAGCGACAGAAACCGTCAACAGTATTAACTTTGAAAATTTTCTGCTCAAAGGAATACTCGGTTTTCTACTTTTCGCTGGCGGCCTAGGCATCAAATTACCCAACCTAAAAGATCAGAAATGGGAAATCGCGGTTCTTGCACTAGGCGCAACGCTATTTTCAACCTTCTTCATCGGTTTTGGGCTATACGCCTTCTGTCAATTTATCGGTATTCACTTCGATCTCGTTTACTGTCTGCTCTTTGGTGCACTCATATCACCAACAGACCCAATAGCCGTATTAGCTATTGTTAAAAAGTTAAATGCACCAAAACGTATTTCAACCCAAATCGAGGGAGAATCGCTCTTTAATGATGGTTTTGGTTTGGTTATCTTTGTCACTATTTTCACTATTGCATTTGGTACAGAAGCACCAACCATAGGTAGTGTAACTATGTTGTTTATTCAAGAGGCAATGGGGGGCATCCTGTATGGCCTAGCTCTTGGGCTATTATTCCACTACCTCATCAGCGCCACCGATGATCACTCAATGGAACTGCTTTTAACCATTGGTATACCGACTGCTGGCTATGTTTTTGCAGATGTTATTCATGTTTCCGGGCCTTTAGCTATGGTTGTATCAGGGATAATGATCGGCAACTGGACACGCTTCATTGGCTTTTCAAAAGAAAGTGAAGAACACCTTGACCACTTTTGGGAATTGGTTGACGAATTTTTGAATGGTGTGCTCTTTCTACTTATCGGTATGTCGATGCTACTCTTCAAATTCCATGAAGAGGACTGGATATTGATGGCTTTCGCCATTCCTCTTGTCTTATCTGCTCGCTATCTAAGCGTTTTTTTCTCTTACATCGGCTTCAAGCGTTACCGCTCCTACAACCCATGGTCAATAAAGATACTCACTTGGGGAGGGCTACGAGGTGGGCTAGCACTAGCAATGGCACTTTCCATTCCATCCGGCATATTAGTTATCCCAGACAAGCTTATTGATGTAAAAGAGATAATCCTTGTTATGACATACGCTGTCGTGGTGTTCTCAATACTTATTCAAGGTTCAACAATTACCCCATTGATAGACAAAGCAAAACAAGCTGAAAAATCGTCAATGTAGATAGAAAAACTGTCAGTGATGACTGATCAAACCATTTTTATCTCTAGCCGATGTTCTAGAACATCGGTTTTTGCTACCTTTACTTTGTTACTCCTCTCTCTATATCTACTGTAATACCAATTTAAAAAATATGATCTAATTAAGGCTGTTGAGCTATGGTGAAATATCACTATGGATAGCTTTAGTAACACTTATTTTAAAAAGCTGGCGAACCCTATTCAAGTGAAAGTGTGATGATGGCTCTTGCAGACTCCAAAGAAAGTCATTCACGTACACAAATAATCACACAATAGCTTAAAGTCAGCCGAACAAGTTTGAACAAACAGGTTCAATGATTATTGAAGAAGGGCGCCAAGTAAAACTACGGACTGGTAAGCTAGCCCTAGCCAATCAGAGTATTACGGATTACAAGGAGTGAATATGTAAGTATGCGTGGAATTGATTTTTAGAAGACGGCACTGAGAGTGATAAAAAATAAAATGCTATTTTGCTAAAACGAAAAAAGCCCTGCTATTACTAGCAGGGCTTCTTAATAAGTGGCGGAGCGGACGGGACTCGAACCCGCGACCCCCGGCGTGACAGGCCGGTATTCTAACCAACTGAACTACCGCTCCGCAGCGTGTCTGGTT
>NZ_SHMN01000023.1:0-63596 GCF_029478525.1 Vibrio sp. 1151_11 | reverse complement strand
CATCGCCAGGCTTTGAATATTGTCTAACCAGACACGCTGCGGAGCGGTAGTTCAGTTGGTTAGAATACCGGCCTGTCACGCCGGGGGTCGCGGGTTCGAGTCCCGTCCGCTCCGCCACTTATTAAGAAGCCCTGCTAGTAATAGCAGGGCTTCTTTCGTTTGAGCAAAAGAGCATTTTATTTTTTATCACTCTCAGGACAGTCGTGTGGTAGCTACACTTTGTTCAATCTATTCTTATTCTTTTCGGTCTCTATGTCTTAGGTATAAAAAAGCCGATGTATTAAACATCGGCTAGAGAGGTATGGTTCAGGAGATTTAGCTACGCAAAGCGGCTTTAGCTGACAGTGCTTTTTTATCTGAGTCTGAAAGAAAGGCTAATTCTAATCCGTTAATTTGCGCTTGTCTGATCTGCTCTTGAGAAAGGCCTGCTTGAAGTGCTGCAACTTCATATTCATGTGGAAGTTCAATACCTTCAACCGCTGGGTCATCAGTATTTAAACAAGCAAGTATCCCGTGCTCTAAAAACTGTTTTATAGGATGATGAGCAAGAGAGTTTACTGTGCTCGTTTGGAAGTTTGACGTTAGGCAAGACTCAATGCCAATACGGTGTTTGGCAAGATAATCCATTAGCTTAGGGTCATGGACGGCTTTTACTCCGTGTCCAATGCGTTCTGCACCTAGCTCTTTAATTGCTTGCCACATACTTTCTGACCCCGCCGCCTCTCCAGCATGTACTGTAACTCTTAGTCCTGCATCTCGTACTTGTTTAAAGTGAGAAATAAATCGCTCGCCCGGCTGCCCAAGTTCATCGCCCGCTAAGTCGACTGCAACAATGTGCTGCTTTTGAGTCAAAATAGCGTCTAGCTCCTGCTGACAAGCATCGGTGCCAAAAGTGCGGCTCATAATTCCTATTAGGTTAGCCTGAATACCGAAGTCTCGAACGCCCGCTTGTACCCCATCAACTACAGCCTCAACAACGCCAGCGGTAGGCAGTTGATGTTTCATAGCCATATAGTAAGGAGAGAACCTCAGCTCAGCATAATCAATTTGAGCATTTAAGGCATCTTCGACATTTTCGTAGGCGACTCTTCGGCAAGCATCGAGATCACCCAATACGGCAACTCCCCAATCAAGTTTTGATAAAAAGGCGACCAATGATGGTTCTGCTTCGACGATTTGTACATGAGGTGTGAGCTCTTCTATGTTGCCAGCTGGCAGCGCTACACCAAATCGTTGCCCTAGTTCTAAGATAGTTTTGGTTCGAATGTTGCCGTCAAGATGGCGATGCAAATCAGTAAGCGGTAGATTTTTAGTTATCATTATGTTTTTCCGAAAGTGTGTATGGCATCAAGTATAAAAATCAATGTGGCCAGTGTCAGCTAGCAAAGAGTATTAAATCACCCAATTCTGTTTATTTGGCTTTTATGTTTACCATATCTGTTGACCATTCGTTAAAAGGGATGGCTTTACTAAACAGAAAGCCTTGTCCCTGAGTGCAGTTAAGCATGGTTAGGAGATGGACTTGCTCTTTGGTTTCAATACCTTCTGCTACAATTTCGACATTAAACCCACGAGTCATGTTGATGATTGCCGCAACGACTGAGCTACTGAGATTTGTCTGTTCGAGCTGCGATACAAACGCCCTGTCTATTTTTAGACAATCGAATGGAAGTTGATGTAAATAAGAAAGGGAGCTGTATCCGGTACCAAAATCATCTATCGCGATATGGATGCCCAGCTCTTTGAGTTTGTTCATGTTTGCTAAAATAACTGGGTCGTTATCAACAATTCTTGATTCTGTGATCTCTAAAGCGAGATTATTGGGTTCAAGCCCCGTTCTTTCCAAAGTCGCTTTGAGTTCATGAACAAACTGAGGTTGAGATAGCTGGTTCACTGAGAGGTTGACGTGCATTTTAAACGTCGATCCCCATTTACCCATCTTGATGCCTTGCATCGTGTCAAAACACGCTTGATACAAGATTTGCTCACCAATCAGGCCAATGAAGCCGCTTTCTTCAGCGATAGGAATGAAGTCCAAGGGGGGAATGATATCACCGCTTGGTGTCACCCAGCGTGCCAAGGCTTCAGCTCCGATGATATCTCCCGTTGATAAGTTTACAATTGGTTGATAATGCGGAATATATTCTTTGTTCTCGATGGCAAGCTTAATTTGAGTGAGCATTTGCGTACGTTTACGAGAAACATCGTCCATCTCTGGAGAGTAATAGCAGATCCTTGAGCGCTCTTGTTTGGCGTGGCTGAGTGCGATGCTACCATTACGTAACCATAGCGCCATAGTATGGAGTGTGTCATTAGGGAGTACGATGCCAATGGAGGCATTGACGACCACTTTTTCATTATGCATTGAGAATGGGACAGCAAACATTTGTAATATGCTGTTAGCCGCGGATTGGGCTTCATTCTGTTGTAAAGAGGGGATGTAAATAGCGAATTCATCACCACCTGTACGAGCAATACATGAGGTACTTGCAAATAGTGTGCGTAATTTTTCAGCAATAATTTGTAATAGTAAGTCACCTTGCTGATGTCCCAAGCTGTCATTAATATCTCTGAATTTATCGATGCCGATAAGCAATAGGCTGCCATTAATTTGATTTGATTGACTAAAGTTATCAATTAAACCTTCACGGCTATAGAGCTTGGTTAGGGAATCGTAGATCAATTGGGAATGCAATGCCTTAAATGAGGCTTTTAGGTTGTTGGCCATTTCATTGAATGAATAAACAAGCAAACTCGTTTCATAAATATTGCCAGCTTTCGGCATGTTACTTTCCCAATCCCCTTTTGCTAGATGCTGAGCAGCAGCCGCGGTGGCGGTAATTGGAGTGGTGATTCGATTAAAGGCAATGAGCCCTATACCAATGCCGATAAGGCTGACAATGCTGCCAATAATCCAACTGTTTTGTTGGTTTTCTGGCAATCGACCAAGTAGATCGGTTTCTGAAATCGAGACGCCAATAAACCATTCGATGCCATGTTTATCTTTAAAGGGAGTGAGATGATTAAAATAGCGGGTGCCATCAACTACCGTTTCGAATTTGTTGAGTGTTGCTGACAGCATTTTGTCATGGTTATCAATATAATGTGCACTGGCTTGGATCACTGGGTTGGCATTTTCGATAGCCAGTAGTCGCTCTCCTTTTGCCGACAGTTCGGTCCCCCAAGAGACAACGGTGCTGGTATTGGAGTGAGCCACCAATCTTTTTTCTGGATCAATAATATACACGTTGGCATGAGTTTTCTGTTGCAGTGAGGCCAGAAACGCATTGAACGTATCGATTTTCACATCAGTCACCAAAACACCGATGAATTTGTTCATAGAGAAAACGGGTGCTAAAGCAGAGAGCGTGATCTCTTGGCGTTCATCAACATTAGTGTAGATTGGCGACCAACTTGGGCTTAAACTTTGTGCAACTGGAGTATACCAGGGGC
The DNA here is from genome assembly GCF_029478525.1 of Vibrio sp. 1151_11. NCBI lineage: Bacteria > Pseudomonadati > Pseudomonadota > Gammaproteobacteria > Vibrionales > Vibrionaceae > Vibrio > Vibrio sp. 1151_11. Next base: position 60,143 of record NZ_SHMN01000023.1, on the reverse strand, counting down.
GAGTTCTTGGATCATAATCGGCAATGGTGGAGCGAATATCTTGATTGATGGTTTTTCCTGAGTAGATCACCAAGTTTTGCTGAGTTCGATTATCTTTCACCATTAAGGTAAAACTATCACCAATCTCTTTGCGAAAGCCCACGTACTCCGCCTGTTCGCCACCAAATCCGATCACATCAATTTGTTCTAGCGGTCGATAAAGCGTTTCAAAACTGGCAAGCAGATATCCTTCTATTTTACTGACATCGTCCGCAGAATAGAACTGACTAAAGCCGATCGTGTGGCTTAAAGCGAGGCTGGCTTGAAAAGGTTCATCGAGAAAACTGATCAGTCGCTGCTCTACATTGGCATTTAATGATGAAAGCTGTTTGCTGCTAATGTCATCAACCATCTCTTCATAACTGTATTTTTGTACACCCACAATCACTCCAATCGTTATGAGGAAAATCATAACAAATGGTAGAACAACGGCTGTTTTCAACGTTATTTGATTCGTAAATGACATGTCGTGTCTTCTGCATCCATACAAATTATCGGTAAAACACGCAAGGTGGTGGGTGATTGCATTGTGCCAGAAAGTGAATCACTACACCTGATCATTAAAAAATTCTCAGTAAAGTTCTTTTAACTTCCTTGTCAACGTATTGCGCCCCCACCCAAGCACCTTAGCTGCATCTTGTTTGTGACCATTGGTGTGATGAAGTGCTGCTTCCAAAAGTATACGTTCAAATTCAGGAAGTGCATAAGAAAGCAGCTCTGTTTCTCCTGAAGCTAATGAAGATTTAGCCCAACTTGCGAGTTGTTGTTGCCAACTTATAGCACTATCAAAGTCACTATTTTTCTTTTCCGACAATAATTCGGAAGGAAGATCACTGGGTAGCACCTCGCTGCCACTGGCCATTACAGTTAACCAGCGACACATATTTTCAAGTTGTCGTACGTTTCCCGGCCATTCAAGACGATTCAAAATGTCAATGCTCTTAGGATGTAGCGTTTTCATTTCTACGCCTAATTCTTTTGCTGCAGAGGCGAGAAAGTGCTTGGTCAGTTTTTCTATATCTTGGCTTCGCTCACGTAGTGCTGGGATATGAATACGAATGACATTGAGACGGTGAAAAAGGTCGTCACGAAACTTTCCTTGATGAACGAGTTTTTCTAAGTTTTGGTGAGTGGCGGCGACAATGCGAACATCAACTTTGATTGCTGAATGCCCTCCTACACGGTAAAACTGACCATCGGCTAAAACACGCAGTAGCCGAGTTTGAATGTCGAGCGGCATATCGCCAATTTCATCTAAGAACAGAGTGCCCCCATTGGCCTGCTCAAAACGCCCTTGGCGGACACTGTTTGCACCAGTGAATGCTCCTTTCTCATGACCAAACAGTTCTGACTCGATGAGATCTTTTGGAATTGCGGCCATATTGAGGGCAATAAACGGTTTTTGGGCGCGTGGGCTATGGCGATGAAGCGCGTGAGCGACTAACTCCTTCCCGGTTCCTGATTCACCATTGATCAAGACTGAGATTGAGGAACGTGATAAACGGCCAATCGCCCGAAATACCTCTTGCATTGAAGGGGCTTCTCCAATGATTTCTGGTGTACTATCAACGCCAGTCTGTTGATTGGATTGTTCTTTGCGCTGCTCCTGACTATGCGCAATGGCACGTTCAACCAAGGTGAGGGTTTCATCGACATCAAAAGGTTTAGGAAGATACTCAAAGGCACCTTTTTGATAGGCATTCACCGCGGCATCAAGATCTGAGTGGGCAGTCATGATGATGACGGGCAACTCAGGAGATCGTGAATGAACTTGGTTTAGCAGCTCAATACCATTCATGCCCGGCATGCGAATATCGGAAACGAGCACATCGGGCGTTTCTCTTTCTAGCGCTAGTAACACACTTTCGGCATCGGAAAACGTTTCGCATTTTATGTTGGCTGATGAGAGCGTTTTTTCCATCACCCAGCGGATCGAACTATCATCGTCCACCACCCAAACGTATCCTTTACTCATAATGTTTATTCCTTAGCAGCAAACCCAATCTGACATCGGTCAAATGGGTAAATAAATAGTAAATGTGGTTCGACCTGGCCAGCTTTCAACCTCGATTTTTCCATTGTGCTGATCGATCAGGTTTTGTGAGATAGAAAGACCCAGCCCCGTCCCACCTTCACGGCCGCTGACCATGGGGTAAAACAGTGTGTCTTGTAATTCGGTAGGAATGCCTGGGCCGTTATCGCTGATTTCTATGCGTGCCACTAACTTATGGCGCTGTCCGTGAATATTGGCTTGGTGCACTGTTCTGGTGCGAAGTGTGATTTTACCATGCGGATCATGAGATAAAATCTGTGCCGCATTGCTGACGATATTCAGTAATGCCTGCTCGATTTGATCGGTATCCATCAAAATATCGGGCAAGCTGGGGTCATAATCTCGTTCAATCACCAAGTGTGTGCTGGCTTCTAGCTCAACCAATTGGCGGACTTTTTCCAAAATTACATGGAGATTTTCAGAGCACTTCTTGCCCGGTTTTTGTGGGCCGAGCAAACGATCAACGAGCGCGCGCAGTCGATCGGCTTGTTCAATAATAATTTGGGTGTACTCAGTGAGACTGTGGTCCGGCAACATTCTTTCTAGCAGTTGCGCCGCTCCGCGTAGCCCACCCAATGGGTTTTTAATTTCATGCGCCAGCCCGCGAACTAAGAGCTTTGCCGCTTGCTGTTGGGCGTGCTGATTGAGCTCTTGTGTTAACCGTCGTTGTTGACCAATTTTGCGCATTTCGACCAAAAGCATCAGCTCGCGTTGCCAAGATATAGGGCTCACGGTCACTTCCAGCATCAGTGGCTTACCATCGACCACAAACGTAACATCGCTATCAGTAATACTTTGGCCACTTTGCAACGGCTGAGAAAGCAGCGCTAAATCAAGAGAAGCGTGCTGGATGAGTTTTGACAGTGGTTGGTTGATAATTCGCTTAGCACTTTGGGAGAAGAGTTGTTCAGCCGCTGGATTGGCATAACGGATACAAAGAGACTCATCGAGCATCAAGGTGGCGGTAACGATATTATTTAAAATCGTTTGGCTTAGCTCACAATTCACGTTTTCATCCTTGTCCGTGTTCCCAAATGATGCAATGCACAACTTTGGTGCATTGCATGGCTAAGTATGGCGCATCGGTGTCAGAAGAAAAAGTGAAACCTGTTGTTATATCGAGCTTATTGGCGAAGAGTTCATCACTTGATGCTGGCTCGATGTAAATGCACCGTCACAGGGTTAGACGATGCAATAATCTTGCCGTTTACAACTACTTGAATTAAAAAGCGATGCGTTCCTCTATCTAGATTTTTCAGCGTCCAAGTAGGTTGAGTGGCGGGGGCGCCATAGGCCTTGTCATTCATGACCAATTGCAACTGTTCATTGACGGTTAAGTTGCGATTGAGTTCGGCGTTGATTGAAATAACGCCCGCATTGCTGCGTAAGGTTTCATCGTCAGCCGGAGAGCGAATTGCAATGGTCAGCGGTTCTATTTTGTTGACATGGGTTGCGGATTTTTCCTGTGGCAGATTTTTGGTGAGCTCAGTGACGGGGTGAGAGGTTTCAAAGGTTGGCTCAGGCGCATCGGCCTGAAAATCAGGAATCGAAATTTGCTTTGCTCCCTTATCTTGTGGGACATCGCTAAGATGCAACACGCCGTTCGCATCCACCCACGTATAGACGTTTTGTGCAATTGAAGTCGCGGAATAAAGCATGATGAGTGTTAGGAGTAAAGTTCGGATCAGATTCACAGGCATCCCCCTATATAGAGATGTTTTCACGTTAAGGGTATCGGCTTTTGAGTGCCGTTATTGTTGTAACGCTAATGTTACGACGTTCGGAATTAACCCCAAATATGAAAAAGGCTCACCTGCGAGGCGAGCCTAATAAATCCGTAACCTAAGTTACATTTTGTACTAAAGCTAAGAATTATACCGAGTAGTACAATTCAAATTCTAGTGGGTGAACGGCCATGTTGACGCGTTCTACATCTTTTGCTTTTAGCGTGATGTATGAGTTGATGAAATCATCAGAGAATACGCCGCCAGCGGTCAGGAATTCACGATCTTCATCCAGTGCTTTTAGTGCCACTTCAAGTGACTCGGCTACTTTTGGAATCTCAGCGGCTTCTTCTGCTGGTAGGTCGTACAAATCTTTATCCATCGCTTCTCCTGGATGGATCTTGTTCTTGATACCATCAAGACCAGCCATTAGAAGAGCGGCAAACGCTAGGTATGGGTTCGCTGCTGGATCTGGGAAACGAGCTTCGATACGACGTGCTTTCGGGCTTGGTACTACTGGAATACGGATAGACGCAGAACGGTTACGAGCCGAGTAAGCTAGCATTACCGGTGCTTCAAACCCAGGGACAAGGCGCTTGTACGAGTTTGTTGATGGGTTAGCAAATGCGTTGATGGCACGCGCGTGCTTGATGATACCGCCAATGTAGTAAAGCGCTAAGTCAGATAGACCGCCGTACTTGTCACCAGCAAATAGGTTTACACCATCTTTTGCAAGAGATTGGTGAACGTGCATACCTGAACCGTTGTCGCCAACAAGAGGCTTAGGCATGAAGGTCGCTGTTTTACCAAAGGCGTGCGCAACGTTGTGCACCACGTATTTGTAGATTTGGATCTCATCGGCTTTTGTGGTTAGCGTATTAAAGCGAGTGGCGATTTCGTTTTGACCTGCGGTCGCTACTTCATGGTGGTGAGCTTCAACGACGAGGCCCATCTCTTCCATGATCAAACACATGGCTGAACGGATGTCTTGTGATGAGTCAACCGGTGCAACAGGGAAATAACCACCTTTCACACCAGGGCGGTGACCTTTGTTACCACCTTCAATTTCAGCGCCAGTGTTCCAAGCCGCTTCGATATCATCAATTTTGAATGAGGCACCAGACATATTGTTGGTGTATTTCACGTCATCAAAAAGGAAGAACTCTGGCTCTGGACCGACAAGAACGGTGTCTGCGATCCCTGTTGAACGCATGTAATCTTCTGCGCGTTTTGCGATAGAGCGTGGGTCACGATCGTAGCCTTGCATGGTTGCAGGCTCTAGAATGTCACAACGAATGTTAAGTGTTGCGTCTTCTGTGAACGGGTCAAGAACTGCACTTGATGCATCAGGCATCATCACCATGTCAGACTCATTGATTCCTTTCCAGCCAGCAACGGATGAACCATCGAACATCTTACCTTCTTCGAAGAAGTCTGCGTCGACTTGATGAGCAGGAATAGAGATATGTTGCTCTTTGCCTTTCGTGTCGGTAAAGCGCAGGTCAACAAACTTAACTTCGTTTTCTTGGATCAGCGATAGAACGTTTTCTACTGACATCTTGGATAACCTCCAGTGTTATTAAAGCGGTAATGGCCCGAATCGAATTGAAACTAGCATTGATTAATTTCATTCTAAACTTATTAATCGATGCTGTTTCTAACAAAGCTAAATTCGTGCCAATTAAATTAATCCTTTAATTTCAAGTGTTTTGGTTGTTCTTTGTCGAATTTAAATGCTTCTCTGCACCAAAAAGATCCTTATTTGCACTATTTTGGTGCCTTGAGTTTTATGTTGCACCATTAACTACCAAAGCGCACACTATTCAGCCTAGGTTTACTAGGCTTGTCAATGCTGATTTAGTCCATTTTGATGCAATTTGTTTTAAAGCAAGTAGCGGACTAAGCTTGTGGTGAGCGAAAATCAGCGCGATAGATCACATATTTCTAGGTTTTTCGCCAAAATCTGGTACATTATTGACCGTTTTTTTAATCAAGTTCTATGCTCGTTGCGGCCTCATGCCGAAGCGAGTTACTCCCTTAATAAGTGAAGCAAAATCCATGGCTACTCCACAGATTGATAAATTAAGAAATATCGCGATCATCGCACACGTTGACCACGGTAAAACAACGTTGGTTGATAAACTGCTGCAACAGTCAGGTACGTTAGAGTCTCGCGGTAATACGGAAGAGCGGGTCATGGACTCGAACGATATCGAGAAAGAGCGCGGTATCACTATCCTTGCAAAAAATACAGCCATTAACTGGAATGATTTCCGTATCAACATCGTAGATACTCCAGGACACGCCGACTTCGGTGGTGAAGTTGAACGTATCATGTCAATGGTTGACTCTGTTTTGCTGATTGTTGATGCGGTTGATGGCCCAATGCCACAAACTCGCTTCGTAACACAAAAAGCCTTTGCTCACGGTTTGAAACCAATCGTTGTTATTAACAAAATTGACCGTCCTGGTGCTCGCCCTGATTGGGTTATGGATCAAGTGTTCGACCTGTTCGACAACCTTGGTGCAACGGATGAGCAGCTCGACTTTAAAGTGGTTTATGCTTCTGCACTGAACGGTTGGGCGACACTTAACGAAGGTGAAGTTGGCGAAAATATGGAACCTTTGTTCCAAGCGATCGTTGACAATGTAGAGTCACCACAAGTTGACCTTGATGGCCCACTACAAATGCAAGTTTCTCAACTTGATTACAGCTCTTACGTTGGTGTTATCGGTGTTTGTCGTGTGACTCGTGGTAGCGTAAAAGCGAACCAACAAGTAACAGTTGTCGGCGCTGATGGTAAGAAACGTAACGGTAAAGTTGGTACAGTTCTGGGCTATCTTGGCCTTGAGCGTAACGAAGTTGAACAAGCTAACGCTGGCGACATCATTGCGGTAACAGGTTTAGGTGAACTGAAAATTTCAGACACCATTTGTGACCAAAACTGTGTTGAAGCTATGGTGCCGCTATCCGTTGATGAACCGACAGTGACCATGACTTTCCAAGTCAATACTTCACCGTTTGCAGGTAAAGAAGGTAAATACGTGACTTCACGTAATATCCTTGAGCGTCTGCAAAAAGAGCTTGTTCATAACGTAGCATTGCGTGTTGAAGAAACCGACAACCCAGATCGCTTCCGCGTTTCAGGTCGTGGTGAACTTCACCTATCAATCCTGATTGAGAACATGCGTCGTGAAGGCTTTGAGCTTGCAGTTTCTCGTCCTGAAGTTATTTTGAAGGAAGAAGACGGCCAGAAAATGGAACCGTTCGAAACCGTAACGATCGATGTGATGGAAGAGAGCCAAGGCGGCGTGATGGAGAAAATCGGCCTACGTAAAGGTGAGCTGACGAACATGACTCCAGACGGCAAAGGCCGTGTGCGTCTTGATTTCATGATGCCTTCTCGCGGTTTGATTGGTTTCCAAACAGAATTCATGACCTTAACTTCAGGTTCAGGTTTGCTTTACCATACGTTTGATCATTACGGCCTGCACAAAGGCGGTAACATTGGTCAACGTAACAACGGCGTGTTGATCTCTAACGCGACAGGTAAAGCGTTGACTTACGCTCTGTTCAACCTACAAGAGCGCGGTCGCCTATTTACTGAGCACGCAGATGAAGTGTACGAAGGCCAAGTGATCGGTATCCACAACCGTTCTAACGACCTAACAGTGAACTGCTTGAAAGGCAAGCAGCTGACAAACGTTCGTGCTTCTGGTACTGATGAAGCGCAAGTATTGTCACCTGCAATCAAGTTTACACTTGAGCAAGCACTTGAGTTTATTGACGACGATGAACTAGTGGAAGTGACCCCACAGAGCATTCGTATCCGTAAACGTCATTTAACTGAGAATGATCGTAAACGTGCAAGCCGTGGCTAATACCGTCATGGTATAAGTTAACGAGTTAATCTAAGGGCGAGGAGTGTACTTCTCGCCTTTTGCTTATCTGCAATATAGTCAGTTTTAGGTATAGAATGGTGATTGATGATAAAAATAAGCAGGGAGAAGGCATTTGAAAATCAAAAAGCTTGGCAAACAATGTTTACTGTTTACGCGTTATTTACTCAGCCGGATGGATCATGACCGCGTCAATGTTAATGCGGGCTATTTGGCTTATATCACGTTGTTGTCGATCGTACCTATGCTTACCGTGCTGTTATCAATTCTCTCCTCATTTTCTATTTTTGCTAATGTCGGTATGGTTATTCAAGATTTTGTGATCACCCATTTTGTGCCTGCCGCAGGCGATGTAGTGCGAGAGGCGTTGCTCGAATTTATCGCGAATACAGGTAAGATGACGGCCGTGGGCGGGGTATTTTTATTCGTTGCAGCTTTAATGCTGATTTCTAATATTGACAAGAATTTAAACTACATTTGGCGAGTTAAAGATAAACGGCGCATGGTGCTCTCTTTTTCAATGTATTGGATGGTTCTTACGCTCGGGCCAATTTTAGTCGGCGCGAGTATTGCGGCAACCTCGTATATTACCTCACTCAAGATTATTGACAGCGAAGCACTCTCTGGTGCTTATAATTTGTTGCTGCGCTGGCTACCTTTTATTTTGTCATTCTCTGCTTTTGTCGGTTTGTACCTGCTGGTGCCGAATAAAAAAGTGCATCTTTCACACGCCTTGGTCGGGGCAATGGTGGCGGCTATTTTATTTGAGTTCAGTAAAAAAGGGTTTGCTGCTTATATTACTCAGTTTCCCTCCTATCAACTGATTTACGGCGCACTGGCGGCGATCCCTATTCTGTTTGTGTGGGTCTACTTATGCTGGATGATTGTGCTCGTTGGGGCGGAGGTGACGGCGACTTTGGGTGAAAAAGAGCACTGGAGCAATGAGCAAGAAATGCTAAACTCATTGCTTATCTCCGAGCAAATGATAAAGGGAAATCAGAGTGATAGCGTTGATCCAGAGAGTGAGTGAAGCGGCGGTACGTGTTGATGGGGAAGTGGTTGGCGAAATCAATCAAGGCTTACTGGTGCTACTTGGGGTCGAAAGAGATGACGATGAGGCAAAGGCCAAACGTCTAGTCGAACGTGTGACTCAGTACCGCGTGTTTGAAGATGAAGAGGGAAAAATGAACTTGAACGTGCAACAAGTGAATGGTCAGGTTTTAGTGGTGTCTCAATTTACATTGCCAGCCGATACCAAAAAGGGGACGCGTGCCGGATTTTCAAAAGGTGCACACCCTGCTGATGCTGAGCGTCTGTATGATTACTTTTCGGATTTGTGTGAGCACATTTTGCCAACTCAGCGTGGCCGCTTTGCACAAGATATGAAAGTCTCGCTGATTAATGATGGCCCAGTGACATTCTGGCTTCAGGTTTAATAAAGAAATGGATAGAGCCTCCTTCGTTGGGATCATGCGGAGTATGAGAGGCTGTGATTTAGGGATAACCAAATGTTTAAACTGATTACGCCAAGTACCGACAACCAACTGAATAAATACTACCATTTTCGCTGGCAAATGCTGCGTGAGCCATGGCATCTACCGATCGGCTCGGAGCGCGATGAGTATGATGGCATGAGCCATCACAGGATGATTGTCGATGGTCGTAACCGACCGATTGCTATTGGTCGCTTGTATATTACGCCAGATTGCGAAGGGCAAATTCGCTATATGGCGGTTAAAAGTAGCCGTCGCAATAAAGGTATGGGTTCTTTGGTGCTGGTGGCGCTAGAGTCGCTGGCTCGTCAAGAAGGTGCAAAGCGCCTAGTCTGTAGCGCCCGTGAAGATGCGATTGCATTTTATGAAAAGAACGGCTTTGAACGCAGGGGCTCGCTCAATGATGAACGCGGTCCTGTTCGACATCAACAAATGGTCAAACCGCTCGATCCCATGGCCAATGTGATTCGCAAACCTGAATGGTGTACTGAACTGCAAGAACGCTGGGCCACGCACATTCCTATCAGCGAAAAAATGGGCATTAAGGTGACTCAATATACGGGCTACCAATTTGAGTGCAGCGCCCAGCTCAATCCGAATTTGAACCCACACAACACCTTATTTGCAGGCTCGGCATTTACCCTTGCCACCTTGACCGGATGGGGAATGGCATGGTTGCTGATGCGTGAGCGAAGCCTGAATGGCGATATTGTTTTGGTTGATAGCCGCATCCGCTATCGTCACCCTGTGGTGCATAACCCTTTAGCCTTCACTTCATTGGATGGCATCAGTGGCGATTTAGATCGTTTAGCCAGTGGACGTAAAGCGCGTATCGTCGTCAATGTCACTATCACCAGTGGCGGTAAACCCGCCGTTGAATTTACGGGAACCTATATGTTGATCCCCAATTACAAGGCATTGTTAGCCGCCGCATCATTGGCTGAGTAAGTGTCGGTTTCTGGATCACACGAATAGATGGTGTGCTGTGTGTTGTGGAGCAGTTCGAAGTGCATCTCACGGCACATCTGTTGGAGGTTAAGGTTAAGTTGTCCTTTCTCCAACTTGACCAAATCCACGTGACCATCAAGGTTTGCCTTGAGCGTCTTTCCAACCAGCGGCGTTGTATTAATCATCATCCGCCCTCTGTCTGAGTGAATGACTAAACCTTCGAGCGTAAACGGCTCATGGCTGAGGTTTTGCTCAGGATCGCTTAGCGTTAATATGCCTTGTCGAATATTGAGCGTTGCTTCACCTGTGAGGGAGTGGGCGAAGGTGGCGTAGTCTCCGGCGAGGCCGTTGACCTGCGCTTCCCATTCACTGAGACCCTCTATGGTAAAGGGAAGCTGGGTGACTTTATTGAGCACCGCTAGCGGTAGCCCATCGGCATGAATGTTGGTTTGCCAAGGCTGACTTAACGTTTGGAAATTCCAACGCGCAGTGGCATCGATATAGCCGTTTTCTAACGGCATGAATAAACGATCTAGGTACCATTGGCCTTGTTCGCTGCGCATCTCAACAACGCTTTGCGTGCTCAATAGTGAATCGTAGCTGGCGCTGTTTGCGCTGATATTGAGCGTGCCTTGCCACAATCCCAAGCGTTTCTCTTTTACGAGAGTTAGCTGCTTTCCTTTGGCATGGACACCAGACAATTGCCAATAAGGTGGCGCAAACAATTGAATGAGTTGGCTATTGGCGATGGTGAGTTGCTCGATGGTGAGGTTATCAACCCACGGCCAATGCTGGCTCAGCGACGTAAAATCATCTTTGCTTTCGCTCACCCATTTTACACCGCGAATAGTGAGCTGTTGCAGCGATGCTGAGGTTGGGGTGATAACACCCGCCCATTGAATATCACCTTGCTTAAACTCACTACTAAAATCCTCAATGATCAGTTTACCCGGCTCGGTGCGCAGGCTAAAGGTCGGCTCCACCCACTGCTGACCTAGCCAAGTTGCATCGTCGGCTCGCAGCGATAATTTACCTTGTTGCTGCTGCCAAATATTGCTGTGTGGATAAATGTTCTCCAGCGAAATATCGACGTTACGCAAGCTGATATCCGCAAGCTCGATCTGACTGTTTAAAATATCTAAGCTATTGATATGGTCTATTTTGTCAAAGAGCTGAAACCAACCCGATTGGCGTAAGGAATGACTCATATCTCGGCTAAGATTGAGTTTTTCCAGTGTCACATTGATCAGCGACCAACCTTGAGGATACTGCTCGGCTTGACCTGAAATAGCCGCGCCGCGCCATGACAACGAGAGCCCATAGACGGTGCTGTTGGCAGGTTTGTAATCCATATCGAGCAGTAGGTTATTCAGCGCTTCTCCTTGCCAATAAAATTGTTCAGCTGAGAGTTGTATCTCGCCGAAAGGCAGAGCTGTTGGAGCATCCGGCCAATGTGGATTTTTAATCTGTAGGTTAACACCGCGCGCTAGCCAACCTTGTTGGGCGATGTCGGCGTGATTGAGCGCGATTTGGCTCACCGAAATGGGCCATGATCGCAAATCGGTAGGAAGGCCATTTTGTAGACTGATACCACTAAGTAGCACGCTATCAACGGCGATTTTTTGGTCGCGAATGAGCTGTGGGCTGAGCCAAATATCGGCTTGCTCTATCGGGATGTGCTGCTTATTTTGCCGCAGTGTTAATTGGTTGAACTGAAAATGCAAAGGATACTGGTATTGAAGAGATTGAAACGTCACGTTTCCTTTCGAAAGCCGTTCAACGAGAGTTTGAGCAACGGGAGTAGCATAAGAGGTATGTAGCAGTGCAAACATACCCAGCATGAAAGTGAGAAATAGCGCGATGATCGCAATCAGCAATGCCAAAGCCTTGTTCATGGTGTCCTTACTCGTAAATCGTTACCTGCGACAGAGTGAAACAAATTACCTCACGCAGCAACAAAAAAAGCCCCTTATCAAAGGGGCTTGCTACTGACTTATCAGTTTTAGTCGAGTTGTGGGCCTGCGGCCACTAATGCTTTACCTTCTGCGTTATCAGTATACTTGGCAAAGTTATTGATAAAGCGCGAGGCGAGATCTTCAGCTTTGCTTGTCCATTGTAGAGGATCCACGTAAGTATCGCGTGGGTCGAGAATGGTTGGGTTTACACCAGGTAGTGAGGTTGGCACTTCAAGATTGAAGATTGGAATATGCTTGGTTGCTGCCTTCTCAATCGAACCATCTAAGATAGCGTCAATGATGGCGCGGGTATCTTGAATCGAGATGCGTTTACCGCTGCCGTTCCAACCAGTGTTGACTAGATAAGCTTCAGCACCAGCTGCTTCCATACGTTTTACCAGCACTTCGGCATATTGTGTTGGGTGGAGCGTTAAAAACGCTGCGCCAAAACAGGCTGAGAAGGTTGGTGTTGGTTCGGTGATGCCACGTTCAGTACCCGCTAGTTTTGCCGTAAAGCCAGACAAGAAGTGATACTTGGTTTGTTCTGGAGTCAATTTAGAGACTGGTGGAAGCACACCAAATGCATCCGCAGATAGGAAGATCACTTTATTGGCGTGACCACCTTTCGATACAGGCTTAACGATGTTTTCGATGTGGTAGATAGGATAAGAAACACGAGTATTCTCGGTTTTAGAACCATCATCAAAGTCAATCGAACCATCGCTACGTACTGTGACGTTTTCCAGTAGCGCATCACGGCGGATCGCGTTGTAGATGTCAGGCTCGGCTTCTTTGGAGAGCTTGATGGTTTTCGCGTAGCAACCTCCTTCAAAGTTAAACACGCCATCATCATCCCAGCCGTGCTCGTCATCGCCGATTAACGCGCGTTTTGGATCGGTAGAGAGTGTGGTTTTTCCTGTGCCAGATAGGCCAAAGAAAATCGCCACATCGCCATCTTTAGCCATGTTGGCTGAACAGTGCATTGAAGCAATACCTTGCAGTGGAAGGAAGTAGTTCATCATTGCGAACATCCCTTTCTTCATTTCACCGCCGTACCAAGTACCGCCGATCAACTGCATTTTTTCCGTTAAGTTAAACACAGTGAAGTTTTCTGAGTTCAGGCCTTGCTCTTGCCATTTGTCATTGGTGCATTTGGCACCATTCATGACCACAAAATCAGGTTCGAAGTTAGCTAGCTCTTCTTCTGTTGGGCGAATGAACATGTTTTTGACGAAGTGCGCTTGCCACGCCACTTCAGTAATGAAGCGCACGCAAAGGCGCGTATCTGCGTTGGCACCACAGTAACCGTCAAGAACGAATAGACGTTTAGCGGATAGTTGACGACCCACTAGTGCTTTTAGATCATTCCATACTTCTTGGTTAATCGGCTTGTTATCGTTTTTCGCTTGTTCAGATGTCCACCATAGGGTATCGCGTGTGGTGTCATCTTTGACAATGAATTTATCTTTTGGTGAGCGGCCTGTAAAAATGCCAGTATCAACGGCAACAGCGCCAAGTTCAGTGACGACGCCTTTTTCGTAGCCTTCAAGGTCTGGGCGAGTTTCCTCGGCAAATAACAGTTCATAGCTTGGGTTGCGAACCACTTCGACTACGTTGGTTATTCCGTATTTGGTCAGGTCTAGTTGTGCAGCCTTTGTATGTTCCATAACGGTCATAGGTGCTCCTTGTAAGAGATTTTGTAGGGATTTTGTAATAATGTTTGTAATTGTTATCTGCTCACCATGCTAGCAACGGGTGGGGGATAAAACAGGGACACAGTTCAAAAATTGCCCATGACACTCCTGTGGTTTTAGGTGTCCCGTCACATATTGGCGCAACTATTTTATCGCGTACGCAAACCTTTGCGCTAGATCAATAAGATTAATACTTTTAAAAAAATAAGTACGCCATTCTGTTTGTTTAAGGCTTGATTTTACTGGGTTTTGATCACAAAAAAAGCCAGCGTAAAGCTGGCTCTGATACGTTTTCTTCGTGCTTGTTAATTCATGCAAATTAATGAATTGTGTCGCTTCCTGAGGAGGCTTGTGCGTAGAGTGTTGCGATCTCAGCCTCTTCAAATGAGTAGTTGGTGCCACAGTAGTCACAATGTAAAGAAACGGATCCTTCAGACGATAAAATGTCGTAAATTTCCTCTTTGCCTATTGTGATGATGGCCGCCCCACTGCGTTCACGTGAACAACCACAATGAAATTCCACGGGTTGTGGGGTGAACAACTGAACTTTCTCTTGGTTATACAGGCGATACAACAGATCAGTGGCTTCTAAGGTGAACAGCTCTTCGTTTTTTACGGTGTTAGTTAACTGCTCTAAGTGCTCAAAATCATCGGGCGTACCCGTTCCGTCCGGAATGGTTTGCAGCAACATGCCAGCGGCACAGGCTTTTCCATCTTGCGTACCAATGCGTATCCAAAGGCGTGTTTTCAACTGTTCAGAGCGGATGAAGTAACCTTCCAGCACTTCCACTAAGTTGTCCCCCTCTAAACCGACCACACCTTGGTAGCGCTCGCCTTTCTTGGGCTCGATAGTGATAACTAAATGACCTTTACCCATCAAAGTGTGTAGGTCGGCATCATCGGCAATATCGCCTTTCCAGCGTGCGACACCACGCACTTTCTGTTCATTATCACCATTGATAACGACTAAGGAAACTGGGCCATTGCCTTGCAATTGCATGGTAATTGAGCCTTCAAACTTCAGCGTTGCAGTTAGCAAGGTCGTTGCGACGAGCAGTTCGCCCAAAAGTTTTTGTACTGGGGCTGGATATTCCTGGCTCGAAAGGATGTGTTGATACGCGTCGTCTAATTGTACCAACTCGCCACGTACGGATAGATCTTCAAATAAGTAGCGATTTAAAATGTTATTTGCCATTTAGCTATTTCCTCGGAACATGGTCCAGCTTTTATTGATGTTTAAATTTAATGATGTCACGACGCTCTTTTTTGTCTGGTCTGCGTTCGGGGCTTGGGTTGTGTGCGTTGAGCTTGCGTTGCTCGGCATGATGGGCACGTTTGGCGATGCTTGCTGCGGTTTCCGAATACAGGGTTTGTGCTTCTGGCGCGCTACGCCTTTGCCCTAACAGATTGATCACAGTGACGATTTTCTCTTCTTGGCCTTGGCGTAAGGTAATCGTTGCCCCAAGCTCGACAATTTTGCTTGGCTTGGTGCGTTGGCCATTATAATGGACTTTACCACCATCGACCATACTGCGGGCGATCGACCGCGTTTTATAAAATCGTGCTGCCCATAGCCATTTATCCAATCTTATTTGCTCTGTCGCAGAACTCATACTACAAATGTGCCTCAAAGGGAGTTAGTCTTGTACGTTTTATGGCCTTTACAATGGTGTTTTGGTTCCAGATTTTCAAGCTACCCGACAAAATAATGTCAGTAAAAATGACGAGAATGTCTCCTATGATATATTAATATGTTTTTGTAGCGCGATCTTCGCGGTCTTATGTATCTGTTCCATTTAAATGGAAGCATAGTTTAAATGAAATGGAAGTATAGTTTGAGGCCAATCCGCCGGTTTTCGTCTGGCTAACGGCTCATGAATGTGAAATATCATGGTTGAAGTAAGAAAATATCAGTAAGGACATCTTTTGAGGCGAATCGATTTTAGCAGTATGACCTCATCTCGCTTATGGCAAGCAGGTTTGCTACAAAAAATACCGCAATGGCAGAAACAAATCAGCCAATTTCTTACCTTAGTATTGCTGGTCACGTCGGCTTGGATTCTAGGAAAAATGGTGTGGCTGATTCAGCAAAACGCGGTTGATATAACGCCTTGGTCTCCAAGAGCAATCGCATCAACGCCGAATGCGACGCGTTCGCTTGATCTCTCTTCTTTACAACAAGGAAGTTTATTTGGTCGCTATAGCGAGCAGAAGGTCGAAGCCGCACAGCCTGTGGTCAAAGATGCACCTAAAACCAGCCTTAGCTTATTATTGGTTGGGGTGGTGGCGAGCAATGAACCGAGTAAGAGTCTAGCGGTAATCGCAAATCGTGGCAGTCAATCGACCTATGGTGTTAACGAAGTCATTGAAGGAACCCGTGTCAAATTGAAAGCGGTGTTCAATGATCGCGTTATTATTGATAACTCAGGGCGCGATGAAACCTTGATGTTGGATGGAATTGACTATCATAAACCGAGTGTAGCAACGCCTGAGCGCGTTGTTGCATCGAATGTGCGTGGTAATAACCCAGCGTCTGCAGAAGAGAAGTTGGATGACATTCGCGCCGCTATTGCCAGCAATCCGCAAGAAATCTTTAAATATGTACGCCTGTCGCAAGTGAAACGTGATGACAAAGTGCTTGGATACAGAGTGAGCCCTGGGCAATCTCCTGAGTTGTTTGAGTCGGTAGGGCTACAAGATGGCGATGTCGCAATCGCGTTAAACGGTCAGGATTTAACGGACCCGGACGCCATGAATAAGATTTTTCAGTCAGTCTCTGAGTTAACCGAAATGAACTTAACAGTCGAAAGAGACGGGCAATCCCATGACATTTATATCCAATTTTAGACAGACTGATGCATGAGCATGAGTTTAGGGAGTAAGACGTGAAGCATTGGTTAAACAAAACGACGTGGTTATTGATGGGTGGCTTGTTGTCATCGCCGTTAGCCATGGCAAACGATTTTAGTGCCAGCTTTAAAGGCACCGATATTCAAGAATTCATCAATATCGTGGGCCGTAATCTTGAAAAAACAATCATTGTTGATCCTTCAGTTCGAGGGAAAGTCGATGTCCGCAGCTATGACACGCTTAATGAAGAGCAATACTACAGCTTCTTTTTGAATGTATTGGAAGTGTATGGTTTTGCCGTGGTGGAAATGGACAACGGCGTGCTCAAAGTGATCAAGTCGAAAGATGCCAAAACGTCTGCGATTCCTGTGGTTGGCGATGAAGGAAAAGAGAACGGTGATAGCGTGATCACGCGCGTTGTTGCGGTGCGGAATGTTTCGGTACGAGAGCTTTCACCTTTGCTGCGCCAGTTGATCGATAACGCAGGAGCGGGCAACGTAGTGCATTATGATCCGGCGAACATTATTTTGATTACAGGTCGTGCTGCGGTCGTCAACCGTTTAGCCGATATCATCAAACGAGTTGACCAAGCCGGTGACAAAGACATCGAAGTGGTGGAACTAAGTAATGCATCTGCCGCTGAAATGGTGCGTATTGTGGAGGCATTAAACAAAACTACGGATGCTAAAAATACCCCAGAGTTTTTGCAGCCTAAGCTGGTGGCCGATGATCGTACCAATTCGATTTTGATCTCAGGTGATCCTAAAGTCCGTGAACGCCTAAAGCGATTGATCACTCAGCTTGATGTTGAGATGGCAACAAGAGGCAATAACCGCGTCATTTATCTAAAGAATGCGAAAGCGGAAGATTTGGTTGATGTGCTGAAAGGAGTGTCTGACAACTTGCAGGCCGAAAAACAGTCTGGGCAAAAAACGGGGCAAAGTTCACAACGCACTGAAGTGATGATTTCAGCACATGCGCCGACCAATTCCTTAATTGTTACCGCTCCGCAAGACATTATGAAAGAGCTAGAAGATGTGGTTGCGCAGTTGGATATTCGTCGCGCTCAGGTATTGATTGAAGCGCTGATTGTTGAAATGGCTGAAGGGGATGGCATCAACTTAGGCGTACAATGGGGCTCACTCGATAACGGCTCTGTAATTCAGTATGGCAACGCGGGCGCGCCAATCGGTAAGGTAATGATTGGTTTAGAAGAAGCCAAAGATACCACCACCAGTAAAGCGGTTTATAATTCTGATGGTACTTTCTTGCGCAATGAGAACACCACTACCAAAGGGGATTACTCTACTTTGGCGTCAGCGCTCGGTGCGGTCAATGGTGCAGCCATGAGCTTAGTGATGGGCGACTGGACGGCCCTTATCAGCGCCGTGTCGAGTGACTCCAACTCGAACATCTTGTCATCACCGAGTATTACGGTGATGGATAATGAAGAAGCCTCCTTCATCGTGGGCGAAGAGGTGCCTGTTTTGACAGGTTCGAGCGCGGGCGCAAATAACGATAATCCTTTCCAAACCGTAGAACGCAAAGAGGTCGGTATCAAGCTGAAAGTGGTACCACAAATCAACGAAGGCGACTCAGTTCAATTGAAAATTGAGCAGGAGGTATCCAACGTATTAGGAGCGAATGGTGCCGTCGATGTCCGTTTTGCAAAGCGTCAATTAAACACATCGGTCATCATTCAAGACGGGCAAATGTTAGTTCTGGGGGGGTTGATTGATGAGCGCGCGGTCGAAAGTGAATCCAAAGTCCCACTATTAGGCGATATACCGGTTTTAGGCTATTTGTTCAAATCGACCAGTACCCAAGTTGAGAAGAAAAACCTGATGGTCTTTATTAAGCCGACCATCATTCGTGATGGCATGACGGCCGATGGCATCACTCAGCGTAAGTACAACTACATTCGTGCAGAGCAGCTTTATAACGCTGATCGCGGTTTGAAGTTGATGGCGAACGACAATATTCCTGTGCTGCCTAAGTTTGGCGATGAGCGCAACCATTCTGCGGAAGTACAAGCCTTTATCGAACAAATGGAAAAACAGCAATGACCGAAGTTTTGTCGCAACCTCACTACCGTCGTTTACCGTTTAGCTTTGCCAATCGTTTTAAATTGGTATTAGAGCTGGTAGAAGACAACGAGCTACCGACGTTATTTTATGTCGCTCCGCTGGCTATCGAATCATTAGTCGAAGTGAAACGAGTCGTGAAACAGCCGCTCAACTTGGTTGAAATTTCACTGGCCGAATTTGAAAGTAAGTTAACCCAAGCTTACCAACGAGACTCGTCAGAAGCGCGACAGTTAATGGAAGATATCGGTGCTGACAGTGATGATTTCTTCTCATTAGCCGAAGAGCTGCCACAAAATGAAGATTTGTTAGAGTCAGAAAACGATGCGCCCATCATCAAATTGATCAACGCCATGCTTGGCGAAGCGATCAAAGAGGGCGCGTCGGATATTCACATTGAAACCTTTGAGAAAATCTTGTCGATTCGTTTTCGTGTCGATGGAGTACTGCGTGAAGTGTTAGCGCCGAGTCGTAAATTAGCGCCGTTGCTGGTTTCACGCGTCAAAGTAATGGCTAAGCTTGATATCGCTGAAAAACGTGTACCACAAGATGGACGCATTTCATTACGCATTGGCGGCCGAGCGGTCGATGTTCGCGTGTCCACCATGCCTTCGTCTCACGGTGAGCGTGTGGTGATGCGTTTGCTAGATAAAAACGCCACGCGCTTAGATCTGCACAGTCTAGGAATGACGGCCGCCAACCACGAAAGCTTCCGTCAATTAATCAAACGACCGCACGGCATTATTTTGGTGACGGGCCCAACCGGTTCAGGAAAATCCACCACCTTGTACGCTGGCCTGCAAGAGCTCAACAGCAACGAGCGTAATATTTTAACCGTGGAAGACCCGATTGAGTTCGATATTGATGGTATTGGCCAAACTCAAGTCAATCCTAAAGTGGACATGACTTTTGCGCGAGGATTACGTGCTATTTTGCGTCAAGACCCGGATGTGGTCATGGTTGGGGAAATTCGTGATTTAGAAACCGCGCAGATTGCGGTGCAAGCGTCTTTAACCGGACACTTGGTGATGTCGACGTTGCACACCAATACCGCCATCGGTGCGATAACACGTTTGCGCGATATGGGAATTGAACCCTTTTTGATCTCATCATCGCTGCTTGGCGTATTGGCACAACGCTTAGTGCGTACCTTATGTCCAGATTGCAAAGAGGCCTACCAAGCTGATAATGAGCAGAAAAAACTGTTCAATTGTAAGAAAAAAGAGTCGCTGACACTGTATCGTCCGAAGGGCTGTGACAAATGCAATCACAAAGGGTATCGAGGCCGAACGGGTATACATGAATTGTTGCTGATTGATGATGAGGTACAAGCCTTAATTCATAGCGAAGCCGGAGAGCAAGCAATTGAAAAAGCGGTGCGGGCGAAAACACCGAGCATTCGTGATGACGGGCTCGATAAAGTGCTGAAAGGCATTACCTCACTTGAAGAAGTGATGCGAGTGACGAAGGAAGCATAATGGCGGCATTTGAATATAAAGCGCTCGACGCCAAAGGCAAACAAAAAAAGGGTGTTATTGAGGGGGACCATGCTCGGCAGGTTCGCCAGCGCTTAAAAGAGCAAGGGCTTATACCGATTGAACTCATTGAGACGCAAGCGAAAGCGGCTCAGCGTGAGCAATCGCCTTTGAGTTTTAAGCGCGGTATCAGTACACCGGATTTAGCGCTCATTACTCGCCAGTTATCCACTTTAGTGCAGTCAGGCATGCCATTGGAAGAGTGTTTGAAAGCGGTATCTGAACAATCGGAAAAGCCGCGTATTCGCACCATGTTGGCCGCTGTTCGCTCCAAAGTGACCGAGGGTTATACCTTGTCAGACAGCTTAGGTGATTATCCACATATCTTTGATGACCTGTTTCGTTCGATGGTTGAAGCGGGCGAAAAATCAGGCCATTTGGATTCGGTGCTTGAGCGTTTAGCTGACTATGCTGAAAATCGCCAAAAAATGCGTTCCAAGTTACAACAAGCGATGATTTATCCGGTGGTGTTGGTGGTGTTCGCGGTGTGTATTGTGGCTTTTTTGCTGGCGGCTGTGGTGCCTAAAATTGTCGGACAATTTGTCCAAATGGGGCAAGAATTACCGAAGTCGACTCAATTTTTACTCTCCTCAAGTGATTTTATCCAGCATTGGGGTGTCCAATTGCTGGTGCTATTGGTGATCTTGATTTATCTCGTCCGATGGTTGCTAAGCAAGCCGAATTTGCGGTTGAAGTGGGATAAAAAAATCATCGGCATGCCGTTGATTGGCAAAATCACTCGCGGTCTCAACACCGCGCGTTTTGCGCGAACTTTGTCTATTTGTACCTCCAGTGCGATTCCTATTTTGGATGGGATGCGTGTGGCGGTGGATGTGATGTCCAATAAATACGTCAAGCAACAAGTATTGTTGGCGGCTGACAATGTTCGCGAAGGGTCGAGCTTGCGTAAAGCGCTTGAGCAAACCAAGTTATTTCCACCGATGATGCTGCATATGATCGCCAGTGGTGAACAAAGTGGTGAGCTCGAAAGTATGCTGACGCGCTCGGCCGATAACCAAGACGCGAGTTTTGAATCGACGGTCAACATCGCATTAGGTATTTTTACCCCGGCGCTGATTGCATTAATGGCTGGGTTGGTACTGTTTATCGTGATGGCGACCTTGATGCCGATTTTAGAAATGAATAATTTAATGAGTCGTTGATCATGACTGAATTCTGCAATGATAACGACCAAACTATGTTGGAGATTGGAATGAGAACAAAAACAAATAAACAGTCGGGCTTTACTTTGCTTGAAGTGATGGTGGTTGTAGTTATTTTGGGTATTTTGGCGAGTTTTGTGGTGCCTAATTTGCTCGGTAATAAAGAAAAAGCTGACCAACAAAAAGCGATTACCGATATTGTCGCACTCGAAAATGCGTTGGATATGTATAAATTAGACAACAGCGTGTACCCAACGACAGATCAAGGCTTAGAAGCGCTAGTGACCAAGCCGTCGAATCCTGAGCCACGCAACTACCGCGATAACGGTTATATTCGCCGTTTGCCAAATGATCCTTGGGGCAACCCTTATCAATACTTAAGCCCTGGTGATAACGGTACGATTGATATCTTCACGCTAGGTGCTGATGGTCAAGAAGGTGGCGAAGGCGCCAGTGCCGACATAGGCAACTGGAACATGCAAGATTTCCAATAAGAGAGAGGGCGGCCTTAGCCGCCCCATTTATCTGATGCTATCTCAACGCGGTTTTACCCTACTCGAAATACTGCTGGTGCTCGTGCTGCTCTCGCTCAGTGCTGTGGCCGTTATATCGACGCTACCTAGCACGAACAACGATGATGCGAAACAGTACGCGATGAGCCTTTATCAGCGTCTACAACTGAGTAATGAAGAAGCCATTCTCAGTGGCAAAGATTTTGGTTTGCGGGTCGATGAAAAAAAATCGCATCTGGTTTTCCTATCGATGGAGGATAAGGGATGGCAGCCGCTAGAGAGCAAGAAAATGGCTTCACAGCTCCAACTGCCTGAGGGGTTATCTCTCCAGTTTGAGCTGGGAGGAAGTGCATGGAAAAACGATGATCGACTCTTCAAACCGGGCAGTCTGTTTGATGACGATAAGTTTGCTGATGAAAACGAACAGAAAAAGCAGCTACCACCACAAGTGTTTATTTTATCGAGTGGTGAGCTGACCCCTTTTATCCTGAGCATCCATCTTAATCAGCAAGATACAGAGCAAGGCTGGCGAGTGGTAGTGAAAGAAAACGGGGAAATCACGCTGTTCGCTCCGGGAGATGCGATCGATGGGTAAACAAAAAGCGATGACGCTGTTAGAAGTCTTGGTGGCGCTGGCTATTTTTGCCACCGCTTCCATCAGTGTGATCCGTTCGGTCAGCCAACACATCAATACCGTGAGTTATTTGGAAGAAAAAGCGTTTGCCGCCATGGTGGTCGATAACCAGATGGCGCAAGTGATGCTTACTCCTCAAAACGTACAAGCGAAAAATGGCAGTGAAGTATTGGCGGGTCGAACCTGGTATTGGAAAGTCACTTTAGTACCCACTGCGGATAATTTATTGAAAGCTTTTGATGTTAGCGTGGCTAGTGAAAAAGAAGGATCACCTTTGGTGACAGTGAGAAGTTATGTCGCCAAATAAACAAAGCAAAGGCTTTACCCTGATTGAAGTGCTGGTGGCGATTGCGATTTTCGCTAGTTTGAGCGTTGGTGCTTACCAAGTATTGAACCAAGTCCAGCGCAGTAATGAGATTTCAGCCCAACGTAGCCAACGTTTGAACGAATTGCAGCGCGCCATGGTGTTAATGGATGGCGATTTTCGGCAGATGGCAACGCGTCAATTTCGCACCAATGGTGAAGAGCCAAGTCAACAGATGCTGATTTGGAAAGAGTACTTGCTCGACTCCGATCAAAAAGGAGTGCTGTTTGCACGATTAGGTTGGCATAACCCACAGCAGCAATTTCCACGCGGGGAAGTCACTAAGGTCGGCTACCGAATTAAAGAGGGCGTGTTAGAGCGTATATGGTGGCGTTATCCTGATACTCCTGCAGGGCAAGAAGGGATCATCACGCCATTGTTACATGATGTTGAGTCACTATCGCTGCGCTTTTATAACCAAGATAAATGGAGTGAAGAGTGGAGTGATGCCTTGAAAATCCCACAGGCGGTGGCCGTGAAATTGGCGCTGAAAGATTATGGCGAGATTGAGCGTATCTACCTTACTGCTGGTGGTGGCATCAATTCGACCAATAAAGAGGCTGATAATAATGGCGCACCCTAATCGAGCCCAACGCGGTGTGGCGTTAATCGTTATCTTGCTGTTGTTGGCGATTATGGTGTCGATTGCCGCAACCATGTCTGAACGTTTATTCACACAGTTTCAAAGAGCGAATAATCAAATTAGTTACCAGCAAGCCTATTGGTATAGTGTGGGTAGTGAAGCTTTAGCCAAAGTCGCTATCGAGCAGAGCTACAAAGACAACGAAACGATTAACTTAAGTCAACCTTGGGCGATGAAAGAGCAAACGTATCCATTGGATTACGGCACTCTGAAAGGACGCATCCTTGATAAACAGGCTTGTTTTAACCTGAATGTACTCTCGAGAGCCAGACCTGCGGCAGGGAGTGTCGAAAAACCCTATTTAGTGCAAGTGTTGCAACGGTTATTGGAAGAGCTTGAGGTCGACAGCTATCAAGCCGAAGTGATTGCCGATTCGGCTTGGGAGTATATTGATGGCGATTCAGATGTGCAGTCCTCTTATGGCGTAGAAGACAGCCAGTATGAATCAATGTCTCCTGCTTATCTGGCGGCGAATAGTTTACTTGCGGATAACAGTGAGTTGCGCGCGGTTCAGCAGGTGAGCGGTGATGTAATGAATAAAATAGCGCCTTATATCTGTACTCTCCCCACTGATGATTGGCGTTTGAATATCAATACCTTGGAACCCGATCATGCCAAGTTATTGGTGGCGATGTTCAGCCCGCACTTAAGTGAAGGGGATGCAAAAAACTTACTCGAGAGCCGACCATTTGATGGTTGGGCTTCGGTAGACAATTTTCTCGCAGAGGCCGCATTGGCTGCTGTGGAGAGCAAAGTGAAAGAAGAAGCGAAACAGTACCTAGCTGTCGATAGTGCTTATTTTGAACTGGATGCTCAAATCTTGGTTGATGACTCGCGAGTTCGTATTCGCAGTTTATTGTTTAGTGATAATAGAGAAACCGCAACGGTCATACGCCGTCGCTTTGGAGGGATCAGTGAGCGAGTTTCTGACCGTTCGGCTGAGTAGTCAACAAGACGCTGAAATACCTTGGCTGGTGTGGTCAACACAGCAGCAAGAAGTGATTGCCAGCGGTGAAATATCCGGATGGGAGCAGCTATCTCAGCTCTCTAGCTATGCGGCTGAACGCGCCACGATTGTGCTGCTCGCTGCCAGTGATTTAGTTCTCACTGAGGTCGCGATTCCATCAGGGGCGGCTCGTCGCTTAGAGTCAATGTTACCTTATCTAATCGAAGATGAGATCGCACAAGATGTGGATGAGCTGCATTTTTCAATTTTGCATAAAACCGCTTCCACTGCTTACGTTGTCGGGGTGGATCGTGCTTGGTTGCGTACCCGCTTAGATGAGCTCAAAGCCGCGGGTTTTGACGTGAAAAAGGTATTACCGGATGTGTTGGCTATCCCTGCATCAGAGGGGTTGTCGGCACTGCAGATCGGCCAAGAATGGTTAATCCGTAAAGGTGAGTATTTAGGGGTGAGCATTGAACCGCAGTGGTTAACGCTGTTTAGTGCTGCAGAGTGGGTCAAGCAAGATGGGCACTATTTACCACTTGAGGCGTATACCCCGCTCCCTGAGCTGACACTGGCTGAAGGACAACATTGGCAACAGGCCGAGCCTCATTTAGTCATGGCGCTGCTGACTCAGCAAGCGATAGCGAGCAAAGTGACTTTACTGACGGGAAGTTTTAAAACCAAGTCCTCGTTTTTGAAGCATTGGCAAGTATGGCAAAAATGCGCATTAGCGGCCGCGGTGTTGATTGTAATTTCAACCAGCCACCATCTTTTGCAAGCTGGGCACTACGAAGCGCAAGCCGATGCTTATCGAGCGGAGAGTGAACGTGTTTTTCGCGCGGTTTTCCCTGATAAACAGAAAATACCCACCATCAGTTACCTGAAAAGACTGATGAATGATGAAGCGGCTCGACTCTCTGGCGGCGAAGCCAACGGTTCGATGTTGGAGTGGTTGTCCAAGCTGCCCAGCAGTGTCGGCAGCGTACCGAACATGCAGTTGCAAAGTGTTAAATATGATGGCAATCGGGGTGAGATTCGCCTTGAAGTTCAAAGTAATGATTTTGAAAGCTTTGAACAAGCGCGCCTTAAATTGGAAAAGCAGTTTGTGGTTGAGCAAGGGCAGTTAAACCGCTCGGGTTCTGTAGTTAATGGTACCTTCATACTGAAAAGCCAGTGAGGTTAGTGACATGAAAAATAGCCTGAGTGCACTTCAACAACGATGGGCGGCCTTTTCCCCTCGTGAACAGAAATTACTGTTAGGTGGTGTGTCGCTGTGTGTGGTTGCGATCATTTATTGGGGCATTTTAGCGCCACTTAATCAGAAAACCGAGCTTGCGCAAGCCCGGATTATCAGTGAAAGACAATTGCTTAATTGGGTGACGGATAAGGCCGATGCCATTACTCAATTGCGCGCACAAGGTGGTGGGGTGGCAACGACGCAACCGCTCAATCAAGTCATCTCATCAAGTGTGCAGCGTTTTCAAATTGAGCTTATTCGTATTCAACCGCGTGATGAAATGATGCAGGTTTGGATACAACCACTTCCTTTCTCTAAATTGGTGGATTGGCTTGCCTTTCTAAAAGAGCAGCAAGGTGTCGATGTCGAGTTTATGGACATCAATCGTGCTCAGCAAAGTGGCGTTGTCGAAGTAAAACGCTTACAACTGAAGCGAGGTGGTGAGTGAAAAAGAAATTGCTCTATAGCGGGTTCCTTGTAATGGTTTTTCTCATCAGTGTGGTCGCGCATATTCCTGCCTCCTTGGTGATGAATCAACTCTCCTCTTCCGAAGTCATGCGTGTCACTGGTGTTGACGGTACGGTGTGGTCTGGTAGTGCTCAACAACTCTTTTGGCAAGGGCAAAATGTCGGCGATCTCAGCTGGGACATCCAAGTATCGCAACTGCTGATGGCCAAGTTTGAAGTGGCGGTACGCTTTGGACGTGGTAGTGATATGGGAGTTCGTGGCAAAGGCAATCTTGGTCTGGGGTTTTCTGGCCCTTATGCGGACAAGGTTGTGGTTTCTGTCGCGGCTAATAAATTAGCGACGCTGTTTCCGCTGCCTGTACCAGTGACTTTTCAGGGGCAAGTCGAGTTGTCCCTGAACCATTACCGCTATGATAGCCCGTGGTGTGAATCTGCCGAAGGCTCACTTGCGTGGACTCATGGCCGAGTTGACTCACCTTTAGGAGAGCTCTCGCTTGGTCCGGTAGTCGCAGATCTGCAATGTCAAAGCAATCAGATGACATTGAACGGCCAGCAAAACAGTGATCAAATGAGCAGTGAGTTTGCCCTGCAGCTGCAACCAGACATGAGTTACAGTGCGAAAGCATGGTTTAAACCTGAAGCGCAATTCCCACCCGAAATGGCGGAGCAATTACAGTGGATTGGAGCGCCAGACAACCAAGGTAAATATCAGTTTAATTATCAAGGCCAGCTTTGATTGGTTTTTTTACCGTAATCATTTCATACCCCAATAAAAATGCTGAGTCTATTGCTCAGCATTTTTATTGGTAATGGCGTTATGGTTTGACTTGTAAAATGGTATTCCAAGGCAAATCGGCATCCCCTAATACAATAAAGTTGGGGTTTTCTAACGTTTCACGCTCATTGTAGGACAGCGGTTGCAGTTGCGTGTTAAGGATGCGTCCACCCGCCTCTTCTACGATGCATTGCGTGGCGGCGGTATCCCATTCACCGGTTGGGCCGAGACGCAAATAGCAGTCGACAGCACCTTCCGCGACTAAACACGCTTTCAGCGCTGCCGAGCCCAGCGGCACTAGCTCATAATTCCATGCGCTGCTCATGCAACTTGTAATACGGTTAATATCTTGGCGGCGACTGATCGCAATCGCGATGGATTGCCCAACGGTTTCGTGCTTGTGTGTTTCAATACGCAAGCTTTCAGACATATCGGGGATCTTCCATGCGCCTTTGCCTGCGTAGGCGTAGTAGGTCACGCCAGAAACGGGCCCATAGACGACGCCCATTACTGGTTGGTTTTCTTCGATCAGTGCGATAATGGTGGCAAAGTCACCACTGCGCGCAATAAACTCTTGCGTACCATCAAGCGGGTCAACCAACCAGTATCGCTGCCATTGGCTGCGTTTTTCTAGGCTAATGTCCGCCGCCTCTTCCGACAAAACAGGAATATCTGGCGTGAGTTCACTCAGTCGTTCGCAGATCAGTTTATGCGCAGCAAGATCAGCACTGGTGACTGGGGTGTGGTCACTTTTGGTGAACGCTTCGTAGTTTTTCTTCTCATAAATATCGAGAATCAATTGCCCGGCAGAGCGAGCGATTTCAATTACGTCAGGCAGTAAGTAAGATAAATTATTGGCTGTTGGCATCATCAATCCTATAGCTCTACTTTGTTATTTTAGGCTGCGCAGAGCAAGCAGTAGTGCGGTAATACTTCGGGCTTCACAGAAATCGAGGTGAGTCAGTAGCTCTTCTGCTTGGGCCAGAGGCCAGCGAATGACCTCTAAAGGTTCGGGTTCATCGCCTTCCATTACTTCTGAGTATAGATCTTGTGCTAAGAAGAGTGTCATTTTGCTCGAAAAGTAAGAGGGGGCAAGTACCACCTCTTTTAAGGGGGTTAAGGTGCTTGCGCCAAAACCAATTTCTTCTTTGAGTTCACGATTTGCTGCTTGTTGCGGACTTTCTCCTTGGTCAATCAAACCTTTAGGGAATCCGAGCTCATAGCGTTCAGTGCCAGCGGCATACTCTCGAACCAGCAGTAAATCTCCTTGTGCCGTTACTGGCACCATCATAACTGCATGCCGGCCGCTCGGTTTCATTCGTTCATAGGTGCGCTGTTCGCCGTTAGAAAAGCGTAAATCTAATGATTCGATGGTAAACAGGGTCGATTGAGCTGCCGTTCTTTGGGCTAAAATTTCGGGCAGTTTTCTGGTTGGCATACACTAATTCCCGTAAGGCAAATGACTTTTCTAACTATATGAGAAAATGACCTTAATTGAAAAGGACTTGAGCGCGGCAAATGATTTTAAGTATAAAAAAGCCGAGAATCTCATCTCGGCTTCGTTTTTCTGTAATCCACGTATTTAGCGAGTCACTAGTAGTAAGAGTGCTCACCACGATCGTGTTCAGTAGCATCGCGCACCGCGGTTAATTCGCCTTCAAATTGTTGAAGCAGTTCTTTTTCAATGCCTTCTTTGAGGGTGACATCGACCATTGAACAACCGTTACAGCCGCCACCAAAGGCGACAATCGCAATACCATCTTCGGTGATTTCAACCAAGCTGACATGGCCACCATGGCCAGCTAACTGCGGGTTGACTTGAGTTTGAATCGCATATTCCACACGTTCAATCAGGCTTGCGTCATCAGACACTTTACGCATCTTCGCATTCGGAGCTTTAAGTGTCAGTTGTGAACCCATTTTATCAGTGACGAAATCGATCTCTGCGTCTTCTAAAAACGGCAAGCTCAGTTCATCGACATACGCAGAAAAACCTTCAAAGGCAATTTCAGTATCAGTCGCTTCCACTGCCTCGGGTGGGCAGTAAGAGACGCCACACTCTGCATTTTGAGTGCCTGGATTGACTACAAAAACTCGGATGTTAGTACCATCAGGCTGTTGCCCAAGCAACTTGCCGAAATGGGTTTGGGCTGTTTCGGTAATAATAATAGAATTTGACACGACGAATACCTGAGTAAATTTATAGGTTATTACTTGCCATTCTACTCCTGAAACACGGCGGATCCAGTCCTTTTTACGCGCTAAATAAAACCGTGTTGGTTAATCTTTAGGTTCAGGAGTGCGGCATATGCAGTAAATATCAATCCTTTCGACACCGACTTCAAGCAGTAATTGACAGATTTGCTGCACGGTGCTGCCCGTGGTCACTACATCGTCAACAAGTGCAATGTGCTTGTGCGTGGGAAGGTGCCGTAGTGTGAATGCATGTTTGAGATTTTGTTTGCGCTGTAATTTAGAAAGACCTTGCTGCTGGGGCGTTGCGCGATTGCGTTTGATCAACTGGTTATCGCAGCTAGCCCCCAGCTGTTGACTTAATTGAGAGGCAAGTAGCGCACTTTGATTGAAGCCGCGTTTTAAGCGCCGTTGCCAGTGCAACGGAACGCTAGTGATGAGCGGGGCGGGAGTGTCGATACGTGGCGTCAGTAAGGCACTCAAATGGCGAGATTGCCAAAATTGACCTTCATATTTGAGTTGATGAATGGTGTGACTGAGCGGAAAAATATAGTCGCCGACACAGTATAGGCGTTGCCAAGGCGGAGGATTCGCTAAACATTGCCCACATTGAGGCACGGTAATAAGCGTTGGCAGGCCGCACTGTTGGCAGCGAGGTTGCGGTGAAAAATAGGTTAGGCAGGTCTTACACCAAGCCCCAGTTTGGTGAGTTTCAATCGGTAAACGACACAGTAGACACTGACGGCTTACCAAGCGAGTGATGGTTTTTTGAACCCAATGCGATAACATAACTCAACCAAAGCTGTGAAACGAAGTATGGTTATACTCTTGCAACTTGAATCAGTCTTTGTGTTGACCGTGATTTCAAGTGAGTGAGTGTATGATCGGTATTTTTTCAGCGAAGAAGTGTGAATTTAGTGGGGGAATTTGTGAGCATGGCCACAGCGTTATATTGGCAAGCCTCAGGCGAGGGCGATGATCTTGTCTTGGTGCACGGTTGGGGGATGAATGGTGCAGTATGGCAGCAAGCGGTCGATGTGCTTAAAGGACATTTTCGTGTGCACGTGGTTGATTTGCCTGGTTATGGTCACAGCGCTGCTAGCCACGCCGCTGATCTAGAAGAGATCGCGCAAGCGCTAATCATGCAAGCGCCTAAACAAGCCATTTGGGTCGGTTGGTCTTTGGGTGGGTTAGTGGCGACTCATATGGCACTGCATCACCCAAGTTATGTGAGCAAATTGGTCACTGTGGCGAGCTCTCCCAAATTTGCGGCACAGAAACCGTGGCGTGGCATTCTCCCTCAAGTGCTCAGTGCCTTTACTGAACAGTTAATGGACGATTTTCAGGCTACTGTTGAGCGCTTTATGGCGCTGCAAGCGATGGGCAGCCCTCAGGCAAAGCAAGATGTCAAATACCTAAAACAAGCGGTGTTATCACGGCCCGCGCCGAACCCACAATCATTGTTAGCGGGTTTGGTCATGTTGGCGGAGGTGGATTTGCGCCAGCCGTTGACAGCACTCTCGATTCCCATGCTTCGTCTATATGGTCGGCTTGATGGTTTGGTGCCGGTTAAGGTGGCGCAAGAGTTGCAAAAAACCTTGCCCAATAGCGAGCAGTACATTTTTGGCAATTCCTCCCACGCACCGTTCATCACTGAACTGGACGATTTTTGCCAGCAGCTCATCGCCTTTGCACGTTAAGGCATTGATACCCATGCAATGTCTTTCTACTTAAAGCTACAGCTGTGTTGGCTCACCTCAATCACATCGTTGCTCTCTCATGGGGATTCGCCCGTTTGCTGTCTTTATCTGTAGCATCCTGAAACGTCAAGTCGTTGGGTGCAAATGTTAAATTAAAAATAAATTTGCTAAAAGTTTGAGCAATCTGGTCGATATAAAGTCTAACCCAGTAGTGCTGAGCGAAAGCAGGTCTATCGGGGCGGGCGATACTGAGGAGGTTTCGGCTATGATGGTGTCACCAACGAACGTAAGTGTGCCACTTATCGCCCCATCGGTTAATGTGCAAACGGAACAGGCCGCGCGTGACAATCGGATCCGCGCCCCTGTGATGCCAACCGTCGAACTGGCTAAAACCAACGCTGAGCGTAAGGTAAAGGCGGATGATAAAAGACGAAAACAGTCGTCATGGGACCCTTCAGAGCATCCAAGCTATGAGGTTGGCACCGAATACGAAACATCGACTTCTTATCAAGAGGAGCAGAAAAGCGAGCTCGAAAGGCTGTTTGACTTGCTCGCTCTCGCCACCTACAGCAAGGATCAAGGTAAAAGCTATACGATGCGTTTTAGGTTACCTAAACACATTATTGATGCTGCGATAACCGAAGGCAAAATGGCGCGCCGGCGAACTGTAATTAAGTACTATTATGGTCACGCGGTTGCACCCAATACGCCTTCTGAAGTGATTGCGGTGTTGTAGGTCGATGAATGCGACTTATCGCGATAAATAAAATCCCCACTTAGGCGTTGGCCGCAGTGGGGATTTGTGTTTTTTGCGGCTCTGATATGAGCGACGCGGTTAGGTGCTTTTCACTGTGATTCGTTTATCCAGTAAGTTATGCATCGCCGCTATTTTTTCGCTTTAGCAAAGGCGGCGGCGAAAGCTCCACCCATCGCAGCGTTTTGTTGTGGCTCTTCACGACGGCGTTGCGGTTGGCCACTGTTTTGATGCGAACGCGTGTTGCCACTTGTTGCGCCAGAGCGTTGGCTGCGGTTATCTTGCCCCGGCTCATCGTTTAAGCGCATCGAGAGTGCAATGCGTTTTCGCTGCACATCGACTTCCATCACTTTGACTTTGACGATGTCGCCTGCTTTCACCACTTCACGCGGGTCGGCAATGAAACGATCGGTCAGCGCAGAGATATGCACTAAGCCATCTTGGTGAACGCCAATATCAACAAAAGCACCAAAGTTGGCCACGTTCGATACCACGCCTTCCAAAATCATCCCAATTTCCAGATCTTTCATTTCAGTCACGCCGTCAGCAAAGGTCGCGGTCTTAAACTCAGGGCGTGGATCGCGGCCCGGTTTATCGAGCTCTTTGATGATGTCAGTGACAGTCGGCAGGCCGAAATGCTCGTCGGTATAATCGACGGCGTGTAAATTGCGCAAAAACTCACTATTGCCGATCAGTGCTTTGATCTCTTTGCTGTTTTTTTCGGCGATGGCTTTCACCACGGGATACGCTTCTGGGTGAACCGAAGAGGCATCGAGTGGATTTTTACCATCCATAATGCGTAAGAAGCCCGCACATTGCTCAAATGCTTTTGGCCCTAAGCGCGCGACTTTTTTCAGTGTAGCGCGTGAGGCGAAGCGTCCATTTTCATCACGATAATCAACGATGTTTTGCGCCAGTGCGTTAGACAAGCCAGCCACGCGTGTTAACAGCGCGGCAGAGGCGGTATTCACATCCACGCCCACTGCGTTGACGCAGTCTTCAACAATCGCATCTAAGCGTTTGGCGAGCATCGACTGGCTGACATCGTGTTGGTATTGGCCCACACCGATCGATTTCGGATCGATTTTCACCAGCTCGGCAAGTGGGTCTTGCAGGCGGCGAGCAATCGACACCGCGCCGCGTAGCGACACATCCATATTGGGGAACTCTTTGGCCGCCAGTTCAGAGGCTGAGTAGACCGAGGCCCCTGCTTCGCTGACAATGATTTTCTGCACTTTCAGGTTGCCGCGCTTAATGACATCGGCGACAAAAGTATCGGTTTCGCGCGATGCGGTACCGTTACCAATCGCAATCAAATCAACCTTAAATTGGCGTACCAACTGTTCAACAATTTTCGCTGATTTGTCATGTTGGTTATGCGGCTGATGCGGATAAATCGTCTCGGTCGCCAGTACCTTACCCGTGGCGTCCACTACCGCAATTTTCGAACCCGTTCGCAAACCAGGATCCAAGCCGAGAGTGGCGCGTGGGCCAGCCGGTGCGGCCATCAACAAATCTTTTAAGTTGGTGGCAAACACTTCAATCGCTTCGATTTCGGCACGCTCTTTCATTGCGCCCATCAGTTCGGTTTCCATGTGCATTGACACTTTAATGCGCCACGCCCAACTGATCACTTGTTTGCGCCACCCATCGGCAGGGGCGCTGCTTAAGTGAATGCCATAGTGTTGTGCAATCAGTGTTTCGCAATACGATTGGCGCACGCCCTCTTCTTGCTCTGGGTCGGCATTCATGCTCAAGCTTAAAAAGCCTTCATTGCGGCCGCGAAGCATGGCCAATGCGCGGTGTGAAGGCACTTTACTGAGTGTTTCATTATGCGCGAAGTAATCTTTAAATTTCTCCCCAGCTTGCTCTTTGCCTTCGACCACGCGAGAGACCAATTCGGCACTGCGCGTCAAATGGCGGCGTATTTTGTCCAGCAGGTTGGCATCTTCAGCAATGCGTTCCATGATAATGGCGCGTGCACCGTCCAGTGCTGCTTTGATATCACTGATCCCTTTCTCGGTGTTCACATAGTGTGCGGCCTCGGTTTCAGGGTCGGTTTGCGCTTCATTCCACAGCTTGTCTGCCAGGGGTTCAAGCCCTGCTTCAATCGCAATTTGTCCTTTAGTGCGACGCTTAGGCTTGTAGGGTAAATAGAGATCTTCAAGGCGAGTTTTACTATCCGCTTGGTTGATCTCTTGTGCCAGCTCGGCGGTGAGTTTGCCTTGTTCTTGAATCGATTTCAGAATGGTTTGGCGGCGATCATCGAGCTCGCGCAGATAGGATAAACGGCTGTCTAAGGTACGCAGTTGGGTGTCGTCTAGCCCACCCGTGACCTCTTTACGGTAACGGGCGATAAAAGGAACGGTGTTTCCGTCATCAATAAGTGTGACAGTTGCTGTCACTTGCTCAAGACGCACATTTAGCTCTTGTGCGATCAATTTGCAGATAGCTTGGCTCATCCGTGGTTTCTCTTTTGTAGTTCAGTAGCACCACCACTCAGGGTGGTTTGAATAGGGTAACTATTGGGGCACGTTAGACTTATTTCTAGTCTAACGGCGCGCTGTTATGAGATTAGTGAGATAACCTTCTACCCGATTGTGCCAAAGAGGTCACGTAACGCGTGTGATTTTGATGTCATTTTTCAGCGTTGGCAGCGCTAAAACCGAAGATGAGTTTGGTGGCTAAAGATAAGCTCAGTCAGTTGGTGCCGAGCGAAAATGACAGTATAGTAGCAAGCCATCGTGATGAATGTATAACCCGCGGCTACCTTGAATGTGCGGCAGTGTGTAATGGGAAAAGATCTTGAAGACCAAACTGATTACCCGTGAGGGCTACAATAAATTAAAGGCAGAGCATGACCATCTTTGGCATGAAAAACGGCCAGAAATTACCAAAATAGTCACTTGGGCTGCTGGCCTCGGGGATCGCTCTGAAAACGCAGACTACACCTTTAATAAGCGTTTACTGCGCCAAATTGATCGCCGAATTCGTTTTTTGAGAAAATTTTTACCGGAAGTGACGATAGTTGATTATTCGCCTCAACAAGAGGGGAAAGTGTTTTTCGGTGCTTGGGTGGAAATTGAAAATGAAGCGGGTGATGTAAAGCGCTTTCGCATTGTGGGCCCAGAAGAGATTTACGGTGACGCGAAAGATTACATCTCCATCGATTCACCGATGGCGCGTGCTCTGCTGAAAAAAGAGGTTGATGACGAGGTGCAAGTGCCCACACCCACCGGTATCAAAGAGTGGTTTATTAACTCGATTGAGTATGAAAAAGGGCAGTGAACGGAGTATTCGGTTCAAAATATTCCTCGGTCGCTCATTTTTCTCATCTCACTTGCTTCGCAACGCCTCTAACGGCTTTTTCAACACGGCGGGTAGCGAGTAGAGCAGCAGTAGCCGTAGGGCGTGGTTGATCATCACAAACGCGGGTTCCATGCCCTGCAGTAGGGCGACGGCGGTCATCGCTTCTACGCTGCCGGGGACCCAAGCTAAAAGTAATACCACCCAAGATTTATCCAGCAGTAACGCAAACAAGCCAGACACGGCGACGGCGACCAGCAGACCAATCAGTGTAACCATCACACCCGCGCGCGAATAAGCCATGGCTTCGCGCAATGTGGTATCGGCAAGGCGTGCGCCAATCAAAATGCCCAGCAGTGCGGTGGCGAATACCACCATCCATGTTGGAAGTTGTAGCGCAATGCCTGTCGAAAAACTATTGAAACTGGCCGTGACCAGCAGTGCCGCCAACATATAGGGCGCAGGAATGCCGAGCAAGGTCGAGCCTTTGCCCAGCAGTAGACTAAGCAGCGCAAGCGCAAAGAAAATCAACCATGCGTAAATCGTCAAACTGCTCTCAACGGGGGCAACGTCGGGCGTGCTATTGGAGATAAAAAGAGCCAGTAAAGTGAGGATCATCAAGCGCACCGAGTGCGAATAAACCACTTTGGTTGAAGGTGTCTGGCTTGATTCGCTGATCACCAAAATCGCTGCCATCGCGCCCGGTACCGCACCGAGTAGAGATTCAAACGGTGACCAACCTTCTCTTTTGCGGAGCCAAAGAAAGCTGCTGGCGATCTGCAAGCTTAAGCAGCAAACCAAACCGATAATCACCGGTAGGTTTAAGGTTTCGCCCAATTGACTTAAACTGATGGTCGCCCCAACGCTGATGCCGAGCACAATTTGCACCGTCAACAATAACCCGTTAGGAACGCGAATGGATAAGAGGCGTTTTTTATGCAGCACAATGACCAAAGCTGCGGCAATAAACATTTCAGAAAGCGGAATGGCGAGCAGGCTTCCCACACTCGCCGCAACAGCTGCGATCACCACAATGTGAATAAACAGAGTAAAAGAAGCTCTTTCGAACATTATGCCTTTCCTTAATAAATTGTGCAGCGTAAATGCCATCGCTCCTCTAGCACTTCACGTTGTAGTGCTTGCGTTTGGCTTTCTCCCGTATCGATATGACCGTCGGGGGATGATGATTTAGGCCATCGCAGGGTTTAAACGTGTCCAGCTTACTAACAATAATGCAGCGAATGCCAACCACACCAAAGTGGCACATACCAGTGTGCTGGTGAGAGGTAGCCAATAACTGAAGTAGTATACTGCCAACAGATATGCCGCATACGGGATAAGCGAGTAAAGGCCAAACAACGCGGTGGTGCGCAGGTCTTCCATCGTGCGTTCGGTGCCTACAATGTAATGCGCAATCAGAGCGAAGGTAGGAAACAGCGGTACAAGACCAGCAATAAAAAAGCTTTTGCTTTTAGAGAGCAGGGCGATGATCAACACGGCAAGCGCACCAAGCAGGCACTTGAAAAACAGAGCTGCCATGACATTTCCTTTTATCAGAATAGATTAAGTGTTGCTCACTATAAATCACTGACAGGTTAACTAGAAATGTTCATTGATGGGTTTGTTATTTTCTATGCAACATTTCTTCAAATCCAAGTAAAATGGCCGCCACTCTTTTTATTCGGCGGCGTGTTGTATCATGCGGCTTGGTTGGGCAAAGATGAAATTAGGAAAACGGCTCACGCAGTTAGTACAGCAGATCAACCGCCACTACGATCATATTTGGGATTGCTGCTGCGATCACGGTTTGCTTGGCGCGGCATTACTGAAGCGCTGTCCAAATAGTGTGGTGCATTTTGTTGATATTGTGCCAGCGTTGATTGAAAAGGTGACGCTCGATTTAACGCGCTATTTCCCTGCAACGGCGGCGTTACCGCGCTGGCGTACACATTGCCTGGATGTGCGCGATTTGCCGCTTGATAGCCATTCTGGCTCGCATCTACTGATCATCGCTGGGGTTGGCGGTGATTTAATGAGTGAATTCATTGCCGCGCTGGTTGAGCGTTATCCGCATCGCTCGTTCGATTTTCTGCTTTGTCCTGTGCATCACGGCTACACCTTACGTGAACAGTTGATGACACTGGGCGCGAGATTACAACAGGAACAACTGGTGGAAGAGAATCGGCGTATCTACGAGCTGCTGAACGTGCAGATTAATCCGCTTGCAGTACGAGGCAAAGAACCAAAATTACCCCCCCTTAGTTTGGTCGGTGAATCGATCTGGCAAGTGGCCAATGATGAGCAAAAAATGATTGCCCAGCGTTATCTGACGCAATTGCAACAGCATTATCAGCGTAAAGCGCAAGGCGGTGATGTTAGCGCGCAAAAGTGTTGGCAAGCCTATCAGCCGATTAATATCACTTGTCGTGGAAATTTTAGCGATGGAAATAGCCCAATAGGCGGAGAATATGAAAGCACTCAATGATCTGAACTTGTTTGTCGAAACCGCACGCCAAGGCAGTTTTTCTAAGGCGGCCAACAGCGTATCGCTGACCACGGCCGCGGTCAGTGCCGCCATTCGCCGCTTAGAAGAGCAGGTGCAGTTTCCGCTCTTTGTCCGCTCGACACGTCATATGCGCTTAACCCAAGAGGGGGAGATTTTCCTCGCCAAAACTCAGACAGCCCTTGCCACGTTACAAGAAGGGCTCGATCAGATAGCATGCGCGCGCGGTCAACTAGCGGGGAAGCTACACCTCAGTGCCCCTTCGGATTTGGGGCGCAATTTACTGCTGGATTGGATCGATGAATTTATTGCCTTGCACCCGAACGTCATCGTTAAACTGGATCTCTCTGATCGCTTAGCGGATATGTATGCTCACCCGATGGATATTGCGATTCGTTATGGCCATCCTGCTGATTCCAATTTGGTTGCAATGCCGCTGTGTGAATCAAACGAGCGCGTGTTGTGCGCCTCGCCAGAATATTTGGCAACGCATCCACCTATCCTCCATCCTGACGACCTGCAACATCACAATTGTCTTTGTTATATGCTGGCCGACACGCTGCATAATAAGTGGGTTTTGAGCCGAGAGGGCGAAACGCAGAGTGTGGTAGTGCAAGGAAACCCCGCATGCAACGATGGTGACGTGGTACATCGATTGGCTGTTAAAGGCAAAGGCATTGCCAATAAGTCATTAATGGATATCAGTCAGGATATTATTGATGGGCGCTTAGTACGCATTTTACCGCAATGGGAAAGTGGGCCAGTGCCAATTTATATCGTGTGCGCAGATCGACGTTTGATCACCCCAACCATTCGCGCTTTTCAGGAATTTATTCGTGGAAAAGGCTGCCAGCAACGACAAGCGGTACTGACAGCCATCAAACAGCGTGAGAGTTAATCCCGCATTAGCCAACAAACGTTAGCGGGCGGATTTGTAGGTATTCCAATGCCTCTTGCTCGCTAAGCTGTTGTTGAAAGTGCTGAAAATGCGCACTCTGCAGGTGTTGTTGCAAGCTCTCCTCTGAGCACCAAATCTCCTGCATCAAGAATAACCCGTCAATCGAGTTATCACGATAGAGCTCATATTGGCAGCAGCCTGTTTCGTTGCGGCTCGGTTCAAGCAGCGCTTCAAGCATAGCTTGCACTCGCTCTATTGAGTCGGGAAGGGCTTTGATTTCGGCTAATAAGTGGATCATGGCTTATAACTCAGTAAAGACGGTTTGCTCTGGCCAGCGAGATTTCGGCAGCTTGGCGTTGAAATCTTCTTCGCTGTGGTAACCGAGCGGTACAATCACTAAGCTGGTGAACCCTTTTTCAGTCAGGCCAAACTCTTGGTTGAGCACCTCGGCATCAAACCCTTCAATGGGGACAGCATCAATGCCCATCGCAGCCGCTCCGAGCAGCAGTGTTCCAACATTTAAATAAACTTGTTTTTGCATCCAGTGTTCGGCGTCATTGAGCGTTTCTCGATGCAAGTTAACAAAATAGCTGCGTCCGCCGTGCATGCCTGTTTTGGCTTCTTCATTGGCAAAGCGGCCATCTTTCTCTTCGTTTTCCAGCAGCGTCAATAAGTAGTGATCATCAATATCGGTTTTGGCGCAAAACACCATCACGTGAGACGCATCCAAAATTTTGCGTTCGTTAAAGGAAAATTGACCTTGCGCCGCTTTGGCGATACGCGTTTTGCCTTCCTCGCTAGCCGCCAAAATAAAATGCCAAGGCTGCGAATTGACGCTAGAGGCGCTCATGCGTACCAGTTCTTTAATATCAGCGACTTGCTGTTCAGTCAGTTTACGGTTGGTGTCAAACGCTTTGGTGGAATAGCGCGCTTGCGATGCTTGAACAATATTCATTTTTCCCTCCTAGGGAAGATAACATTCGAGATGGCGCTAAGATAACGGACTGAGTCCAAACAAGAAACCGCCTCTTACTTAATTCATTTTCAAAAAAAATTTGATAATCCGAATTTGAAAACGCCCTAGCTTGCGGAAAAAGTTAGCACTATCTCATGATATTTCTGAATTAGCGCATACACTTAATGTGTACGGTAGATCATCATTAAGGGATATGGTCACTCACTAAGCGTTAATGATTGTCTAATATATTCAAAAGGTTGCTTTGGCCGGAGAGTATGCATGACGGAGTGTAAGTGCATTTGTTGGTTTATTCTCTTTTCTCTTCCCATCCCCTCGGCGTGGGCGGACATTGACTACGGGCCTGCGCAAAGCTATGTGCAATCGCCACTGCATACCAATAGCCTTTCTGCACAACTTCGCTCCGGCTTTTCGATGCAAGAGGAAGAAGTGGAGCTCTACACCAGCGCGACTATCGCCAGCATTTGGGCGATCACTCCCCACTATAGTTTGGATTATTACCAGAATCAGCTTGCAATGGGTGGTAAATGGCAGCTCACTTCGAAGTGGCAGGCTGAGCTTAATTATCGTTGGAACTTTGCTGCCAATAATCATTTAGATGGCTTAACACTTGCTTTTCATGACTGGTTTGGCATTGATCAAAATGGGCGTGAGGATGTCGATAACGATCGCTTCATCATTCAAATGCCAGAGTACGGCATTGATCAGGAAGCGTTCCGAGGCGAGACATTGAGTCGTGCGTTGACCAGCTATTTACAGTACCAGCTGGTG
Organism: Vibrio sp. 1151_11; assembly: GCF_029478525.1. Lineage (NCBI taxonomy): Bacteria > Pseudomonadati > Pseudomonadota > Gammaproteobacteria > Vibrionales > Vibrionaceae > Vibrio > Vibrio sp. 1151_11. The sequence continues at coordinate 20,023 of NZ_SHMN01000023.1, read as the reverse complement.
GATAAGCCTCATCACGGTTTGTCATTGGGAGTTTCACTCTATTACAACGATCCACACCATGGAATATTCAACCTGTCTGAGTTTGAACAAGCGGTGCAGCTTAATTATGGCTACCGAAGAGGTAAGCATGCACTTGATACCCTGTTGGCTATCACCTTTCGCAACCCGACCAATGTACCAGGCCAAACCCAGTATCATTCGAGCACTTGGTCGATGGGTACCAGTTATCGATATCAGTGGTTAGAACGCCATTATCTGATTGGGCAGGTCTCATTCTATCAAGGCCTTTCAACGGGCGAGGATGACTTTTCTAAACCATCGACCGAGTTTATTTTGGGGTATCGTTATCAAATGAGCCATTCAGCGATTGAAGTTACTGCGGTCGAAAATATGTTTAATGCCAACAACAGCACCGATATTGCCTTTGGTTTAGGCTATCGCTATCGTTTTGGCCGCTTTGATAAAGAGCCGAACTGACAAACGATGTTATCCGCTTAGTGTCTAACAACGAAGCGCGACAAAAGACATAAACGTTAACAATTCTTTGCATGATTTTAGCCGCAACGGTGTTACATTTTACTCGCTCGGTTTGATATTGGCTGAAGCTCAGAATTAGGTGGGATCTCAGATGCAAGAAAACTATAAAATTTTAGTGGTGGATGATGATGCGCGTTTACGTGCATTGCTTGAGCGTTACTTGTCAGAGCAAGGTTTTCTGGTGCGTAGTGTCGCCAATAGCGAACAGATGGATCGCCTGCTCACTCGTGAAAACTTCCACTTAATGGTGCTTGATTTGATGTTACCGGGTGAAGATGGTTTGTCTATTTGCCGCCGCTTGCGTAACGCCAATAATATGTTGCCGATTTTAATGCTGACCGCTAAAGGCGACGAAGTGGATCGTATTGTTGGCTTGGAGGTGGGTGCGGATGATTACCTGCCCAAACCGTTTAACCCGCGTGAACTACTGGCGCGAATCAAAGCCGTGCTGCGTCGCCAAGTGATTGAAGCCCCCGGCGCGCCAAGTGCTGAAGAGTCGGTGGTTGAGTTTGGTGAGTTTCGCTTGAATTTAGGTACCCGCGAAATGTTCCGTGGTGATGAGCCAATGCCGCTCACTTCCGGTGAATTTGCCGTATTGAAGACCTTAGTCACCAATGCGCGTGAGCCGATGTCGCGCGATAAGTTGATGAATATGGCAAGAGGGCGTGAATACTCCGCAATGGAGCGCTCGATTGATGTGCAAATCTCGCGTTTACGTCGCATGCTTGAAGTGGATCCAAGCAAACCACGCTACATACAAACGGTGTGGGGCTTAGGTTACGTCTTCGTTCCAGATGGTAAAGAGTCTTAAATTTCAATCAGCTCCTGTCGGTTAACCCACAGGAGCTTTTTTGTCACCTTTTTGATAGTACGTTCATAGCGGGTTTTCCTATGCGCATTCGCAGTTCCTTTACTCAATCGATTTTGCTCTTCTTTTCATTGCTGATCGCCAGCCAAGTGTATTCTTATTACGCCGTATTTAACTATGCTTTGATGCCCAGTTTGCAGCAGTTCAATAAGATTTTGGGCCATGAGATCAACCTAATGCTGGATGATGCGGCGAACAATACATCGAAGCTGGGAATGGACGCCTTACAGCGCCGCCGAGTGTTAGAACAGTTGGGCGTCACCATTCATAGTGAAGAGAGTGAGATGGCCCAAGAGTATCACGATGCCATCAGCATTGATTTGATGAGCGAGGAGATGAGCAATGAGCTCGGCTCGCCGACCGATGTGCGGATGATTTTGGGTAAAGAGAGTTATATTTTATGGATGAAAGTGGACTCTTTTCCGGGGTCATTAATACGCATCCCTCTCTCTGAGTTGCAAAAAGAGGATTTTGCGCCACTATTTCACAATAGTTTGGTGATGGCGTTACTGATTGTCTTGGGGGGATGGCTGTTTATTCGTCTGCAAAATCGTCCTTTAATTGCCTTAGAAAAAGCCGCCAAAGCCGTTGGCCGAGGCGAGAACCCGCCACCATTGCCGCTCAAAGGCGCTTCTGAAATTCGCGCGGTGACGTTGGCGTTTAATCAAATGTCGAAAGGGATCCAAGCGCTTGAAGAGGATCGCTCATTATTGATGGCGGGGATCAGCCACGACTTACGCACGCCGCTGACCCGCATTCGCTTAGCCACGGAAATGATGTCTCCAGAAGAGAGTTATCTCGCCGAAGGGATCATCAGTGATACGGAAGAGTGTAACGAGATCATCAGTCAGTTTATGGACTACCTTAAACCCGTCAATAAACAGACCTTTACCGCCGTTGATCTCAATGAGATAGCTAATGATGTCGCCACTGCCGAAGGGGGCTATGAGATCAAAATCGATGTCGCGCTGCATTTACCAATGCAGCCAGCCTTTGGCAATGCGATCGCCATTAAACGCGCAGTGAGCAACTTAGTGGTGAACGCCATTCGTTATGGTAATGGTTGGGTTAAGGTGAGTACGGGCAGTACCGCAGATAACAAAATGGCTTGGGTTTGTGTGGAGGATAATGGTCCGGGTATTGATCCTAGCCAAGTGAGTAAAGTGTTTGAACCTTTTACGCGTGGTGATACCGCGCGCGGCAGTGAAGGCACAGGACTTGGTTTGGCGATAGTGAAACGGATTGTTAGCCAGCATCATGGCAGCGTTGTGGTGAGTAACCGCAGTGAAGGTGGGCTCAAAGCGCAACTGAGCTTCCCGACCAAATAGGGGCTTATTCACTAAATAACACAATGGTCTCCGTTGAGCCCATTGTGTTTGCGGTTTATGTCTTTTCGGCTGCTGACCGACGTTTTTGGGCCCATCCATGCAATCAGTTGGTTTTGAGCTCTTCGAGTTCTTCTTCTTCGCGTGGCAATTTTTCTGGCAGTAGCAAGTTGAGCAAAATGGCGGTGATACCGCCAGCCGCTACGCCGGATGAAAAAATGCTCTTAATGAACTCGGGCATAAATTGCAGAATCTCTGGCTTTTGCGCAATGCCTAACCCCATCGAAAACGACAGCGCCATGATTAAAATCGCGCGGCGGTCGAGATCCACACGGGAAATAATACGCACACCCGCGGCGGCAATGGTGCCGAACATGACGATGGTTGCACCGCCAAGTACCGGTTCAGGAATCAATTGTACAAAGCTTGCCACGCCTGGGAACAGGCCGAGCAACACCAGCATGGCGGAAATAAAGTAACCCACATAACGGCTGGCAACCCCGGTGAGCATAATTACGCCATTGTTTTGGCTAAAGGTCGAGTTGGGAAAACTGTTAAAGACCGCCGCCAGCGCTGAGTTCAAACCATCAGCCAGCACACCACCTTTAATGCGCTTCATGTAAATCGGCCCTTTGACGGGCTCGCCCGACACTTCAGAAGTGGCGGTGATATCACCAATCGCTTCCAATGCGGTGATCAAGAAAATCAGTACCAGAGGAATAAAGAGTGACCAATCAAAACCTAAACCAAACTGCATCGGTATTGGTAGGGCAATCAGGGCAGTTTCACTCAGTGAATCAGTGTTCACCATCCCCATCAAGTAGGCCATGATGTAACCGATGAACATCGCAATCACAATAGATGCTACGCGAATGTATGGGTTACTTGAGCGGTTGAGCAACACGATAAGCCCAAGCACGGTTCCCGCCAATGCCAGTTTGTCTAAGCTGCCAAAAGTGCCATCGCTGAGCGCAGCATAGCCGCCACCCATAGAAACTAAACCAACTTGTACCAGTGTTAAGCCTATCAGGGTGACCACAATGCCTGACACCAGCGGCGTGATCACGCGGCGCGCGTATTGCAGCACTCGTGATAATAGGATTTCAGCAAAAGAAGCGACTAAAATGGTGCCAAAGATCGCCGCCATCATAGTGCTGATATCTGCACCACCCGCTTTTAATGACAAGCCTGCGCCAATAATTGGCCCAAGAAAGTTAAAACTGGTGCCTTGGATAGAAAGTAAACCGGAGCCAATTGGGCCAATGGTGCGGATCTGGATAAAGGAGGATAAGCCAGATGCAAACAGCGACATGCTGATGATGGTGTTGGTCTGTTCGGCAGAAACACCAAGTGTTTGGCAAATAATAAGCGAAGGGGTGATGACCGCAACAAACATGGCTAGCAAATGTTGTAAAGCGGCGAAAATGGTTTGGGGTAGCGGTGGCCTATCGTTGAGTTGATAAACCAAATCAGACTTACGCGAAGCGTTGTGGATAGTCATACTGTTTTCCTAATGGTGCGTTATTGTCTTAGCGTTCGCTGAGTGGGAGCACTAAGTGGAGCAGACACGTCATCTGTGATTGCTGTTAATCAGAATCTGCTCGGACTGGATAAGTGAGTAGTTCACTAAAAAAATTGGCGAAATTATAGAGAGTTTACGCAAGAAAGCAAACGTTTGCTTTGCTGTGTAAGGGAGAGGGGAATACAGAACGAACAATCTTATGCTTTGGCGTAGATGTCCTTCTCTCCTAACCAGCGATCGATAATGGCGGTCGCGTGGCTTGGATAATGGTCGTGTAAGTAGCGAGCAATGCGCTGTACTTCAGGAATTAAACCTTGGTCACGGACTAAATCCGCAATTTTGAAATCCGCGAGGCCAGTCTGTTTGGTACCAAGCAGCTCCCCCGGACCGCGAATTTCTAAGTCTCGCTGAGCAATTACGAAACCGTCATTGCTCTCACGCAGTACACCCAAGCGTTTTTGCGCGGTTTTCGATAGTGGTGCATGGTAGAGCAATACGCAATGGCTGGCGACAGAGCCTCGCCCTACGCGGCCGCGTAATTGGTGCAACTGTGCTAAGCCCAAACGCTCAGGGTTTTCGATGATCATCAAGCTCGCATTCGGCACGTCAACGCCAACCTCAATCACCGTTGTGGCAACCAGCAAGTGCAGTTCATTGTTTTTAAAGGCTTGCATCACCGCTTGTTTTTCGCTCGGCTTCATTCGGCCATGCACCAAACCGATTTTGACATCGGGCAGAGTGCGTTGTAGCTCTTGCGCTGTGTCGGCGGCGGCTTGCGCTTCTAGCACCTCAGACTCATCAATCAAAGTACAGACCCAATAAGCCTGTTTTCCTTCATTCAAACAGGCATGACGTACGCGCTCGACGATATCATCACGCTTTGTATCTGGGATAGCGACAGTTTGAATGGGCGTTCGTCCCGGTGGCAGTTCATCAATAACGGAGGTTTCTAAATCAGCGTAAGCAGTCATCGCTAAAGTTCGTGGGATCGGCGTTGCGGTCATGATTAACTGGTGCGGATACGCGCCTTGCTTCGCCCCTTTCTCACGCAGTTCTAAACGCTGGTGGACGCCAAAGCGGTGTTGTTCATCAATGATGACGAGCGCAAGGTGATGAAATTCAACTTGTTCTTGGAAAAGAGCGTGAGTACCCACTATCATTTTTGCCTCACCGCTGGCAATGCGAGCTAGTTCTGTTTCTTTCGCTTTGCCTTTTAATTTACCCGCCAGCCAGCCGACTTGGATACCCATTGCTTCAAACCAGTTGGCAAAGTTAATTGCGTGCTGCTCGGCCAGCAATTCCGTCGGTGCCATTAATGCTACTTGATAGCCATGTTCGATAGCACGTGCGGCGGCTAATGCAGCGACCAAGGTTTTCCCTGAGCCCACATCACCTTGTACTAAACGCATCATGGGGTGAGCTTGTGCCAGATCGGCTTCGATCTCTGTCACAACACGTGTTTGTGCTTTAGTGGGAGAGAAAGGCAGTTGTGCAAGCAGTTGTTGTTTGAGTGTGCCAGACCCAGCTAGTGGCAATGCGATATCTTGCTGGCCTTGATGGCGTACAGCCAGCATGGAGAGGTTTTGCGCCAACAGCTCTTCCATAATTAAGCGAACCTGCGCCGGGTGTTTCCCTTCATCAAACAGTTGCAGGTTAATGCCCGGTGGCGGCCGGTGAATGATGTGCAGCGCTTCAGAGAGCGTAATTTGGTGATCATATAACCCAGCAGGTAGCAGTTCTTGTACGGCGGCTTTGTCGAGTAAACTTAATGCTTGATCAGTGAGTGTGCGTAGCGTGAGTTGGCGCAGGCCATCGGTTGTTGGGTAAACGGGTGTTAAGTTAGCTTCGACATCTGGCTGTTGCTGAGGAGCATAAAATTTATAATCAGGATGAACAATTTCAAGGCCGAATCCACCACGCTTAATTTCACCGTAAGCGTGCACTAACTTACCTTCAGCAAAATTGTTTTTCATCCCAGCCGTAAAGTTAAAAAAACGCAGCGTAATGGTGCCGTTACCATCGCTTATTTTTACTGTGAGCATTTTGCGTTTGCCAAAAACCGTATCCACCGCCATGACTTTACCTTGCACAGCGGCCCAAAGCCCGGGATGCAATTTAGCGATAGGGTAGATCCGTGTGCGATCCTCATAACGTAAAGGGAGATGGAACAGCAGATCTTGCACACTGATTAAGCCAACCTTTTCCAGTTTTTCAGCCACTTTAGCGCCCACGCCAGAGAGTGAGGTGAGAGGAATCGCGGACAGTAGCTGTGACATAACAGGGCTCATTAACAGTATCGTTATGTATTATTCAACCATCGAACTGTTTTTTTGTACAGCATAAAATCATGTAATGGTCGATAAGCGGCAGGCCATCGGCTAATTTGAATAGTGACGCCTAAAATGCAAGATGGGGGTAGGGTATCGGAAAATAAAAAACCCCATGAGTGGTTAGCCGCAAGGGGTTTTATTTGTTTGGATAGTTTAATTTTTCCGGCGTCGCACTTTCAGTGCATGAGGCATCACACGAATTTTTTTCATGATGTTTGCTAAGTGAATGCGATCTTTGGTGGTCAGCAGCACAGTGACAGTATACAAACGTCCATCACGCTCCTCGGTGGAGAGGCCATGAATGTTGGAACCTGTTTTCGAGATTACATTCGTCAGTTCCGCTAACGCACCTTGGTGGTTTTGCATGTCCACTTTCAGTTCGGTGATGAACTCTTGGTCGTAATCTTTAGACCACTCAACCGCCATGTAACGATCCGGCTCTTTTTGGTAGCCACGAACATTAGGGCAGGTTTCACGATGCACCACTAAACCACGACCCGGAGATACATGCGCAATGATGTGATCGTCTGGGATGGGGTGGCAGCAGTTAGCAAACGTGAGCAAAATACCTTCAGCGCCGCGGATCGGCAGTTTCTTTTTCGGTTTGCCATCATTGCTTTCCACTTCGGTCAGCTCATCAGCATCGCCAAGCAGACGACGCGCAATGACAATACTCATCAGTTCGCCTAAACCAATCGCGGCCAGCAGATCATCGACCGTGGCCATTTTAAGCTCACCAATCACATGCTTAATGTTCTCGTCACTGATGTCACTGAGTGAAAGATCACCCAGCGCGTGATTGAGCAAACGTCTACCAAGTGTGATCGATTCCTCACGGCGCATGGTTTTAAGCACTTGACGTATCTTAGTACGAGCGCGAGACGTGACCACATAGTTGAGCCAAGCGGCATTAGGACGAGCCCCAGGAGCGCTGATGATTTCAATCGTTTGGCCGTTTTTCAGTGATTTACTTAACGGATAAGGGTTTCGATCAACACGAGCTCCAACACAGGTATTACCGACATCGGTGTGTACCGCGTAGGCAAAATCAACCGCAGTTGCCCCGACAGGCAGCTCAACGATGCGGCCTTTGGGTGTGAAGACGTAGATTTCATCAGGGAAAAGATCCGACTTAACGTTCTCAATAAACTCAAACGAGTTGCCAGCGCTTTGTTGTAGCTCAAGTAGGCTTTGCATCCAGCGTTGAGCTTTAATTTGCGCGGTGGTGCCAGTGCGTTCGCCATTACCTTTGTAAGACCAATGAGCAGCCACGCCTTTGTCGGCCATCTGTTCCATGTCTTCAGTGCGGATCTGCACTTCAACTGGGACGCCGTGTGGGCCGACCATCGAGGTATGCAAAGATTGGTAGCCGTTCGCTTTGGGCACGGCGATGTAATCTTTCATGCGCCCCGGGCGAGGTTTGTACAAGCTATGAACTTGGCCTAATGCACGATAACAAGTATCTGCAGTGTCGACCACGACTCGAAAAGCGTAGATGTCCATAATGGTGTGAAAGCGCTGCTCTTTGGTTTTCATCTTGTTATAGATGGAGAACAGGTTCTTTTCACGGCCGACCACGCGTGCTTTCAAACCGAAATCTTGCAAGCGGCCTTCAATTTCACTGTGGATGCGTTGGATCATCTCTTTGCGGTTACCGCGAGCGGATCTCACCACTTCTTTCAATACGCGATAACGATTTGGGTACAATGCTTCAAAGCCAAGCTCTTCTAGCTCAGTCTTGATGTTATGAATCCCTAAGCGGTGAGCAAGAGGCGCGTAAATCTCTAACGTTTCACGGGCAATACGACGCTTTTTATCTGGGCGCAATGCGCCAAGGGTACGCATATTGTGTGTGCGGTCAGCAAGTTTGATGAGAATAACGCGAATGTCTTGCACCATTGCCAGCACCATCTTACGAAAGTTCTCGGCTTGGGCTTCTTTACGATCACGAAATTTCAACTTGTCGAGTTTAGAAACCCCGTCTACCAATTCCGCCACGGCGTGACCAAATTGCGCTTCAAGATCGCTTTTAGTGACATCGCAATCTTCGATGACATCATGTAATAACGCTGCTTGTAGCGTTTCCAAATCAAGGCGCATATCAGCCAAAATTCGAGAAACCGCAACAGGGTGAATAATGTAAGGTTCGCCGCTAGAACGGGTTTGCCCTTCATGGGCTTCACGTGCGACCACATAAGATTGACGCAGAGCCTCAATTTGAGGCTCTGTTAGGTATTCTTGGACAACGTCTTTAAGGCTATCAAATAGATACAAATTATAGGCCCGGAAGGTTGTTGAATTTGAATGGCAGAATTAACGGTTGTGAGCGATGCTGCTTACGGCGGCCAATTCTGCGGCTTCTTGCTCTTTCTGCTCTTGGCGCTCACGAGCATCAAGCACATCTTTCGTGATAAGACCTTCTTCGATTTCGCGCAGAGCGATAACGGTTGGCTTATCGTTCTCTTCTGGCACCAATGAATCTTTACCGCCAGTTTGCATTTGACGAGCGCGGCGAGCCGCAATCAGAACTAGGTCGAAACGATTGCCCACTTTTTCAACAGCGTCTTGAACAGTTACGCGTGCCATGAGAACTCCAAATAGTTAACTAAAAATTTTTAAATGACGAGAAAGTATACAGTCTAATCTTTGTTTATACTAGCGATAGACTTTGCCTTGTTTGAGCGGGTGATTATTCCGCCAGTAGCGCGTTGAGCATGCTGTTATATTTAGCAGCTTGCTTGTCTTGCTTCAATCGTTCAGCACGTAAAATAGCTCTGAAATCCATTAATGCCACATCGAAATCATCATTTATGATGACATAGTCGTATTCGGTGTAATGCGAGATTTCAGCTTGAGCTTCATTCATACGTTTAGCAATGACGGCTTCACTGTCTTGACCACGAGCATTCAAGCGGCGTTCCAATTCTTCTTTTGAAGGAGGAAGGATAAACACACTTTTTGCATCCGGCATTTTGTCGCGTATTTGACGCGCGCCTTGCCAGTCAATATCAAGAAAAACGTCAATGCCTTTGTTGAGGTTATTTTCAATCCATACCTTAGAGGTGCCGTAGTAGTTGCCAAATACTTCAGCATGTTCGAGAAATTCACCTTTAGTAATCAACTCTTCAAACAGCTCTTTTTGTACAAAATGGTAATGAACACCATCTTGTTCGCCCGGGCGCATGCCGCGTGTGGTATGTGAAACAGAGACTTTCATCGCATAGGTTGGGTTGGTTTCCAACATCGCAGAGATCAAGCTTGATTTGCCTGCACCACTGGGTGCAGAGACGATATAAAGAGTACCTTTGCCCATCTGTTCTGTTCCACGTTAGGTTAGGATTGAATGCTGATATTTGCGTCTATCAGCATGTTAAAAGATAGCACTGACCCAGAGAGTTTCATCCTAGAAAATGAAAATAAGGCCAGAAAAAATGGAGGCGAAGAGTAGCACGTTCCCATGGATGTCTACAACAAAAAGGTCGGCCTTTAGCTGTGAAAGGGGAATTTTAAAACGGTGATATTTTCTTCAATGGGTAAACGTTTGCTCTTATTTCAAGGCTTGTCGAGGGGGTTTATTGCTGTATAATCGCCCGCCGCTGAGCTCGTGATTTGAATATGATCGCGTGGTAAGCCTACAAATTAATGCAAGACTAATTCTTCGATTTGGGTTCCCTCGCCCCCAAAACAAACTAAAAAGGTACACAATGAGTTACTTTACCCTTGCGCAGCAGCGCAAAGCTTTGGCACTTTTAGTGCTATTTCATTTGATCATTATCGCATCAAGCAATTATCTGGTTCAGTTGCCCTTTACTGTCTTCGGTTTACATACCACTTGGGGCGCATTTACTTTCCCATTCATTTTTCTGGCAACGGATCTCACTGTACGCATTTTTGGTGCAGCGTTGGCTCGTAAAATCATTTTCTTAGTGATGTTACCGGCTTTGATTGTTTCTTATGCACTCTCGGTGCTATTTTTTGAAGGTCAATTACAAGGGCTTGCTCAGCTTCATGAGTTTAATCTGTTTGTTGCTCGTATTGCGATTGCCAGTTTTATGGCGTATTTGCTAGGGCAAATTATGGATGTGCATGTGTTTAATCGTCTGCGCCAGATGAAGCAGTGGTGGGTTGCGCCAACCTGTTCTACGTTATTTGGTAATGCATTAGACACGGTCGCTTTTTTTGCGATTGCTTTCTATCAAAGCCCCGATCCGTTCATGGCTGAACATTGGACCGAAATTGCCTTGGTCGATTATGGTTTTAAACTGGTGATCAGTTTAGGCCTGTTTGTGCCGATGTACGGTGTGCTGCTCAATTACTTGATCCGCAAGCTGACAGCGGTCAACCCTGATTTTCGAACCGTTGGGATCAATGCTCAGTAGTGGAGTAGCAAGCCATTATACTAGGAAGAGAGAAAATCAAAGCCCGAGCAAGTGCTGCTCGGGCTTTTTTATGTGTCTGCATCTTATGACTATTTATGATTATGATGGATCGATAATGAGTGGCCAACCAATGTCGCTTTGACGGTTTGCTTCAATATCCAGCTCGGCGGTGGTGAGAGGATTGGCCGCTAACCATTTGGCGGATAACCGAAGAGTCAGTTGGTCACCTTGAGCTTGTAATGTAAATTTAGGCTGTAGTGCCTTGTTACGACGATGGCTGAGCAATACGGCAAGGCGCAGTAAACGTAACACCCGTTTGGCGCTGTTGCCCGACAGAGCGTACTGCTCTGGCAATGAAGAGAGCTGCTCGCGATAACGACGAGCAATTTCGCCTAGAAAGTGTTTCTGTGCACGGGTATAGCCGGGTAAGTCGAGGTTTTGTAACAGGTAGGCGCTGTGTTCACCGCCTTTTTTTAAATCAATCGCTAACCCTATTTCATGCAATTGTGCAGCGGTAGTGAGCAGCATTTCAGCTTGCGGTTCCGCAATCCAATCTTCCCCCCCACACTGTTTGAGCAGCGATTGGGCAAGTTGAGCCACTTGCTTGGCGTAGTCAACATCAATTTGATATCGCACCTGAACGCTATTGATGGTACGCGTTCGAATGTCATCTTGGCGCAGCTCTTCGACCATTTCATACACTAAGCCTTCACGCAATGCGCCGCCAGCTAAAGTCATCGATTCAATCTCGATCAGTTCAAAGATGGCAATTAAAATCGATAGGCCACTTGGGAAAACTAACGCTCGCTCTAAAGTTAAGCCTTCAATATCAAGCTCTTCCAAGTGATCGGCGAGCATCGCTTGTTTTTGCAAGCGTTTTAGTTTGGTATGAGTGATCACCTCATCCATACCTTGCGCTAACATAATTTCTTGCAACGCTTGTACTGTGCCACTGGCACCCACGCACACATCCCAACCTAACTGTGAGTATTGTTCAAGGATAGGCGCTAACGTCTGTTTTGCCGCATCGATCGCTCGATTAAAGTTAGCCGCGTTAAGCTGTCTGTCTTTAAAATGGCGCTCAAGCCAAGTGACGCAGCCCATTTTTAAACTGGTTAACGCTTTGGCATCGAACCCTTCACCAATGATGAGTTCAGTACTGGCCCCACCAATATCGACAACCAAGCGTCGTCCTAAGCCACCCGAAGTGTGCGCCACTCCTTTATAGATAGTCGCCGCCTCTTCTTCACCGGAAATAACCTGAATGGGGTGGCCGAGTATTTGGTTGGCTTGAGTTAAAAACAGCTCAACGTTGGTGGCTGTACGCAGTGTGGCAGTGCCAACAATACGGATATTGCTGGCGGGTATATCTTGTAGTCGTTCCGCAAATAAACTGAGGCAGTCCCATCCTCGCTGCATCGCTTCTTGGCTAAGAGCGTTGTTATCATCTAACCCGGCGGCCAAGCGTACTTTGCGCTTTATTTTGGCCATCGTTTGTACACTGCCATCAATATGACGCACGATGAGCATATGAAAACTGTTCGACCCAAGGTCGATGGCAGCGTAGAGCGGCGAGGAGACGGCTTTACTCATAAATGGATTACGAACCCTTATTACTTTGATGCGGTTGACGTGGGCGACGACTTTGTGGCTTACGGTTGCCAGTACGAGGGCCATTGTTATTAGTACGGCGCTGCTGAGGATTACGAGAACGCAGACGAATTGGCGGCGGTAAGTCTTCAATCAACGCCGATGCATCGTAATCAGAAACAGGAACCGCGTGCCCGGTGTACTCTTCAATCGCGGTTAGGTTAATGGCGTACTCTTCACAGGCAAAACTAATCGAGTGACCACTCTCTCCTGCGCGACCTGTACGACCAATGCGGTGCACGTAGTCTTCACAGTCATCAGGTAAGTCGTAGTTGAATACGTGTGTGACTTGAGGAATGTGTAAGCCTCGCGCTGCCACGTCGGTTGCAACAAGAATGTCGACATCACCGGTAGTGAATTGCTCAAGGATCTTTTCACGTTTCTTCTGCGGTACATCACCTGTTAGTAGGCCGACACGGTGCCCATCTGCAGCTAAATGACCCCAAATAGAGTCGCAGCGGTGTTTTGTGTTGGCAAAAATGATGGCGCGATCTGGCCAGTCTTGTTCTATCAGTGTCTGTAATAGCGCCATCTTATGTTCGTTAGACGGGTAGAACAGCTCTTCTTGGATGCGATGGCCAGTTTTTTGTTCTGGTTCAACAACCACGTGCTCAGGGTTATGCATGTGCTCGAACGCCAACTCTTGAACGCGATAAGAAAGCGTGGCTGAAAACAGCATGTTCAGGCGCTCTTTAGGTTCAGGCATACGGCGAAACAGAAAACGAATGTCCTTGATAAAACCAAGGTCAAACATGCGATCGGCTTCATCCAGCACTACAGCTTGAATATTATTCAAGTTAAACACGTGTTGTTTGTAGAAATCTATGATACGTCCTGTTGTACCGATCAATATGTCGACACCATCTTGCAGCTTAGACAATTGCTTATCGTAGCTTTCACCACCGTAAGCCAGCGCGGCTTTGATGCCAGTACTGGCAATCAGAGGTTCGGCGTCGTTATAAATTTGAATCGCTAACTCACGAGTCGGAGCCATAATAATGGCACGCGGCTGCGTCGGTTTTCGCCCTTCATGTTCAGGGGTTGTTAGTAAGTGGTTAAAAGTAGCAGCGAGAAACGCAAGCGTTTTACCAGTCCCTGTTTGGGCCTGGCCTGCAATGTCTTGGCCGGTGAGCAGTACCGGCAACGCCAAGGCTTGGATCGGGGTACAGTAATCGAACCCTTTTTTTTCCAATCCTTCAACAACTTGAGGATGTAATCCCAAATCGGCGAACTTTTGCTCTGTGATATGTGTCTTTTTCATCGCCATAGAATATCAGCTTAAGCTTGCAATACGAAAGTAAATACATTCCAATAGAGCATCTATTTACTGGTTAGCTTATAATCAGTGCAGAAAAACATATTGGAGTGGAAGATGAGCGATAAGATTTTGCAGCTTACAGATGATGGTTTTGAGAACGATGTAATCAAAGCTGCAGGCCCTGTTCTTGTTGATTTTTGGGCAGAATGGTGTGGTCCTTGTAAGATGATTGCACCAATTTTGGATGAAATCGCTAGCGAGTACGAAGGCAAACTGACTATCGGTAAATTAAATATCGACCACAACGCAGGTACTCCACCTAAGTTTGGTATTCGTGGCATCCCAACCTTGCTGCTGTTCAAAAATGGCAACGTCGCTGCAACGAAAGTTGGTGCGTTATCAAAAACTCAATTGAAAGAGTTTTTGGACGCAAACCTATAACAGGTATCGCAAAGCCGTACATTTTCTGATGCACGGCTTTGTTTTTTTGAAAAGAAACAAACTCTAGACTAGGCTATTATTTAGTGCTAGTTTATCGCACGTTAATTAGACAAGTGTTCACTTCTTGGTCGATCCTGAGACCAAAATCCATCTTAACTAGAAAATAGATCCTATTTTGACTAAACAAGTATCCACCACAATGAATCTAACAGAATTGAAGAACAGACCTGTGTCTGATCTTGTGAAACTTGGTGAGAGCCTAGGCCTCGAAAACCTAGCGCGTCTAAGAAAACAAGACATCATCTTCTCCATCCTAAAAGCGCACGCAAAAAGTGGTGAAGATATATTTGGTGATGGGGTCTTGGAAATTCTTCAAGACGGTTTTGGTTTCTTACGTAGCGCCGACTGTTCATATTTAGCTGGCCCTGATGATATCTACGTATCACCAAGCCAAATTCGCCGTTTCAACTTACGCACCGGTGACTCAGTATCCGGCAAAATTCGCCCACCAAAAGAAGGCGAACGTTATTTCGCATTGTTAAAAGTTAACACCGTTAACCACGACAAACCGGATAATGCACGTAACAAGATTTTATTTGAGAACTTAACTCCACTGCATGCCAATGAACGTATGATCATGGAGCGTGGTAATGGTTCGACAGAAGACATTACGGCACGAGTTCTAGACCTTGCCTCTCCGATTGGTAAAGGCCAGCGTGGTTTGATTGTTGCTCCGCCAAAAGCGGGCAAAACCATGTTGCTACAAAATATCGCGCAAAGTATTGCTAACAACCATCCTGATTGTGTGTTGATGGTGCTACTGATTGACGAACGTCCTGAAGAAGTAACGGAAATGCAACGCCTTGTGAAAGGCGAAGTGGTTGCTTCTACGTTCGATGAGCCAGCTTCACGTCACGTACAAGTGGCAGAAATGGTGATCGAAAAAGCAAAACGTTTGGTTGAGCATAAGAAAGATGTCGTTATCCTGCTTGATTCCATCACACGTTTAGCTCGTGCTTACAACACAGTGATCCCGTCATCTGGCAAAGTATTGACTGGTGGTGTGGATGCCAACGCATTGCAACGCCCTAAGCGCTTTTTCGGTGCGGCTCGTAATGTAGAAGAAGGCGGTAGTTTAACGATTATTGCGACGGCACTGGTTGATACTGGCTCTAAAATGGATGAAGTTATCTACGAAGAGTTTAAAGGTACAGGTAACATGGAATTGCACCTTAACCGTAAAATTGCGGAAAAACGTGTCTTCCCTGCTATCGACTTCAACCGCAGCGGTACTCGTCGTGAAGAGTTGCTTACTAAACCTGATGAGTTACAAAAAATGTGGATTCTGCGTAAGATCGTTCACCCAATGAGTGAAAGTGACGCAATGGAATTCTTAATTGATAAGCTCGCGATGACGAAAACTAATGATGAGTTTTTTGATGCGATGCGCCGTCAATAATAGACGCTAAGTTTAGTATGACCAACGCCACCGTTTATCGGTGGCGTTTTTGTTTGCATTTAACCCATTAACCTTCCACAATAGGCCAAATGTTACAAGGAGGTTAAAATGCAACAAGGAATGTTGTCGTCGCTTCTCCTCTCGCTATTTTTATTTTGTGCGTGGCCAAGTGCTGCCTCTATAGAAATAACGTCTGATACAGCTCAGAAATGGCTTCAGGAAGAACAAATTCGCCATAAAAGTGCAGAGTTATTGCAGTACGCGGTACATGATGAATTTGATTCTTTGCGTTTTTCATTACAACGTTTAGCGCTATTACCGCAAGAAGCCGCACGTTTTCTGTTGCTGCAAAAAATCGAGCAGTTGGATCTCGCCATAACGCCGAATATGGTGATATTCATTGAAGAGCAGCAAGCGCTTGCACCCACTTACCAAGTTGTTGAAAAAGAACAAGGCTATGAATTCTCAACTCCAGCTTTTGACTCTTCTGCGATAGCCAGCCGTTTATTAAAGCGTTGGCGGCAAGAACAAACCATTCTCGATTTCTTGGTGAAGGCGGAGCGCCAAGAGCTAGTACTGAAAACATGGTTGTCAGGGACTCAATATCAAGTAAAAATTCGCGAAACGTTACTGATCCGCGAGTTAGATACACTATCCCCAAGTGCTTTAGCTGCGCTCACTGAGCAACTGACATCAGAGCCAGTGACCGGGTGGTTGCCTTCCACACAAGTGATGGTTCGATTAGCTCAAGTTAGTGAAGATCCTAAAATCTATAAACTCCTGTGGCTGATGCGGGTCGATTTCTCCATTCAGCAGGAACTCACACGATTAGCCAGCGTAAGCGATGAATTTGCGATAAAACAGATCATGGCCGCCAGTGAAAATCCAAGTTTAAAAGTACAAGCGATTAAGGCATTAGTTCGCATCAGCCCCATGCGTTCTGATATCCGCGACTTTCTGATAGCCAAAATGTCAATCAATGAAGAGGTCAATTTAGTGGCCACTGCTTTGGTCGAGCAAGGACACAGCCGCTGGCTAAAGGATTTACTGGTGAGTAATTCTCAGGTGAAAAGTCGTGGTATTTTGCAAGCCCTCTCTCAATAACCCTATGAAATTTGGGGATCGTTAATGGGTTGTTTTTGTTATACTGCCTGCAGTTTAATCAGCGATGTAGTAGGCCTATGAGCTTTAAGGATTTACGTGAATTTGTTGACCATCTGGAAAAAACAGGCCAACTAAAACGCATTACTTGCCCGATTGACCCTCATTATGAAATGACGGAAATTAGCGACCGCACTTTGCGTGCCGCTGGTCCAGCTTTGCTATTTGAAAACCCGATCGGTTATACGGTTCCCGTGCTCACTAACTTGTTTGGCACCGCAAAACGCGTCGCGATCGGCATGGGGCGTAAAGAGGTCCAAGAGTTAAGGGAAGTCGGCAAATTACTGGCTTATCTCAAAGAGCCCGAGCCACCACAGGGCTTCAAAGATGCTATCGATAAATTGCCTTTATTTAAGCAAGTGCTCAACATGCCAACCAAACGACTACGCAAGGCTCCTTGCCAGGAGATTGTTTGGCAGGGCAACGATGTTGACTTAGACAAAATCCCAGTGATGAGTTGTTGGGCCGATGATGTTGCTCCTCTTCTGACTTGGGGGCTGACGATCACTAAAGGGCCAAACAAGAAGCGACAAAATCTCGGGATTTATCGCCAACAGAAACTCAGTAAAAACAAAGTCATCATGCGTTGGCTGGCGCATCGTGGTGGTGCTCTAGATTTAAGAGATTGGATGGACACTCACCCCGGAGAGAATTTCCCAGTTTCAGTGGCTTTTGGCGCTGATCCTGCAACCATTCTAGGCGCGGTGACACCAGTGCCAGATACGCTTTCTGAATATGCTTTTGCGGGATTGCTACGAGGCAGTAAAACAGAAGTGGTTAAATCGCTCAGTAATGATCTAGATGTGCCTGCTAGTGCGGAAATTGTGCTGGAAGGCTACATAGATCCAAACGAATATGCTGACGAAGGGCCTTATGGTGATCACACGGGTTACTATAATGAAGTTGAAAAGCATCGTGTCTTTACGGTTACGCATATCACAATGCGCAGCAATCCTATCTACCATAGCACTTATACCGGACGCCCACCTGATGAACCAGCTGTGCTTGGTGTTGCGTTAAATGAAGTGTTTGTACCTATACTCCAAAAACAGTTCCCTGAAATCGTCGATTTCTATTTGCCGCCGGAAGGTTGTTCTTATCGAATGGCGGTGGTGACGATGAAAAAGCAATACCCTGGTCATGCAAAGCGAGTCATGATGGGAGTTTGGTCGTTCCTTCGCCAGTTTATGTACACTAAATATGTGGTGGTGTGCGATGAATCAGTCGATGCTCGTGATTGGAATTCAGTTATCAATGCAATGACAACACATATGGACCCAGTCCGAGACACTTTATTCATCGAACATACACCGATTGATTCACTTGATTTTGCCTCTCCAGTGGTGGGGCTAGGCTCCAAAATGGGCTTAGATGCTACCATTAAATGGGATGTTGAGAGTGACGGTACAAGACAACAGTCATCCCCATCAACGGCTCCTCAGATCAAAGCTGAGCATTTGGATCAGCTTAGAGCACAGCATTCTGAGATTGTTGATATCTATTTAGTGCCATTTTCTAATGATGGTTTCTTGATTGTATCCATGAACAAAGCGTTCGCTGGTCAATCTCAAGAGCTGCTAAAAAAGATATGGGCATTTTTAGAGACATTTTCAAATCTGAAGTTTGTTGTGCTCTGTGATGATGATGTGAATATCCGAGATTGGAATGACGTGATTTGGGCGATAACCACGCGCATGGATCCGTCTCGAGATACTGATCGTATAGAAGCTAATGAAGGGCAATGTTCCAAGCTCCTGCTGGATGCAACCAACAAACTCTCTGGTGAAGTTCAGCGAGAGTGGGGGACGCCAATCCAAAAAGATCACGAGGTCGTCACCAAAATAGACTCGCTCTGGGATGAGCTAGGTATTTTATGACTTATACGGTGATCTTGCTGCCGAAAGGCGATACTTTTGAAGTGCAAGACGGTACAACGGTGTTGGAAGCTGCGCTCAACAAGAACATCTCTTTTCCACACCGTTGTCAAATAGGTGCATGCGCTATGTGTATGTGCAGAAAATTAGAAGGTGTAGTGGAATATAACTTAGAACCGATGTTGACTGACGAAGAGCAGCGACAAGGTTGGATATTCCCTTGCCAAGCCTTTGCAACAAGTAACTTAGTACTTACTTTTGCAGAGTAAGCCAGAGGAAAAACATGACCACCCAATGTAAAGTAAAGTCAATTGAGCCATTAGCCTCTAATACTTATAAAATCATCCTCCAACCTGAAAGTGTTCTTGCATTTAAAGCTGGGCAATATCTCATGGTAGAAATGGGTGAGAAAGATAAACGTCCATTTTCTATCGCAAGCAGCCCTTGCCGTACTGGTGAACTAGAGTTGCACATTGGTGCCGCCGAGCACAATGCTTATGCACAGGAAGTGGTTGAGAAAATGAGAACGGCATTAAGCAACAAGGGTTTAGTCAATATAGATGCACCTCATGGTGATGCGTGGGTAAAAGAAAATGAGCGCCCTCTACTACTCATTGCTGGAGGAACAGGTTTTAGCTATGTACGCTCGATTTTAGATCACTGTATTAGCCAAAAGAAAAGTAACGCTATCTATTTGTACTGGGGAGCAAAAGACGTTTACCAACTCTATGCAAAAACAGAACTGAGTGAGATTGCTCAGCAATTTGAGAACATCCACTTTGTACCTGTTGTTGAAACGGCTGATGAAGGTTGGAATGGCAAGGTTGGCAATGTACTCCAAGCGATCAATGATGATTTCGAGTCGTTAGAAGCGTACGACATTTATATTGCAGGTCGTTTTGATATGGCTGGAGCAGCAAGAGAACAGTTTACCCAATACAAAAATGCAAAAAGCGATCACATGTTTGCTGATGCCTACGCTTTTATTTAAGATCGAGAGAGATTAAAGCCTATCAAAAGAGAGCGAAATGCTCTCTTTTGACGCTTTGTGGCTGCTATTTAAACAAAATAGATGTTTTTCTTATTTTTTATTAAAAACCGCTTGCACTCATCTTCGTTCTCCCTATAATGCCGCCTCACTGACACGGCACAGCCAGTAAGGGTTCAAGCCCAACCAGCAGCCAATCAGTAGGTCAAATCAGTAAGACGAAATAATTTA
>NZ_SHMN01000022.1:0-65250 GCF_029478525.1 Vibrio sp. 1151_11 | reverse complement strand
TAACAGGCGATATCTCTCTACCAGAAGGCGTAGAGATGGTAATGCCAGGTGACAACATCCAAATGGTTGTAGAGCTAATCGCTCCAATCGCGATGGATGAAGGTCTACGTTTCGCGATCCGTGAAGGTGGTCGTACAGTAGGTGCTGGTGTTGTTGCTAAAGTTATCGCTTAATTGCTGATTTAGCCGTTTAAATACGAATAGTATTTGACTAACGACTACCAAAAAGGGCATCATTTGATGCCCTTTTTCTGCACTAAATTTGGCCGTTGTCGATTTGTTGGTCGATAAAGCCAGTGCAAAGGATTTAAGATAGAGACATTTCTATCTTGATGAGTATGTATAGGTAGCTTTACCTGTGCTATGGATTTGCCCTGCAACAGCGGGGTTGTTGTCGTCTATGTTAAGACTTGTAACAGGTTGGTTTATGAAAGCAAACAATGCTGAAATTCCTGATAGCTCAAGTGCAGCAGACACATTTAAGTGGATTGTCACTTTTGCTCTGTTAGCTGCCGCTGTTGTGGGTAATTACCTGTATGGTGAAATGTCTGTAGTGCTTCGCGCTGCAGGTGTGGTTGCGCTGATTATTGCAGCACTCGGTGTTGCTGCGACAACCACAAAAGGAAAAGCGGCGATTGCGTTTGCGCGTGAATCTCGTATGGAAGTTCGCAAAGTGGTATGGCCTACACGTCAAGAAACCATGCAAACAACATTAATCGTTTTAGCTGTAAGTATCGTAATGGCTCTAGCACTTTGGGGCATCGACGGCATTATGGTTCGTCTTGTCGCTTTCGTGACTGGGGTATAGAGGGTTTAATACATGAGTGAAGCTCCTAAAAAACGCTGGTATGTAGTTCAAGCCTTCTCTGGATTTGAAGGTCGCGTAGCGCAATCGCTGCGTGAGCATATCAAGATGCACGCAATGGAAGAATTCTTCGGTGAAGTTCTTGTTCCAACCGAAGAAGTTGTTGAAATGCGTGCAGGTCAACGCCGTAAAAGTGAGCGCAAGTTCTTCCCAGGCTATGTATTGGTACAGATGCTCATGAATGATGAGTCCTGGCACTTAGTTCGTAGTGTTCCTCGTGTAATGGGTTTCATTGGTGGAACCTCCGATCGTCCTGCACCTATCACTGACAAAGAAGCCGATGCGATTCTTAATCGTCTAGAGAAAGCGAGCGAAGCTCCGCGTCCTAAGACGATGTTTGAAGCAGGTGAAGTGGTTCGTGTTAATGAAGGTCCATTTGCTGATTTCAACGGCACCGTTGAAGAAGTGGATTACGAGAAGAGCCGCATTAAAGTGTCAGTATCTATCTTTGGTCGTGCAACTCCTGTTGAACTTGAGTTTGGCCAAGTCGATAAGCTTGATTAAAAAAACACCTTTTAGGGTTGTTAAGGGCGTGAAATGTGATTATAATTTCGCGCCTTATTTACACGTTTTTATGACAAAGTAACCGGGGAGCTGATCAGCTGATTGGCGTTTGTACCCACATTTAGGAAATATCATGGCTAAGAAAGTTGAAGCTTATATCAAGTTGCAAGTTGCATCTGGTATGGCGAACCCAAGTCCACCAGTTGGTCCTGCACTAGGTCAACGTGGCGTTAACATCATGGAATTCTGTAAAGCGTTCAACGCAAGAACAGAATCAATGGAGAAAGGCTTGCCTACTCCAGTTGTTATCACTGTATACAGCGACCGTTCTTTCACGTTCGTAACTAAGACTGCTCCAGCGGCTGTTCTTCTGAAGAAAGCTGCAGGCATCAAGTCTGGTTCAGGCCGTCCAAACACTGAAAAAGTGGGCACGGTTACTGATGCTCAAATCCAAGAAATTGCAGAAGCGAAAGCGGCTGATATGACTGGTGCTGACATTGAAGCGATGAAACGTTCTATTGCGGGTACTGCTCGTTCAATGGGCTTAGTGGTAGAGGGTTAATATCATGGCAAAACTAACTAAGCGTATGCGCACTATCCGTGAGAAAGTTGACGCAACTAAAGAATACGAAATCAACGAAGCTGTAGCTCTTCTTAAAGAACTTGCAACGGCTAAATTCGTTGAGTCTGTAGACGTTGCTGTGAACCTTGGCATTGATGCTCGTAAATCTGACCAAAACGTACGTGGTGCAACTGTTCTGCCACACGGTACTGGTCGTGAAGTACGTGTTGCAGTGTTCACTCAAGGTGCAAACGCTGAAGCGGCTAAAGCTGCTGGTGCAGATTTAGTGGGTATGGAAGATCTAGCTGAGCTAGTGAAGAAAGGCGAAATGAACTTTGACGTTGTTGTTGCTTCTCCAGATGCAATGCGCGTTGTAGGTCAACTAGGTACCATTCTTGGTCCTCGCGGTCTAATGCCAAACCCTAAAGTTGGTACTGTAACTCCTAACGTTGCTGAAGCGGTTAAGAACGCTAAAGCAGGTCAGGTTCGTTACCGTAACGACAAAAACGGCATCATCCACACAACTATCGGTAAAGTTTCTTTCGAAACTAACCAACTGCAAGAGAACTTAGAAGCTCTTCTAGTTGCACTTAAGAAAGCGAAACCTTCTTCTGCTAAGGGTACTTACCTGAAGAAAGTAAGCATTTCTACTACGATGGGTGCTGGTGTTGCTGTTGATCAGAACACGCTAAACGCTCAAGCGTAATAATACATTTGATTAGGTGTGGAATTTGTGTATAATTCTGCGCCTAATATTTGTGGTTGGGGCTGATTTTAGTTCTTAGAACTATGACCCAGTCTCCGTCCAAGACCGTAGGCGTTATTTGTCTGTTTGATAAATGACTTAATCGTACCTACGTAGATGGTGCCCGAACTGACAGAAAGCATAATTTATTTTTTGAATAGATAAACTTTCTTCTGGGACTGCACCGAAATAACTCTCACTGTTGTGATAATAGTGAGTGGTGTAACGACAACCAGGAGTAAATCCAAGATGGCTTTAAACCTTCAAGACAAACAAGCAATTGTTGCTGAAGTCAACGAAGCGGCCAGTGGTGCACTTTCTGCAGTTGTTGCTGACTCTCGTGGCGTTCAAGTAGGCGCGATGACTTCTCTACGTAAACAAGCTCGTGAAGCGGGTGTTTACATGAGAGTTGTTCGTAATACTCTAGCACGTCGCGCAGTGGAAGGCACAGCTTACGAATGTCTACAAGACGTATTCGTAGGTCCTACTTTGATCGCATTCTCTAACGAGCATCCAGGTGCTGCAGCGCGTCTTTTTAAAGACTTCGCTAGAGAGAACAAGCACTTTGAAATCAAAGCAGCTGCATTTGAAGGCGCATTAACTGACGCTGAACTACTAGCGACACTACCAACTTACGACGAAGCAATCGCACGCCTAATGATGTGCATGAAAGAAGCTTCTGCTGGCAAGCTGGTACGTACTATCGCTGCTGTCCGCGATCAAAAAGAAGCTGCGTAATTCGCATTGCTTTTTATTGTTTGCTAAATAAACTTATTGTTGACTTAAAAGAGAATTGTTATGTCTATTACTAACGAGCAAATCCTAGATGCAGTTGCAGAAATGTCTGTAATGCAAGTTGTTGAACTTATCTCTGCTATGGAAGAGAAGTTCGGTGTTTCTGCTGCAGCTGCAGTAGTTGCAGGCGGCCCAGCAGCAGCAGCTGTTGAAGAGCAAACTGAATTCGACGTAATCCTAACTGCTGCTGGCGCAAACAAAGTATCTGTAATCAAAGCAGTACGTGGCGCAACTGGCCTAGGTCTTAAAGAAGCTAAAGCTCTAGTTGACGGCGCTCCAGCTGCAATTAAAGAAGCAGTTTCTCAAGCAGAAGCTGACGCACTTAAGAAAGAGCTAGAAGAAGCTGGTGCGACTGTTGAAGTTAAGTAATTATTACTTAATTTCTTAGCCGCAAGGCTAATGGCTGGTGGTTTATTGACCACCGGCCTTTTTGCGCTGTAGGGTATGGGTGAATTTTCCCGCTGTTTAGACGCTTATACTCGTGCAAAAGCACACAAACTATCATTTTTGAGTGATGTTGTGTTACTACAGTAAACAGCTGTTAGTCACTGTCCTATGACCCTTTATTTTTGAATAATTGGTGGGCAGTTTGGGTCACTTATCAGCGAGCTGAGGAACCCCATGGTTTACTCTTATACCGAGAAAAAGCGCATCCGTAAGGACTTTGGTACTCGTCCACAAGTGTTGGACATTCCATACCTGCTATCGATCCAGCTCGATTCGTTCGACAAGTTTATCGAACAGGATCCTGAAGGACAATACGGTCTTGAGGCTGCTTTTCGTTCTGTATTTCCTATTCAGAGCTATAACGGCAATTCTGAGCTGCAATACGTTAGCTATCGTCTTGGTGAGCCAGTTTTTGACGTTAAAGAATGTCAAATTCGTGGTGTAACTTATTCTAAGCCACTACGCGTAAAACTACGCCTAGTGATCTTTGATAAAGACGCGCCAGCAGGTACTGTAAAAGATATTAAAGAACAAGAAGTCTACATGGGTGAAATTCCACTCATGACAGACAATGGTACCTTCGTAATTAATGGTACTGAGAGGGTTATCGTATCCCAGCTGCACCGAAGCCCAGGCGTATTCTTCGACAGCGATAAGGGTAAAACTCACTCATCAGGTAAAGTTCTTTATAACGCACGTATTATCCCTTACCGTGGTTCATGGTTAGATTTTGAGTTTGATCCAAAAGATAACCTATACGTGCGTATTGACCGTCGTCGTAAACTGCCTGCATCGATCATTCTTCGTGCACTTGGTAAATCGACAGAAGAGATCTTGGATCTGTTCTTCGAAAAAGTGAAGTTTGAAGTCAAAGACCAAACTCTTCTTATGGAGTTGGTACCTGAGCGCCTGCGTGGCGAAACAGCGTCATTTGATATTGAAGCAAATGGTACCGTTTATGTCGAAAAAGGTCGTCGTGTAACGGCTCGTCATATTCGTCAACTAGAAAAAGATAACGTTGATTTTATCGAAGTACCCGTTGAGTACATCGTAGGTAAAGTCGCTTCTAAAGATTATGTCAATGAAGCAACTGGTGAAGTCATCGTTAGCGCAAACCAAGAAATTAGCTTGGAAGCATTAGCGAATCTTTCACAAGCGGGCTATAAGAAACTTGAAGTTCTATTTACGAACGATCTTGATCATGGTCCATTTGTGTCTGAGACGCTCCGCATCGACAGTACGGTTGATCGTATTTCTGCGCTAGTAGAAATCTACCGCATGATGCGCCCTGGCGAGCCACCAACAAAAGAAGCAGCCGAATCGCTGTTTGAAAGCCTATTCTTCTCAGAAGAACGCTATGACCTATCAACAGTAGGCCGTATGAAGTTCAACAGCTCAATTGAGCGTGAAGATACCGGCGAGCTTGGTACGCTTGACGAAACTGACATCATCGAAGTGATGAAGAAGTTGATCGCCATTCGTAACGGCATTGGCGAAGTGGACGATATCGACCACCTTGGCAACCGTCGTATTCGCTCTGTTGGTGAAATGGCTGAAAACCAATTCCGCGTAGGTCTTGTGCGTGTTGAACGTGCAGTGAAAGAGCGCTTAAGCCTTGGCGATCTTGATGCGATCATGCCTCAAGATTTGATCAATGCGAAGCCTATCTCTGCAGCCGTTAAAGAATTCTTCGGTTCTTCACAGCTTTCTCAGTTTATGGACCAGAACAACCCACTTTCAGAAGTGACGCACAAACGTCGTATTTCTGCATTGGGTCCTGGTGGTCTAACTCGTGAGCGTGCTGGCTTTGAGGTACGTGACGTACACGTAACTCACTACGGTCGTCTATGTCCGATCGAAACGCCAGAAGGTCCGAACATCGGTCTGATTAACTCATTGTCAGCATTTGCACGTTGTAACGAATACGGTTTCCTAGAAACTCCGTACCGTCGTGTTGTTGATGGTGTGGTGACTGATGAAGTTGATTACTTGTCAGCTATCCAAGAAGGTCAATTTGTTATCGCGCAGGCAAACGCCATTCTGACTGAAGAAGGTACGTTTGCAGATGAGCTGATCACAGCTCGTCAAAAAGGTGAATCTGGTCTTCACCCTCGTGAACATGTTGACTACATGGACGTTGCGACCAACCAGGTCGTATCAATCGCCGCTTCGCTTATCCCGTTCCTAGAACACGATGATGCGAACCGTGCATTGATGGGTGCGAACATGCAACGTCAAGCGGTTCCAACGTTACGCGCTGAGAAGCCGTTGGTTGGTACTGGTATCGAACGTAATGTAGCGGTTGACTCTGGTGTAACTGCCGTTGCCAAACGTGGCGGTATGGTGCAGTCAGTTGATGCGTCTCGTATCGTAGTTAAAGTTAATGAAGATGAACTTGTATCTGGTGAAGCGGGTATCGACATTTACAACCTAACTAAATACACACGTTCGAACCAAAACACATGTATTAACCAACG
The DNA here is from genome assembly GCF_029478525.1 of Vibrio sp. 1151_11. Lineage (NCBI taxonomy): Bacteria > Pseudomonadati > Pseudomonadota > Gammaproteobacteria > Vibrionales > Vibrionaceae > Vibrio > Vibrio sp. 1151_11. The sequence continues at coordinate 58,856 of NZ_SHMN01000022.1, read as the reverse complement.
TCCTACTGTGATGCCAGGTGAACCTGTAGCTCGCGGTGATGTCCTTGCTGATGGTCCTTCAACAGACCTTGGTGAGCTAGCGCTTGGTCAAAACATGCGTATCGCATTCATGCCTTGGAATGGTTATAACTTCGAAGACTCGATCTTAGTATCTGAGCGCGTGGTTCAAGAAGACCGTTTCACGACTATCCACATCCAAGAACTTTCTTGTGTGGCTCGTGATACTAAGCTGGGCTCTGAAGAGATCACAGCGGATATTCCAAACGTAGGTGAATCGGCTCTGTCTAAACTAGACGAGTCAGGTATCGTTTACATTGGTGCTGAAGTTAAGGGTGGTGACATCCTAGTTGGTAAAGTAACGCCGAAAGGCGAAACTCAGCTAACTCCAGAAGAGAAGCTACTACGTGCAATCTTCGGTGAAAAAGCCTCTGATGTTAAAGATACGTCACTGCGTGTACCAAACTCTGTTTCAGGTACCATTATCGATGTTCAAGTTTTCACTCGCGATGGCGTAGAGAAAGACAAGCGTGCGCTTGAAATTGAACACATGCAGCTAAAAGAAGCGAAGAAAGACCTTACCGAAGAGTTCCAAATTCTTGAAGGTGGTCTACTAGCGCGTGTGAAAGCTGTACTGATCAATGGTGGCTATTCTGAAGCGAAGCTTGATGCGATTGATCGTAAGAAATGGCTAGAACAAACACTAGAAAACGACGAGCTACAATCTCAACTTGAACAGCTTGCTGAGCAATGGGATGAGCTAAAAGCTGACTTCGATAAGAAGTTCGAAGCGAAACGTCGTAAAATCACTCAAGGTGATGATCTAGCGCCTGGCGTTCTGAAGATTGTTAAAGTTTACCTAGCGGTGAAACGTCGTATCCAGCCTGGTGATAAGATGGCAGGTCGTCACGGTAACAAGGGTGTAATCTCTAAGATCAACCCTGTTGAAGACATGCCTTACGATGAAAACGGTCAGCCGGTTGATATCGTATTAAACCCACTAGGTGTACCGTCACGTATGAACATCGGTCAGATCCTTGAAGTTCACTTAGGTCTGGCTGCAAAAGGTATTGGTGACAAGATCAACCAAATGGTTAAAGAACAACAAGAGCTGTCTAAGCAGCGTGAGTTCTTACAGAAGGTTTATGATCTTGGCGATACGCGTCAGAAAGTAGATATTGCTGCTCTGTCTGATGGTGATGTTCGTACTCTTGTGAACAACCTTCGTGGTGGTTTACCGATTGCAACTCCAGTATTTGATGGTGCGTCAGAAGCATCAATCAAAGAACTATTAAGCCTAGCCGACCTACCAACTTCTGGTCAGCTAACACTGTTTGATGGTCGTACTGGTGATGCATTCGAGCGTCCTGTAACTGTCGGTTACATGTACATGCTCAAACTGAACCACCTTGTTGATGACAAGATGCACGCTCGTTCAACAGGTTCGTACAGCCTAGTAACTCAGCAACCACTTGGTGGTAAAGCTCAGTTCGGTGGTCAGCGTTTCGGTGAGATGGAAGTGTGGGCACTAGAAGCATACGGTGCTGCATATACACTACAAGAAATGCTTACTGTTAAGTCAGATGACGTTAACGGTCGTACGAAGATGTATAAGAACATCGTTGATGGTAACCATAGCATGGAACCTGGCATGCCAGAGTCTTTCAACGTATTGCTGAAAGAGATCCGCTCGCTAGGTATCAACATCGAGCTAGAAGACGAAGAGTAATCTTGGCGGTAAACCCTCTGGATTATCCTGGTAGAAAGGCGCTCGCCGAGCGCCTTTTAACTCCTTACAGGAGCTGATTGTGAAAGACTTATTAAACTTTCTAAAAGCACAGCATAAGACCGAAGAATTTGATGCAATCAAAATCGGTCTATCTTCACCTGACATGATTCGTTCATGGTCTTTTGGTGAAGTTAAAAAACCTGAAACGATCAACTATCGTACGTTCAAGCCTGAACGTGATGGTCTGTTCTGTGCGCGTATTTTTGGTCCAGTCAAAGACTACGAATGTCTTTGTGGTAAATATAAGCGTCTGAAACACCGTGGCGTGATCTGTGAAAAATGTGGCGTTGAAGTTACACAAACTAAAGTTCGTCGTGACCGTATGGGCCACATCGAGCTTGCATCACCGGTTGCTCACATCTGGTTCCTAAAATCGCTACCGTCTCGTATCGGTCTGCTAATGGATATCCCTCTACGTGATATCGAACGTGTTCTTTACTTCGAAATGTATGTAGTAACAGAGCCGGGTATGACGGATCTAGAAAAGAGTCAGATGCTTACTGAAGAAGAGTATCTTGACCGTCTAGAAGAGTGGGGCGATGAGTTCACGGCGAAGATGGGCGCAGAAGCGATCAAAGACCTATTGGGTTCAATGGATCTTGTCGCTGAAACAGAGATGATGCGTGAGGAGTTACAAACCACTAACTCTGAAACTAAACGCAAAAAACTGACTAAGCGTCTGAAGCTTGTTGAAGCGTTTATCAGCTCAGGTAATAACCCTGAGTGGATGATCCTGACTGTGCTTCCGGTACTTCCGCCAGATCTACGTCCTCTAGTACCACTAGATGGCGGTCGTTTTGCGACATCTGATCTGAACGATTTGTACCGCCGTGTGATCAACCGTAACAACCGTTTGAAGCGCCTTCTAGAGCTAGCAGCTCCGGACATCATCGTACGCAACGAAAAGCGTATGCTGCAAGAGTCTGTTGATGCGCTACTTGATAACGGTCGTCGCGGTCGTGCGATCACAGGTTCTAACAAGCGTCCTCTGAAATCTCTTGCTGATATGATCAAGGGTAAACAAGGTCGTTTCCGTCAGAACCTACTTGGTAAACGTGTAGACTACTCAGGCCGTTCTGTAATCACAGTAGGTCCATATTTACGTCTGCACCAGTGTGGTCTTCCTAAGAAGATGGCACTTGAGCTATTTAAACCATTTATCTACAGCAAGTTAGAAACTCGCGGCATGGCCACGACGATCAAAGCAGCTAAGAAAATGGTTGAGCGTGAAGAAGCGGTTGTTTGGGATATCCTAGACGAAGTGATTCGTGAACACCCAGTACTACTAAACCGTGCACCAACACTGCACCGCCTTGGTATTCAAGCGTTCGAACCTGTACTGATTGAAGGTAAAGCGATTCAACTGCACCCACTTGTGTGTGCGGCGTATAACGCGGACTTCGATGGTGACCAAATGGCGGTTCACGTGCCTCTAACTTTAGAAGCACAGCTTGAAGCTCGTACACTGATGATGTCGACGAACAACATTCTGTCGCCAGCATCAGGTGATCCGATCATCGTACCTTCACAGGACGTGGTCTTGGGTCTGTACTACATGACTCGCGAAAAAATCAACGCGCAAGGTGAAGGTATGTACCTGGCTGGCCCTAAAGAGGCTGAGAAGGCATACCGTACTAAGACAGCGGCGCTACACGCACGCGTTAAAGTACGTATCACTGAAACCGTTGTTGATGAAGATGGTTACAGCACGACTGAGACTAAGATGGTCGATACGACTGTCGGTCGTGCCATGCTATGGCAAATCGTGCCTAAAGGCCTGCCATACAGCATCGTGAACCAGAAGCTTGGTAAGAAACAGATCTCAAATCTATTAAACGAAGCGTATCGTAAGCTTGGTTTGAAAGATACGGTCGTATTTGCTGACCAAATCATGTACACCGGTTTTGCTTATGCAGCACTGTCAGGCGTGTCAGTTGGTATCGACGACATGGTTGTACCAGCAGCAAAATACACTGAAATTGCTGAAGCTGAAGAAGAAGTACGCGAAATCCAAGAACAGTTCCAATCAGGTCTTGTTACGGCGGGTGAGCGTTACAACAAAGTTATCGATATCTGGGCGTCTACCAACGACCGTGTTGCGAAAGCGATGATGGATAACCTATCTTCTGAAACCGTGATCAACCGTGATGGTGTAGAAGAACAACAAGAATCGTTTAACAGCATCTATATGATGGCTGACTCGGGTGCTCGTGGTTCTGCTGCTCAGATTCGTCAGCTTGCAGGTATGCGTGGTCTGATGGCGCGTCCAGATGGTTCAATCATCGAAACGCCTATCACAGCAAACTTTAAAGAAGGCCTGAACGTACTACAGTACTTTATCTCTACCCACGGTGCACGTAAGGGTCTAGCCGATACTGCACTTAAAACAGCGAACTCAGGTTACCTGACTCGTCGTTTAGTAGACGTTGCACAAGACGTTGTGGTGACAGAGCATGACTGTGGCACTCAAGAAGGTGTCGACATGATGCCTCATATCGAGGGTGGTGACGTTAAAGTTTCTTTAACTGAACTGGCTCTTGGTCGTGTGGTGGCTGAGGATGTGATGAAGCCAGGCACTGAAGAAGTACTTATTCCACGTAATACTCTGATTGATGAGAAGTGGTGTCAGATTATCGATGAGAACTCTGTCGATAATATGAAAGTACGCTCAGTGGTAACCTGTGATGCGGACTTCGGCTGTTGTGCGCTATGTTACGGTCGTGACCTTGCTCGTGGTCACCTAGTGAACCAAGGTGAGGCAGTCGGTGTTATTGCTGCTCAATCTATCGGTGAGCCGGGTACACAGTTAACGATGCGTACGTTCCACATCGGTGGTGCGGCTTCTACTGCTGCGGCAGAGAACAGCATCCAAGCGAAGAACAAAGGTTCTGTGAAACTTCACAACGCTAAGTTCGTTATCAACAAAGATAAGAAGCTGGTTATCACATCTCGTGCATCAGAGCTGACTATCATTGACGAATTTGGTCGCACGAAAGAAAAACACAAACTGCCTTACGGCTCTGTGTTGAGTAAAGGTGATAACGACGCGGTTGAAGCTGGTCAAACAGTGGCTAACTGGGAAGCGCACACCATGCCAATCATCACTGAAGTGGCTGGTCGCATCCAATTCGTTGATATGATTGATGGTGTAACGGTTTCTCGCCAAACAGATGACCTAACGGGTCTATCTTCAAGCGAAGTAACCGAAGCTGCCGCTCGTCCAGCAGCAGGTAAAGATATGCGTCCAGCTATCAAACTTGTTGATGCGAAAGGTAAAGATGTCATGATCCCTGGTACTGATATGCCAGCTCAATACTTCTTACCGGGTAAAGCGATCGTTAACATCGAAGATGGTGCTGAAGTTGGTATTGGTGACACATTAGCGCGTATTCCACAAAAATCTGGCGGTAACCGAGACATCACGGGTGGTCTACCTCGCGTAGCTGACTTGTTTGAAGCTCGTCGACCAAAAGAGCCTGCGATTCTTGCTGAGCACACAGGTACTGTGAGCTTTGGTAAAGAAACCAAAGGTAAACGTCGTCTAATCATCACTCGTGAGGGTGACGAAACTTATGAAGAAATGATTCCTAAGCATCGTCAACTTAACGTGTTTGAAGGTGAGAAGATCGAACGTGGTGACGTTATTGCTGATGGTCCTGAGACTCCGCACGATATCCTACGTTTACGTGGTATCCATGCTGTAACGTCTTACATCGCTAACGAAGTTCAAGAAGTTTACCGTCTGCAAGGCGTTAAGATTAACGATAAGCACATTGAAACTATCGTTCGTCAAATGCTACGTAAGTGTACGATTACTCATGCTGGCGACTCTGAGTTCCTAGCGGGTGAGCAAGTTGAATACTCACAAGTGAAAGTTGCAAACCGTAACCTAGAAGCCGAAGGCAAACAGCCTGCTCGTTTCGAGCGTGAGCTACTAGGTATTACTAAAGCATCTCTAGCGACTGAATCGTTCATCTCTGCGGCATCGTTCCAAGAGACAACTCGCGTACTAACAGAAGCGGCTGTTTCTGGTAAACGAGATGATCTTCGCGGTCTGAAAGAAAACGTAATCGTTGGTCGTCTGATCCCAGCGGGTACAGGTTTCGCTTACCACCAAGAGCGTCAAGCTAAACGTGCGGCACAGCTAAAAGGCCCGTCTGCTGAACAAGCGACAGATAACCTAGCGGCACTGCTAAACGCAGGTTTCTCTTCTGAAGAGTAATCTCAGCGCTGATTAAAAAAGGCACCTTCGGGTGCCTTTTTTGTTGCGCTTAATTAATCTACGCGAATGATTACAGCAAAATATTCAATATTAAGCACCAGGAGGGATAGCCAAGCTGTCCGCGATAAGTTGAATCAAACTATCTTCCACTCCAAAACGCACCTCAATAATTTCACCAATTAGCGAAAGGTCGTTGTCAAAGTTTTCGAGATCATCCTCATCACTCACTGCCGCGTATTTATCTGTAAAATTGAGTAACGGCTCGGTAGTAACAATAATTTTTCCATAAGTCTGATTAATTTCATCGGTGGCTTCAAAGCCAGTTGCACGCCACCTATCCATCACCATATCGTAGATTTTGAAGTGACCTTCGGAAATATAATCCACCAGTTGTTGGCAAAAACGTTGCAGCTCTTCTGGCGAGGGAAGCCCGTTAACATTCGTTTTGGCGGTGCAAGGTTGCAGCGCGGCTAATTTGCAATACTCTACAATTAAGGTTTGTCGCGTGTTTAACCAGTGATCAATAACGTCACTGTAACCGCCCCATTGCTCTTGTGTGCGTTTTAGTTTTTTTAGCATGACCATGCCCTCATGATCGGGTCACAAAGCTGGTGACCGTTTCCTTTGCGTAGGGTTGCACTTCGTAGATACAACTCATTGTCCTTACTAGAATTTATAGAACTAAATTTGGAACGTTACAAATTCTGGTATGAATTTAGATTGCCAGTAAAATGGGGTAACTGCAAGAAGAGAGGTCGCAACATGTTGAAAAATAGTGATACAAAAATCGCTTATTGGTGTGTAGTTTCCGGAAGTGAGATCTGGACCATAAATGGTGAGTTACCGCTAGGATCTGCGGGCGAATATTCCCTGCCTTTAGAAAAAGCGGTGGTGGTAGATAGTTGTGATGGTTACCCAGTGATGTGGGTTAATGATGCCGATCTTGATGGCGAGCGAGAAATGACTTCATTACGCGAATTGTTGCATCTCAAACCAGAACTGTTTTTGGCGATCAGCAAGGCGCTTCAATATGGTCACATGAGCCAAACGTTACGTTTTTGTCCACAATGTGGCGGGCGAAATTACCTAAACCATAACCAATTGGCGATGCAATGTTCTGAGTGTCGAACGTTACATTATCCGCGTATCTTTCCTTGCATTATTGTCGCGGTACGAAATCAGGATAAAATTTTATTGGCCCAGCACCCAAGGCATCGTAACGGCATGTATACCGTTATTGCTGGTTTTTTAGAGGTCGGGGAGACGTTAGAGCAGTGCGTGGCACGTGAAGTGCTTGAAGAAACGGGGATTCATGTGAAAAATATTCACTATTTTGGTAGCCAGCCTTGGGCATTTCCATCGAGTATGATGATGGGCTTTGTGGCGGAATATGACTCTGGCACGATAAAACCCGACTATAGTGAATTGAGTGATGCGCAATGGTTTTTAGCAAGTGCTTTGCCTCCCGTTGCGCCCGAAGGGACGATAGCCAGAGCATTAATAGAGCACACGTTAAGCGAAATCGAGAAAGATTCACTGCCGCATTGCTAAAAAAAACCCTCCGGTGAAGGAGGGGGTAAGTAAGATGTCGTTATGAGATGCCGAGTACAGAGTACTCAGTTTATAATTATAGTTTTCGCTAGCGAACAAATTTTTAACACCGTTAAAGGTTGCTTGCAAATTAACCATTGATTTAAAAGTTAATAACATGATCTCGCTTGCAAAGCACACCGTTTTTGGCGCTTATTCAGTGCTAGAATAACGCCACAAAAAATAACAAGCTTTAAATTGGAAGACGGAATGACTGAATTAAAAAATGATCGCTACTTGCGTGCACTGTTAAAACAACCTGTCGATTGCACCCCTGTATGGATGATGCGCCAAGCAGGACGTTACCTGCCAGAGTATCGCGCAACGCGTGCCGAAGCAGGCGATTTTATGGCGCTGTGTAAAAATGCTGAGCTAGCTTCTGAAGTGACATTACAGCCATTACGTCGCTTTCCATTAGATGCCGCTATTTTATTTTCTGATATTTTAACCATTCCTGACGCCATGGGATTGGGTTTGTATTTTGAAGCGGGAGAAGGGCCAAAGTTTGAACGCCCGATCACTTGTAAAGCCGATGTCGATAAAATTGGCTTACCGGATCCGGAAGGCGAACTGCAATATGTGATGAATGCCGTACGCCAGATCCGCAAAGATCTACAAGGTGAAGTTCCATTGATCGGTTTTTCAGGCAGCCCATGGACACTCGCGACTTATATGGTGGAAGGTGGCAGCTCAAAAGCCTTCACTAAGATCAAAAAAATGATGTACGCCGATCCTAGCGTGCTGCACGCCTTGCTCGATAAACTGGCAGACAGTGTTATTGAATACCTCAACGCACAAATCAAAGCGGGTGCTCAGTCTGTTATGATTTTTGATACTTGGGGCGGAGTACTGACGCCGCGCGACTACAACCTCTTTTCACTACAGTATATGCACAAAATCGTGGATGGTTTAATTCGTGAAAATGAAGGTCGCCGCGTACCCGTCACTCTGTTTACCAAAAACGGTGGCATGTGGCTGGAGCAGATTGCTGCAACGGGTTGTGATGCTGTAGGGCTTGATTGGACCATCAATATTGCCGACGCCAAAGCGCGTATCGGTGACAAGGTGGCGCTGCAAGGTAATATGGACCCATCCATGCTTTATGCTCCGCATGATCGTATTCGCCAAGAAGTGGCGACCATTCTTGAAGGGTTCGGTCATGGTGGAACGGGCCATGTCTTTAACCTCGGACACGGTATTCATTTAGATGTGCCACCGGAAAATGCGGGCATATTTGTTGATGCGGTGCACGCCTTGTCTAAACCGTACCATCAATAATAGGTTTGCGGTGCCTTATCGCCGATAATGCACCGTTTCTCACTCTCATCCTGTTATTTGATAGGAGCAGGTTCACAGAGGTAAAGAGGTAATAAGACAAGATGAAGACCAAAGATAAGATCGTTTATGCTGCATTAGCGCTGTTTAATGAACATGGTGAAAGAACGGTGACCACTAACCATATCGCCGCACATATCGAAATCAGCCCAGGTAATTTGTATTATCACTTTCGTAATAAACAAGAAATTGTTCGTGATATTTTTGCTCTCTATTCAGCAGAGTTACTCGAACGTTTTCAGCCGATTGCGGCACAGCGCGAAAGCTTAACTCTGTTAAAGCATTATCTTGATTCGATCTTCACTTTGATGTGGAAATACCGTTTTTTCTATGCCAATTTACCGGAAATCCTGCAGCGTGATGAAGTACTACATGGTGAGTACATTCAAGTACAAGAAAAGCTGCAAACTAATCTCATTAATATTATGCACGCTTTTGTTGAGCTGAAATTGCTGTCTGTCGGAAAAGAAGAGATGCAATCTTTAGTGACCACTCTCCATATGACGGCCTCGTGTTGGTTGAGTTATCAGTCAGCGATGTTTTCCAAAACGCAGATCACCGAGCAAGTGATTCATCAAGGCATGCTGCAGATGATCGCAGTCGTTAAACCCAAAGCAACAGAACAAGGTCTTGAACAGCTTCTATTATTAGAGGAAGGTGTGCGGGCGATGCACGCATCATAATGTGTGCTTAGTTATAACCTTTGAGTATTGTTCTTAATCCTTTGAAGCTGTTAGCTTCTTAGCTATACATCTCTAAGGGTGGTGTTGATATGCACTATGACGTTTTTAACGGTGATGCTGATGGCATCATCTCTCTTCTTCAGCTGCGGCTTGCTTACCCTCGCACGACGACCCTAGTTACTGGGGTTAAGCGTGATATCAAATTGCTCCAGCGTCTTAATCTTCAATCCCGAGATAGTCTGACCGTGTTAGATATTTCGATGGAGAAGAATCAGCGACCTTTACAACAGGCTCTTGCGGCGGGGGTGACGGTGTTTTATGCCGATCATCACTATGCAGGCTCAATCCCCGAGACTCCGCTGCTTGACGCCCATATTGATTTGGACCCTAATACTTGTACGGCATTAATTATTGATCAGTGGTTAGGTGGTCCGTTCCATGAGTGGGCGATTGTGGCAGCTTATGGCGATAATTTGATTGCTAAAGCGGATACTTTAACGCGCAACGCGGGGCTAACTACCACTCAAGCTGAACAACTAAAAAACTTAGGCACCTTGATTAACTATAACGGTTATGGAGAGACGATAGAGCAGCTTCATTATCACCCCGCTGATTTGTACCAAGCCTTGCTAGTTTATCCTTCACCGTTTGATTTAATGAAGGATGACAACTCCCCTTTTTATCATTTGCAGCACGCTTATGAGCAAGATATGCAGCTTGCTCAGTCGTTAGAGCCTATCTATAAAAGTGCCTGTTTGAGCGTATACGAGCTGCCAGACTGTGCATCATCACAGCGAGTGAGTGGTGTGTTTAGTAATTGGCTAGCCAATCAAGCACCCGCCGCGGCACATATGGTTTTAACGGTAAATTCATCGGGTGGTTATACCGTTTCGCTACGAGCTCCATTAGCCAATAAACAGGGAGCGGATAGGTTATGCAGCGCCTTTGCAACCGGAGGCGGGCGAGAAGCGGCGGCGGGTATTAATTCGTTGGATAAAAGACAATTGACCCAATTCATTACTCAAGTAGAAGCGTACTATTCATCACACTAACGCTCGCCCGGATTGACAGGGTGATGGATGTGTTTTGCTAGCGACTGAGCCAGCGTGTTGGGTCTTCGGCTTTACTGTTGCGACGAATTTCGAAATAGAGCGCTGGCTGAGATTGACCGCCAGTGTCTCCCGCTAAAGCAATGGTTTCACCGGCGGTGACTTTATCGCCCTCTTTTTTGAGCAAACTTTGGTTAAAGCCGTATAAGGTCATATCGCCTTTGCCATGATCGAGCAAAACCACCAGCCCATAACCACGTAGATATTCAGCAAACACGACCGTGCCAGAATAAACCGCTTTGACGTTTTGACCATAATTGGCGTCAATGACTAGACCTTTCCAGTCAATTTGTCCACTTTGACGTGTACCAAAAGCATGCAGGATTTTACCTTTGACTGGCCAAGGTAGCTTGCCTTTTTGCGGTGCTAACCCATCCATTAGCACAGCGTTACGTTTTGCTGCTTTGGCGATTTCCGCTTGTAATCGCGTTTCATTGCGTTGCAATTCCGCTAAGTAGACTTTATCACCGGAAATGCTTTTTTGAATTTTACCCACTGTACTGCGTCGTTCTGACTGCGTTTTTGCCAATGTAGCGCGCTTTTGGGTCTGCTGTTCTAATAGAGAAGCGATTTGGTCTCGTTCAAGTCGCAGCTGTTTTTCACTTTCATTGAGTTCTTTTTGCGTAAGTTCAAGCTGTTGGATGGTTTGGCTGCGTGCCTTAGCTAAGTGTTGGTAATACTGGCTGATGCGATCTTCTTCCACGCCATTATTGAGTATGTTGGATGAGGCCGTCGCTCGCTGAGTGGCGTAATAGGTTTTGATCAGTTGAGCTAATTTGGCGGTTTGTTGTGTTTGTTGTGTTTCTAAGGCTGTGATCTTTTGCTTGAGTTTAGCGATATTAGCGTTGGCCACTACTAATTCTGATTTGGTGTTTTTGATCTGACTTTCTAGACTTGAAATACCCACTTCTTGCTTTTTAAGCGCATTTTGCAACGAATCGAGCTCTTTTTGTCGATTATTTAACGCTTGCTGCTGACGAGAAATTTCGCCTTTCACCCCTTTTAGCTCTTGTTGTGTGGCAGCCATTAACGGTGAGCTGGAGAGGCAAGCTAGCCCTAACACCATCACTAGGCTAAGTGCATGCCACCAAGTCGTTATAGTAATTAGGTGTGGTGAAGGCTTGTTTCTCATCCGTTTTCAAGTCTCTATCGACAAATTAGTGAGTCAGTATACTCAAAGCCATCCGCGAGGCGAAAGCCCTATGTCAAAACTTGCAATCAAATCGAGTTCTTGGGCGAAAAAAAGCCTCGATATTTATCGAGGCTCAACATCACGTGGTTGGTGAGTTATTTAAACAACACTTGACCAGACATTTCTGCAGGGATGTCCATGTTCGATAGAGCAAGCATCGTTGGTGCTAGGTCAGAAAGCTTACCACCATCTTTTAGCTTAAGATCTTTGCTACCGACGTAGATAAGCGGCACTGGCAGATTGGTATGTGCGGTATGAATGCCCCCTGTTTCTGGGTTCACCATCATTTCTGCATTGCCGTGGTCTGCTGTGATCAGTAGCTGGCCATCGACTTCTTTAATCGCTTCAACCACTTTTCCGATACACTCATCAAGCGCTTCGCATGCTTTCACGGCCGCTTCGTAAATACCAGTATGACCAACCATATCGCCGTTCGGGTAGTTACAGATAATCGCATCGTATTTACCCGATTTGATTGCCGCAACGAGTTTTTCAGTCAGTTCAGGCGCGCTCATTTCCGGTTGCAGATCGTAAGTTGCCACTTTAGGTGAAGCAACCAATTGGCGCTCTTCGCCTGGGAATTCGTTCTCAACACCACCGTTAAAGAAGAAGGTGACGTGCGCGTATTTTTCTGTTTCAGAGATGCGCAACTGAGTTTTGCCCGCCTTTGATAGCCACTCACCGTAGGTGTTTTCTAGTGATGCTGGTGGAAATGCGCACAGCAGAGGAATGTCGGCGGCGTATTGGGTTAGCATTACAAAGTCAATTGCTGGGAACTTTGCACGTTCAAACCCGTTGAAATCTGGTATGAAGGCACGAGTAATTTCACGTGCACGGTCGGCGCGGTAGTTCATGAAAATCACGGCGTCGCCATCTTCAATCGCAGCAGAGTCTTGGCCTTCAGCTTTGATTTCTGTCGCTTTAACAAATTCATCATTTTCTTCACGTGCGTAAGCGGCTTCAAGGCCTGCCACGGCGGAAGCAAAAGTAAATTCTGCTTTGGCTTCAACCAATAGGTCGTAAGCTTTTTGTACGCGTTCCCAGTTGTTATCGCGATCCATGGCGTAGTAACGACCAATCAGTGAGGCGATACGACCTTTACCTAATTTAGAAAATAGGTCTTGGAAGCGTTGCAATGAGGCTTCGGCACTGCGTGGTGGCGTATCACGGCCATCAAGGAAGCAGTGGAGGTAGATTTTCTCAGCGCCACGGGCAGCAGCCATTTCAACGGCAGCGTAGATATGATCTTCATGCGAGTGAACACCACCTGGCGACATTAGCCCCAATAGGTGAACCGCTTTGCCCGCTTTGATGGCTTTATCCATCGCGTTGACTAACACTTCGTTTTGTTGGAATTCACCATCAAGAATTGATTTAGTAATGCGTGTCAGGTCTTGGTAAACAATACGACCAGCACCGATATTGGTGTGACCGACTTCTGAGTTACCCATTTGACCATCCGGTAAACCTACATCCATACCAGAAGCAGAAATCAGAGTGTTTGGGTTGTTTGCAATTAAGCTATCCATGACTGGAGTATGTGCATTGCTGATTGCGTTGTGTGCGTTATCTTCACGGTAACCCCAACCGTCAAGAATTACTAAAGCCATTGGCTTCTTAGCTGACATAGTTATGACCTCGTCAAATTCAAAGTAACTTAAACAGAAATTAGCGTAATTTTACTACACTTTGAAGCGATTGCAGTAGGTTAAGATCAATGATTCTCCCTATCAATGCCTATAAAGGTAGCCTATTGATCAACATCGGTGCCTTTTTAGCGCCATTTAATAAACTAAAATTCCCGTCCCAAGCACGGCAAACAGTGCGCCGCACCAAGCGAAGCGGTTGGGCCGCTGTTTGGTATACATCCATAAAATAGGCAACAACATGATGGGCGTGGTTGAGGAGAGCAAGGCCACCATACCCACGTTGCCTTCACGCAGTGCGTAGAGAATTAACGTCATTCCGACCGCCATCGCAAGAAAACCGTTGATGGCGGTAATGGTAAAAATGGGCAGCGTAATGGCTTGAGTGGCGCGTGCTAATTTTGCACCAGTAGCCAACAGTAAGCAGTGTGCGGTGAAGGCGGTGAGCATTCGAATTGCGGAAGCGGCGATGGGGTCGATCCCCGTTTGCATCACAGGTTTGGCGATGATCCCACCCAATGCTTGGCATAGAGCCGCGATAAGGCCAAGTGTAATGCCAACCCATACTCGGCCTTTAATTGCTTCCAATGCATTATGATTTTGCCCTCGGCGGCCAAAAAAGATGGCCGTTAGAACGCCTGAAAAGACAAAAGTCGCGCCCACTAGCTCTGCATGGCTCATGCTTTCGCTGAATAAAAAATAGCCGAGAATGGCCGAAAAAACGGCATGGCAGGAAAAGAGTAAACCGGCTTGTCTTGGCCCCATGCGATTTAAACACGCAAACAGCGCCGTATCGCCAATGAATATGCCAATCAACCCCGAATACATCATGGGTGTTACCATCTCGCTGTTTACCGTTGCCCAGCCGCCAGTTGCCAACGCCATGCTCACTAAAATGAGAGAAGTACAGCCCATCCGCCAACGGCTATAAGCAAAGGTTCCTAAATGGCGAGCGGGAGTAACAGACAGTAAACTGGCTACTGCCCAAAGAAACGCGGCAGCAAGCGCGAGCCATTCGTAGCCCATGTAAACATCCTTGAACGAGGGAAGGATCTCAATATGCCTTAAGCGCTAGGGGAAAACAAAGGGAATTTATGGGCTTGCCTCAATGTGATTAAAAGAGGCAAGCCAAGAGGATTTACACTTTGAAGCGGCGAATATCGTTACGCATGGCTTCTGCCGATAAATGCATTTCATGAGCGCTGTGGCTGCTCTGCTGAGTTTGACTAGCAAGGTCATCAGAAGCGTCTTTGATACCTTGTGTATTGCGGCTAATGTCTTCGCTGACGGCTCGCTGCTCTTCAGCGGCACTGGCAATTTGCAAGGCCATATCATTGATCTCGGTGATGGCTTGCGTGATCCGCACTAAACTGTCGTGAGCTTGTTCGGCATAGTCAACACTGTGGTCGGCCAGTTTGGTGCTGGCTTCCATATTCTCGACCGCATGTTGAGTATTGCGCTGCAAGGTTTCAATCATGGTGCGGATCTCTTCCGTTGAGCCATGTGTACGTTGGCTTAGCACACGAACTTCGTCGGCGACCACAGCAAAACCACGGCCTTGGTCACCTGCGCGGGCCGCTTCAATCGCTGCATTGAGTGCTAACAGATTGGTTTGTTCGGCAATACTTTGAATGGTGGATAGGATCTGGTTGATACTTTGAGCATTGCTCTCCAACTCTCGGATCACTTTGGCCGCACTATCGACCTGATTGGCTAAGTGAGTAATGGAATCTCGATTCTTTTTGATAACCGCCTGCCCGTCATCACAAGCTGAGGCCGATGCTTGTGACGCGCTAGCAGTTAGTTCGGCATGGCTAGCCACCTCAGCGGCGGTAGCCGACATCTCGTGAATCGCGGTGGCTATTTGGTTGACATCATTTTGTTGGTGCTCAACTCGCATGGAAGCTTGAGCAGAAAGGTCATTGGCATCTTGTGCTTGCTGGGAAAGTTGTTGGCTACGGCTGACGATCCCTTTCAGCATCTCCTGCATTTGACTTAAAAAGAGATTCACTTTCTCGGCCAATTCACCGATTTCATCCATGCGTCGAATGTCGATGCGTTGGGTGAGGTCGCCTTCTCCTTGCGCTAATTGCGCTAAAGCGTTCGACAATACCTGCAGTGGTTGCAGTAAGCGGGTTACAACCCAAGTGCTGATGCTGGCGATAATAATGTAGAGTACTAAAGAGGCAATGGCGGTAAAGGTGATCTGCTCAGAAACCGAGGCGTAGGCCATCTCTTTATCCACCACAATGCCCAGTAACCAATCGGTATTTGGTATTTGTGAGACGTAAATTAATTTGTTGCCTTGCTTTGGCCAAACAATAGTATCAACGCGATTCTCTTTAGCTAAGCTGGCCATATGCTGGGAATCTAATTCGTTGTTTAAATTGGTTAAAGGTTTTTGGCTTAAGGCTTCATCTTGATAGGCGACAATATTGTTATTGCCATCAACCAGAAACGCAAAGCCTTGGTTATCGAGTTTAACACTCAGTACCTCTTTAATGAGATTGGTTACGGTTAAATCGGCGGCGAGTACACCTTGCTTTTGACCTTTAAAGGCTTTGGCGAAGCTGACTACTATGCTGCCATCAAAATCTTGGTAGGGTTCGGTAATTATAAGCCCGGATTGTGCCATTGCATCTTTATACCAAGGGCGCGTTCTTGGATCATAATCACTTGGCCAATCTTCGGTTTTATCACCATAAGCGATGGTGCCATCACTGAAGCCAGCATAGACAGAAAGAAAATCACCGCCTTTTTTGGTGACCAGTAGCGCTTGATCTGCGTTGTCATTACTGGCGATAAAAGATTCATTGGCCAACATCATATTGCTACGGATCCCGAGCCAATCACTGATATAACGGCTGGTGGCGAGACTGACATTTTCCATTTCACTATTGATGGCGTGAGTCGTCTCCTGTTGCAGTTGGCTGACGGAGATCCAAGCTTGTACGCCACTGACTATCGCAATGATAATGGCGATCGCCACTTGAATTTTAAATTTGATGGTATGTCTCATGGGTTATGCCCCTAGAACGGTTTGACAACAGCGTGTCGATAGATCAGAACGGAAAAAAAGATGAATTAACGGCACCCGTGCTTATTTGCAGCCAAATGATGAGGTCTTTTCATGGTTCTTCAGATAAATGAATAACTAAAACAGGCTAATCCTACGAAAATATGATGTTAATTAATATGATCGCGCTCGATTATTACTCATCCAGTTGAGTCATTTTTGCTGAGTTTTAGATAGAGATGATTCATCTTGCGACCTGCATTCAGTCTTGACGCTCAATACAAGCCGCAGTCACCAAAGGTTAGGTCAGTAATAGCGCGGCAGCATAGACAATGCACAAGCCAACAACGCCAATAATCAGACCTGTTTTGGCCATGTCTTTACTCTCAATAAGCCCGGTAGAATAGGCCAGTGAGTTCGGCGGTGTTGAGACAGGTAAAATCATACCCAGTGAGGCAGAAAAGGCGACAACCACTAACAAACTTTGTATACCACCAATACTGGCCAAGCTTTCCATGGATGTGCCAATCGCGGCGGCGATCGGCATGAGTAAGTTAGCGGTTGCGGTATTGGACATGAAGTTTGCCATGAGCCAACAAACGAGCGACAGGGTGATGACGACCGAGATAGGCGATAGAGAACTGTAATCAATCGCGTGAGCTAATGCTGAAGCGAGCCCTGTTTTATCTAGCCCAATGCCAATCGCTATCCCGCCAGCCACTAGCCACAAGACGTCCCAGTTGATCTGTTTCAGTTCCTCTTTACCCATAATGCCGGTGAGTGTAAAAACCGCCAAAGGAATAATAGATACCACATAGGTGTTCATGCCGTGTAGAGAGGTGGTCATCCACAGCACTATGGTGGCAGCAAAAGTAATGTAGACCACGATTGCACGCCAATTTTTTTGGAATGTTCCGTTTAGTTTTAGCACCATCTGTTTTTCTGAAGAGGGGAACAGTTTTTGTAGCAAAAACCAAGCTAACGTGAGCTGAATAATCACAAACGGCAAGCCCATCATCATCCAAGAAAAGAAATCAATGCTATTGCTTCCGGTGAGATATTGCAGCGCGATCGCATTGGGTGGCGTACCGATAGGCGTGGCAATACCACCGGTGTTCGCTGCAATCGGAATGCAGAGCACTAAGGCCTTGATGCCTAAATCCCCTTTTGGAGCGGAAGCGACGATCGGCCCGAGCAGCGCCAGCATCATCACAGTAGTCGCGGTATTGGACATAAACATAGAAAATACCGCAGTGATCAACATTAGCCCCAGCATAATAAAGCGGGGTTGAGTACCAAAAGGTTTGAGTAAAACTCGGGCTAAGTTGTTGTCCAGTTCATATTTAGAAGCAGCAATCGCCAGTGCAAAGCCGCCCATGAACAAGATAATAATCGGTGAAGAGAAAGCGCTGAAAATATCGGTGTACTTCATCAGCTCGCCGATATCATGTCCAGCGGGTGGCGAACGAAAGAGATGCAAGCCTTTATCTGAAATCATCACCAATTCGAGCGCAATGATCAAAATGGAGGTGGCAAATACAGGAACTGGCTCTAATACCCAAAGCAGAGCAGCCAATAAAAAAATAGCCAGTAATCGATGTTGAATTAAGGTTAAGTCATCAATCGGTATTGCATCAATGGGCATCAGTAAAACACCGATGGGCAGCAAAAAGCAGATCGCAAGCTTTATCAGCATTCCCGTATTCATGGTAGGCATATCACATGACCTTCATTAGGTTAACTTGAAGTAACTAGCGTAAATGATATGTGAATGAAGGTCTTAGACGCGGCTTGAAATTTTGAGTTTTAGCGAAGGAATATGCAGCAGCTTTGTTTTTTATCAATAAAGAAAAAAGCGAAATATCTAGAGGCGTTAGCTCTGAACATGCAGAGCTAACGCATTTTGCAGGGAACATTAAGAGATGGCGATTAACGTTGCTGTGCGTATGGAGTACCCATAATCGTTGTAGCATTGTGTTGCATAGACTCATCAAAGCGAATTTTATCTTTTGCAAACAGGTTGATCACCGTTGAGCCTAGCTTAAAGCGACCCATCTCTTGTCCTTTTTTCAGTACAACAGAGGTATTGCCTTGGGCTGGATAATCCCAGCGATAAACGGTATTGCCGCGCGGAGGCGTGACAGTACCTGACCAAACTAGCTCAATACTGCCAACAATGGTCGCTCCGACAAGCACTTGTGCCATTGGGCCAAACTCAGTATCAAAAATACACACCACGCGCTCATTGCGAGCAAACAGGTTCGGTACATTTTCGGCGGTTAGTGGGTTAACCGAGAAAAGATCGCCCGGAACATAAATCATTTGACGTAACACGCCATCGCAAGGCATGTGTACGCGGTGGTAGTCGCGAGGTGATAAATAAAGCGTGGCAAATTCGCCATCTTCAAACTCTTGCGCCAGTTTGGCATCACCACCGAGCAATTCTACCGCTGTAAAATGGTGGCCTTTCGCTTGGATCAGCTTGCCATCTTGAATCGGCCCGAATTGACTAACGCAAGCATCGGCCGGATGGGTGATTAAGCTATCACCGTCACTGATTGGCCGAGCATCGGCTTTCAATTCACGAACAAAGAATTCATTGAATGTTTTGAAATGGCTAGGATCTGAATGCAGAGCTTCATCCATGTTGACATTATATTGTTTAATAAACCAACGAATGACTGCAGTGGTTAGACCGCCAGCTTTCGCTGATGCGAGTTTACCCATCAGGCGTGTTAAGCCATGTTGTGGGATCCAGTATTGCAGTCCAACTTTAATTTTATCCATTGTCTCTGATTCCAATGTTAACTGTATGTTCTTCACTTTGGGCGCGAGATGTTACTGAAAAACTCTCACCATGTCAGCAGTTAGTCACCATTGCTTACGGATTATTCGATGGCGACAGATAAAAAATTTATCGATCAAGTCTGCGGACATTTGCCGGGGTAAAACTCGATGCTATTTATAAATCCGCTTTTTTGTTACGCGAATATTGGCGGTTAGCTTTGTTTTCCGACATGCTTTCTAAAATTCGGTGGTAGTTCTCAAAGCGCGTGTTACTAATATCACCTTTTTCCACGGCTTCACGTAGTAAGCAACCCGGATCGTCAGCGTGTTTACAGTCTCTAA
This sequence comes from Vibrio sp. 1151_11, assembly GCF_029478525.1. Lineage (NCBI taxonomy): Bacteria > Pseudomonadati > Pseudomonadota > Gammaproteobacteria > Vibrionales > Vibrionaceae > Vibrio > Vibrio sp. 1151_11. The sequence goes on along the minus strand of NZ_SHMN01000022.1, from coordinate 39,148 downwards.
ACTTACAGCCGCCTAAGAAGGGACGAAATTCGACAAAGGCTTCAGTGATCGCTTCAGCTTCCAAGTGCCATAAACCAAATTCACGCACTCCCGGCGAGTCGATCAAATCACCGCCTGTAGGGATATGATACAAGCGAGCCGCAGTGGTGGTATGTTGACCAAGTCCAGATGCTTGAGAAACTTCACCTTCTTCAATTTCATCTTCCAAATTTGGCATTAATGCGTTCACTAGGCTGGATTTACCGACGCCAGATTGACCAACAAATATGTTGATCCGTCCGCCAAGTTCCGCTTCTAACTCAGCAATCCCTTCACCGCTTTTTTTGCTGACAAAAAGCACTTTGTAGCCAATGCGTTCGTACACACGTAACGACTCTTGATATTGGTTACGCAATTCATCGCTGAGTAAATCAATCTTATTCAGTACCACTAGCGGCGCAATATTCACGGTTTCTGAAGCGATCAAATAACGGTCGATGATATTGAGTGACAGTTCCGGTAGTACGGATGACACAATGACCATCTGATCAATGTTTGCCGCGACTGGTTTCAAACCGTCGTAATAATCTGGACGAGTCAGAACCGATTTGCGCGGTTCAACCGCTTCGACAACGCCAGATATACCCGCCATCGATTCGAGTCCAGGGCGCCAAATAACACGATCTCCTGAGACCAGCGTTTCAATGCCTCGGCGTAAATTACAGCGGTGGATGGTGTGAGTCTCTAAATCTTCAACATCGGCATGTTGGCCAAAACGAGTAATCACTAACCCAGTTTTTGCGGTGCCGAGCATGGCTTCATCCCACGAAACTGTGTCCTCTTTTTTGAGTCGTTTACTCTGATTATTACGAACGCGTCGTACTTGACCTTTCGTCAGCTTCTTTTTCTTTGCCACGATTATCTACTTCATGATTATGATACGTTTTGATCCAACGTTGAGATTTTACTCAAAATCATACCGTTTGGATCCAATGTCCAAAGGTATCTTGGGGATCTGAATTTGGGTATAGTACCTTTTTTATCTGCAAACCAATATAGGCAACGTATTTATGTCTTTTAGCGATCAAAACTTGATTTGGGTTGATCTTGAGATGACAGGCTTAGACCCTGAAACTCACAAAATTATCGAGATTGCCACCATTGTAACTGATAGTGAGTTGAACATTTTGGCTGAAGGCCCAGTGTTGGCTGTTCATCAATCAGAAGCTGAATTGGCTAAAATGGATGAATGGTGCACCACCACACATACCAAAAGCGGTTTGGTCGAGCGAGTACGTCATGACTCAGTGACACAACAAGAAGCGGTTGAACAGACCATTACGTTTTTGGAAAAGTGGGTGCCTAAAGGTAAATCTCCGATTTGTGGCAACAGTATTGGGCAAGATCGCCGCTTCCTTTATAAACATATGCCTGAGCTGGAAGCCTACTTCCATTACCGTTATGTGGATGTCAGTACGCTAAAAGAGCTGACTCGCCGTTGGAAGCCAGAAGTATTGGATGGCTTTTCTAAGCAAGGTAGCCACCTGGCTTTAGATGATATTCGTGAGTCTATTGCTGAGCTTCAGTACTACCGTAAGACCATATTCAGTATTTAATTTTCAGAACGGCATTTTTGGTGATGGCGTGTTAACCAGTTTTTGTGATTAATACGCCATATTTGCGTTCTTTTTCGTCAAAAAAAAAAAAAAAAGATTTTTTGCCAGTAAGAGCTTGCATCATAAGAAAATGCTCTTATAATTCGCAGCCCTGAACAACGGAAACGTTGTGAATGCGACACTAGCTCAGTTGGTAGAGCGCAACCTTGCCAAGGTTGAGGTCACGAGTTCGAACCTCGTGTGTCGCTCCAAATTCTTTTCGAAGAAAAGAATAGCGCCGCACAACCTAGTTAAGGTTGAGGTCACGCCTATTTGTTTAAAGAAAGTGAACCTAGTGTGTCGCTACACTTTCTCTTGTTAGAAAGTGAACAGGTTTAAGTTTTCATCGTACTTAACGGTGACACAATACGGACGCGGGGTGGAGCAGCTTGGTAGCTCGTCGGGCTCATAACCCGAAGGTCGTTGGTTCAAATCCAGCCCCCGCAACCAAATTTAGATTAAGCGTGAATACGATTAATCATTGCGACACTAGCTCAGTTGGTAGAGCGCAACCTTGCCAAGGTTGAGGTCACGAGTTCGAACCTCGTGTGTCGCTCCAAATTCTTTTCGAAGAAAAGAATAGCGCCGCACAACCTAGTTAAGGTTGAGGTCACGACTCTTTGTTTAAAGAAAGTAAACCTCGTGTGTCGCTACAAATTCTCTTGTTAGAAAGTGAACAGGTTTAAGTTTTCATCGTACTTAACGGTGACACAATACGGACGCGGGGTGGAGCAGCTTGGTAGCTCGTCGGGCTCATAACCCGAAGGTCGTTGGTTCAAATCCAGCCCCCGCAACCAAATTCAGATTAAGCGTAAATACGATTAATCATTGCGACACTAGCTCAGTTGGTAGAGCGCAACCTTGCCAAGGTTGAGGTCACGAGTTCGAACCTCGTGTGTCGCTCCAGATTCTTTTCGAAGAAAAGAATAGCGCCGCACAACCTAGTTAAGGTTGAGGTCACGACTCTTTGTTTAAAGAAAGTGAACCTTGTGTGTCGCTCCAAATTCTCTTGTTAGAGAGTGTAAGTTTTCACCGTACTTAACGGTGACACAATACGGACGCGGGGTGGAGCAGCTTGGTAGCTCGTCGGGCTCATAACCCGAAGGTCGTTGGTTCAAATCCAGCCCCCGCAACCAAATTTAGATTAAGCGTAAATACGATTAATCATTGCGACACTAGCTCAGTTGGTAGAGCGCAACCTTGCCAAGGTTGAGGTCACGAGTTCGAACCTCGTGTGTCGCTCCAAATTCTTTTCGAAGAAAAGAATAGCGCCACGCAACCTAGCTAAGGTTGAGGTCACGCCTTTTTGTTTAAAGAAAGCGAACCTCGTGTGTCGCTCCAAATTCTTTTCGAAGAAAAGAATAGCGCTGCACAGCCTAGTTAAGGTTGAGGTCACGCCTCTTTGTTTAAAGAAAGTGAACCTCGTGCGTCGCTACAAATTCTCTTGTTAGAGAGTGTAAGTTTTCATCGTACTTAACGGTGACACAATACGGACGCGGGGTGGAGCAGCTTGGTAGCTCGTCGGGCTCATAACCCGAAGGTCGTCGGTTCAAATCCGGCCCCCGCAACCAAATTCAGATTAAGCGTAAATGCGATTAATCATTGCGACACTAGCTCAGTTGGTAGAGTGCAACCTTACCAAGGTTGAGGTAACGGTTATATGTCGCTCCAGCTTCTTTCAGAGTATTCTCTGAACTCAAACCAGTATTTGGTTTATGCTCTTTCTTTAATGCTGTGAAGCATAACTCCCTAAAATAAAAATAATCTGCAGTTCTAAGCGGATTTATTGCCGTCTTGATAACTTACGTGCTGAATTTCAATACACAGGTTAGTCTCTGTAGAATCTGGCTTTTCGTCGCTATTTATTCTTATTCATTAACAGAGTTATCCACAAAAATTAATTGTGGATAAGTTGGTGTATAACGTGTTTTTAGTGAAGTGCTGGTAAGTGTCAGTGAAAGATCTTTTAATGCGGCTCTGTTCTCTAATCTTGCTGTCTTTCTGTGTAACTGATTGTTTTTAAATTGATTTTTGTTATTTTGTTACCATTAGGTCAACTAACTGTATGATCATTAATATCAAGATCTTTGATCCTTGTCATTAATTGCTGATGTGGCTAACTTTTCTCAATTATAGAAAACAGTGTCGTGTTTAAAATTTTGTCCACAAATTGGTATTTTGAGATACATATCAAAGTCTGTGTTCATTAGTTATGCAATTACCTCATTTTTTACGCATCACGCGGTAACCCTTTCTCGACAATTCGAATTAAGCGCTGCTGCTTCTTATTGCGAGAGCATGCACTCGCTGGCTCCGATGATTTTCGTTTTTGTTCTACTAGCGCCCAATGTATATGTTCGTCTAATAAATCAGACAAGCCTAACCTCGTGTTTAGCGCTGCGATAATGCGTTGTGAATATGGCGCGTTTCCTAAAGCGATGGAAAGATTACGCAACCATTGCTGGTGGCCAATTCGGCGAATAGCCGAACCTTCCATATAACGTAAGAAGGTGGCCTCATCCCAAGCAAACAGTTCAACTAAGTCTGGTTCATCCAGTGCTTGACGGCGATGAAAATCACCTTGTTGAGTGAGGTCGGAAAAGCGATTCCAAGGGCAGACCAACTGGCAATCATCACAGCCGTAAATGCGGTTACCCATTGCCTTGCGAAACTCTTCAGCAATTACGCCATCACATTCTATGGTGAGGTAAGAGATGCATCGGCGAGCATCAACAACACCGTCTTCCACGATGGCTTGTGTAGGGCATGAGGTGATGCAGGCAGTGCATTTGCCACATTGATTACTGCTTGGTGTATCGACTGGCAGCGGCAAATCAATCAGTAGTTCACCAAGAAAAAACCAAGAACCACTCTCTTTATCAAGGATAAGCGAATGCTTGCCAGTCCAACCAAGTCCAGCTTTTTGTGCTAAAGGCCGCTCTAATATTGGGGCGGAGTCCACAAAAGGGCGATAACCGAGTGCCCCCACTTCTTGTTCAATCTTTTCGCCGAGTTTTTTGAGCTGGTTGCGTACCAGTTTATGGTAGTCACGCCCCAGAGCGTAGCGGCTGATATAAGCGTAATTGGGATTATTCAAATCACTGGCAAACCGAGCATCTGGGGGTAAGTAATTCATGCGGGCGCTGATCACACGGACGGTGCCGGGAAGGAGTTCATGTGGCCTAGCTCGCATCATTCCATGGCGCGCCATCCAGTCCATTTCACCGTGAAATCCAGCATCCAACCATTTCTGCAAAGGCTCTTCGTGCTCAATGAGATCGATATCGCAGATCCCGACCTTTTCGAAGCCAAGTTCACGTGCCCAGATTTTAATTTTGTCTGCCAGTACTTGGTAGTCCATTATCGATGAGCTCGTTGCAAAAAGGGGCGAGGATCTTAACGGATCCTTTATTGAGGATCTAGGAAATGATCGTCTGTGATGTGGATTAAACTGACATAAAAAGCGAGTTTTTTCCTTTTACTTACAGAAGAGAGCTTGTCTCTCAATTCCAACCCAGTTTACTATTCGAGTTCTTTTGATTTTTATATAGTCAATTTTCGACACTTGAGAGCGGTAATTCATGAGTACTAAGATCTTTACCTTAAAAGACGAACAGCAAACGGTAAAATTAGGCGCAGCTTTGGCTAAGCGATGCTCTGCGCAAACCACGCTTTATTTGCATGGTGATCTCGGTGCTGGAAAAACAACCTTCAGCCGTGGCTTCATCCGCGCATTAGGCCATGTTGGCAACGTCAAGAGCCCGACTTATACCTTAGTTGAGCCTTATCAACTAGCCGATTGGCAAGTATACCATTTTGATCTTTATCGCTTGGCCGATCCGGAAGAGTTGGAATTTATGGGTATTCGTGACTATTTCACACCGGATGCGATCTGCCTTGTTGAGTGGCCAGAAAAAGGCAGCGGTCTACTTCCAACCGCAGATATTGATGTTGAGCTACGCTACGATGGCGAACAAAGGCAAGCTTTTCTGAGTGCAAACAGCCCCTATGGATCCTCATTGCTGAGTCAGTTGGAGTTATGTTGAACATCATCCATTTGTTACGAACGATAACTCTATCGCTTGCGGTTTGGGGCGGTGCTTTATTTACTTCAACGACGCACGCGAATACATTAGAAGGCGTGCGCGTTTGGCCTTCTCCAGATGAAACTCGAGTGGTTATCGATCTCAAAACTGAAGCGGATTATAGCTATTTCACTTTAAGCAGCCCCGAGCGTTTGGTGGTGGATTTAAAAAACACCACGCTTAATACAAAATTGCCGCTTAAAGTCACGGATAGCCCTGTTCTCAAGCAAATTCGTAATAGCTCGCCTCCGGAGAAAGGGACGTATCGCTTGGTGTTTGAGTTACAGCGCAAAGTGAACCCTCAGCCATTTAAACTTGCGCCAACGCCGGGTGGTCAGTATGGGCATCGTTTGGTGGTTGATTTACCCCACAATTTGGATAGTGATAAGGCGACAGTAAAACCGGCCAGCCAAACTAAAGTCAGTCGCGACGCTTCGCAGTTATTAGGAACCGAGGATATCGTGGTGGCTATTGATGCTGGTCATGGCGGAGAAGATCCCGGCTCGATTGGCCCGACCAAAAAATATGAAAAAAATGCCACCTTAAGTATCTCCAAGAAGATCGCAGATCAAATTAACGCCGTACCGGGAATGAAGGCGGTCATGACACGCAGTGGCGATTACTTTGTCAATCTCAATAAACGTTCTGAAATTGCGCGCCGTAATAAGTCACACCTACTTGTCTCCATTCACGCCGATGCCTTTCATACCCCGCAACCCAGGGGGGGCTCGGTGTTTGTGTTAAATACCAAGCGTGCGAATACGGAAATTGCTCGCTGGGTTGAGAACCACGAACAGCAATCAGAACTGTTAGGTGGGGCAGGTGAAGTGCTGGCAAAAAACAATAGCGATCGAAACGTTAGCCAAACCTTGCTGGACTTGCAATTTAGTCACTCACAAAAAGAGGGTTACAAGGTGGCAACTCATCTGCTAGGCGAAATGGGAAAAGTAGCCCATTTACATAAAGCAGAGCCAGTCAACGCAAGTTTGGCAGTACTTAAGTCGCCCGATATTCCTTCGGTGTTGGTTGAAACAGGTTTTATTTCTAACCCTACCGAGGAACAATTGCTATTTCAGCGCTCGCATCAAGATAAATTGGCTCGCGCATTGGCAACCGCTATTGTCAAGTATTTTGAAGAAAACCCACCCGAGGGCACTCTGTTTGCTAATCGCGGTAAGACGCAAAAGCACAAAGTGCAGCGTGGTGAATCACTCTCGGTTATCGCTAATAAATATGGCACCTCGACTCAAGCATTAATCGCAACCAACAAACTAAAAAATGCCAATTTGTCGATTGGTCAAATCTTAACGATTCCGGCCACGTCAGCTCCGATTCGTGTTCCTGTGGTCAGCAACCCAGTAGAAACGGAAATTGTTACGCATGTGGTGAAATCTGGCGAGTATTTGGGCAAGATAGCGAGCACGTATAAAGTGAGTGTGGATGCGATTAAACGCGAGAATAACTTGCGTTCAGACACCTTAACGCTGGGGCAGAAACTGAAGATAACGGTGAGTTTGAAGGATAAGCCGCTGCGTAAGCATAAAGTTGAAAAAGGCGAGTTTTTGAGCAAAATTGCCAGCCAATATCAAGTGAGTCTGAATAGTATTCGCCAAGTAAACCAACTTCGGTCTGATCAGCTCGCCATAGGGCAAGTGTTGATCATTCCCAATAAGTAGTAATGAGTATGACGATTAAGATTCTACCCGCGCGTCTTGCTAACCAAATTGCCGCAGGTGAAGTGGTTGAAAGGCCGGCTTCTGTCGTTAAAGAGCTGGTGGAGAATAGCTTGGATTCGGGCGCCTCTCGTATCGATATCGATATCGAAAAGGGAGGTACGAAGCTTATTCGTGTGCGCGATAACGGGCAAGGGATAGTAAAAGAGGAATTGGCGCTCGCTTTAAGCCGCCATGCAACTTCTAAAATTCACACCTTAGATGATTTAGAGGCGATCGTCAGCCTAGGTTTTCGTGGAGAAGCGCTCGCGAGTATTAGCTCTGTCTCTCGGCTTACATTGGCGTCTCGTCCAGCCACGCAAGAACAAGCTTGGGCAGCATACAGTGAAGGTCGAGATATGGCGGTTAAGTTGCAGCCAACCGCACACCCGATTGGAACCTCTGTCGAAGTGCTCGATCTGTTCTTTAATACGCCCGCTCGGCGCAAATTTTTACGCACAGAGAAAACAGAATTTACTCACATTGATGAGCTACTAAAACGCATTGCTTTGAGCCGGTTTGATGTCACCATCAATGTGCGCCATAACGGCAAGATGGTACGTCAATATCGAGCGGCTAAAACGGCCGCTCAAGAGGAAAAAAGAATCGCGGCTGTGTGTGGCAACGCTTTTGTTCGCCATATGCTAAGCATTGAGTGGGAACATCAAGGGCTTCGCCTGCATGGTTGGATAACGACTCCAGAAGGCGCGCGCCAGCAGAGTGATTTGCAATACTGCTACGTTAATGGGCGGATGATGCGTGACAAGCTGATTAATCATGCTATCCGGCAAAGTTATGAAACCAGCCTGAGAGGCGATCAGTTCGCCACTTATGTACTCTTCATTGAGCTCGATCCCCATCAAGTGGATGTGAATGTCCATCCCGCGAAACACGAGGTGCGTTTCCATCAAGCGCGATTAGTGCATGATTTTATCTATCAAGCACTCAGTAGTGCACTGGCTGAAAGCAAACACATTGAAAAGCCGCAGCTCAAACCATCGGCTTTTCATCAGCCCGATGCGGCGACTGTGGATCGCATTGAGAATGACACTGCAATTGATAGTGTGTGCCAAGAAACTGAGGGGCATAACACCGTTCCAGAGCAAGTGTGGCAAGCGATTGACAACACTCCCGCTTATCCGCGAAAAGCTGAGCGAGAAAGCACAACCGCGCACGGCATAGCTGAAACGCCAAAGCGTAGCCATTGGCAGCAAAACGGCTCTCCATCTTCCTCTCGTGCGAAAGCTGAGCGCCAGCCAACGGCCTCACCTTCAAGCGGGGAAGTGAAGCTCTATCAAGAGCTGATGGCAACTCAACCACCGGCTTCTGCAGTCGAACTTTCTCCTATCGCACATCAAGATCAAGGTGAAATGCTGCAGCTCGAACAGTTGGGTAAAGCTATTGCAGTAATCAAAGGGCAGTACCTGTTAATGGGGTCCAAACAGGGCGTCGTATTGCTTTCTCTTATCAAAGGAGCATGGCTGAAAACTCGCGGCCAATTGCATACCGAACAAGGCGGCTTGAAAAGCCAACCTTTACTCGTGCCGCTCTCCATAAAGCTCTCAGCACAAGAACATCAAGCGTTAACGCATTGCCAGCCGATGTTGAATACGCTAGGGATTGAGCTTAAAGAACGTCATGGTTCAAGCATCATGGTGATGGGCGTACCTCAACCGTTGAGGCAACAAAACCTGCAAAACTTAATCCCAGATCTGCTATCTTACGTGTCCGCTAATGTTACGGCTGATGATGAACCTATTACGGTGGATCTTGTTGCCGATTGGCTGGCTGAACACATCACTGTGGTGAAAAGTGACTACACTTTGTCTGAAGCCATCCAAATGATTTCGGAACTTGAACAGCTTTGGCAAGGGCAGCTTCCTCTTCATGATGCGAGTTTTGTCCGCCCCGTTGATTTTTCCACCACCATAGCGGCCTTGTTGGCATAACGAATTAAAAGAATGATGAATCAAACACAACCATTGGCTCTGTTTTTAATGGGCCCGACCGCATCAGGTAAAACAGATTTGGCGATTCGTTTGCGCCAAAAATACCCAGTGGAAATCATCAGTGTCGACTCGGCGCTGATCTACAAAGGCATGGATATTGGCACCGCCAAACCTAATGCGCATGAACTGGCACTCGCTCCCCATCGTCTGATCGATATTTTGGATCCAAGTGAAGCCTATTCGGCGGCGGATTTTCGTCGCGATGCATTACTTGCAATGCATGATATTACCGCGCAAGGTAAAATTCCTCTGCTCGTTGGGGGAACTATGTTGTATTACAAGGCTCTACTTGAAGGGCTTTCGCCACTTCCTGCGGCTAACCCTGAGATACGGCAACAAATTGAGCAAGAGGCTTTGGAGCATGGTTGGGGTCAGTTACACGATCAATTACAAACGATTGATCCGGTTTCGGCGGCAAGAATTCATCCCAATGATCCACAAAGATTGTCACGAGCATTGGAAGTTTACCGAATTTCAGGTAAAACTCTTACAGAGTTAACTCAAACGAAAGGTGAAAGCCTGCCATTTCGAGTTAAACAGTTTGCTATAGCTCCCAAGGAAAGGGCTGAGCTCCACCGTCGAATCGAACTCAGGTTTGAAAAGATGATCGAAGCTGGATTTGAAGAAGAAATGAAAGCACTTTATGCTCGAAACGATCTTCATCCGGATTTGCCATCGATTCGCTGTGTTGGTTATCGACAGATGTGGGACTATTTGGATGGGAATTGTACGTTAGAGGAAGCGGTATATCGTGGAATCTGTGCAACCCGTCAATTGGCCAAGCGTCAGATCACCTGGTTACGCAGCTGGGATGATTTAACTTGGTTAGATAGCGAAAACATTGATCATGCAGTAGAAACTCTCTCAAATGCCATAGCATCTGATGGAGTTAGCTGTGTATAATGTGATCGCTTTTGCGTGATGTACCCTGTAAAGGATCCGTTACTTGATATTTGGCATTATCGCCGTCATAACAAGTAGCAACGGGGTTTTTATTCATTTAGCTCAGATGCAAAGGCCGCACCAATAATGCAGTGCACCACTAGCTAAATAACTACAACAAAATACAAATAAGGAAAATAAAATGGCTAAGGGGCAATCTCTACAAGACCCATTCTTAAATGCACTACGTCGTGAGCGCATTCCAGTATCCATCTACCTTGTGAACGGAATTAAGCTTCAAGGTCAGATTGAATCCTTTGATCAATTTGTGATCTTACTGAAAAACACAGTCAATCAAATGGTGTATAAGCATGCGATTTCAACGGTTGTTCCTGCACGTGCAGTGAGCCACCATACTGCTGAGCCACGCACTGGGTCTGATCGTCCATCAGACAAATCAGAAGAGTAATTCTCTGATTAGTATTATTTACTTACAAAGGAGTTGGTTGCTTGTTTGACCGTTACGAAGCCGGTGAGCGAGCGGTACTTGTTCATATCAACTTCACGCAAAAGGGTGAGTGGGATGATCTCAGCGAGTGTGAAATGCTGGTTTCTTCTGCTGGAGTGTCGACACTGCAAATTATTACTGGCAGCCGTCAAACTCCACACCCTAAATATTATGTCGGTGAGGGTAAAGCCCAAGAGATAGCGCATGCGGTTCAACTTGTTGAAGCGGATGTGGTGATCTTCAACCACGCCCTTTCTCCTGCCCAAGAACGTAATCTTGAACAACTATGCCAATGTCGAGTGATTGACCGTACTGGCCTCATCCTCGATATTTTTGCCCAACGAGCACGAACCCATGAAGGGAAGTTGCAAGTAGAGCTGGCACAATTGCGCCACATCTCTACGCGATTAATTCGTGGTTGGACGCACCTTGAGCGACAAAAAGGCGGTATAGGCTTACGTGGACCTGGTGAAACGCAGCTAGAAACCGACAGACGTTTATTGCGTGAGCGTATTAAAGCGATATTACGCCGCTTAGAGAAAGTCGCTAAGCAGCGAGAACAAGGACGCCGAGCTCGAAATCGAGCTGAGATTCCCACCATATCGCTAGTGGGTTATACCAATGCGGGGAAATCAACGTTATTTAATCGCATTACTGAAGCTGGGGTTTATGCAGCCGATCAACTGTTTGCAACCCTAGATCCTACCTTGCGGAAAATCGAATTGGCGGACGTTGGTACTGCCGTTCTCGCTGACACCGTAGGATTTATTCGTCATCTGCCGCACGATTTAGTTGCAGCATTTAAAGCCACGTTACAAGAAACTCAAGAAGCTGACATTTTGTTACATGTTGTTGATGCCAGTGATGAGCGTTTTCGTGAGAATATCAAAGCCGTCCATGATGTATTAGAAGAGATTGACGCCCATGAGGTGCCAACGCTTGTCGTCATGAACAAGATCGATAATCTAGAAGGCCAACAACCTCGCATCGAAAAAGATGATGAGGGAATACCGAGAACCGTGTGGTTATCAGCCATGGATGGACAAGGTATTGATCTGCTTTTCGAAGCATTGACAGAGCGATTAGCGAGTCAAGTCATTCAATATCAATTGTGTATTCCACCACTGCACCAAGGTCGCATTCGTAGTGCATTTTCACAAATGAAATGTATTCAACAAGAAGAATATGATCCAGATGGTAATTTGTTGATTAACATTCGTATGCAGCAAGTTGATTGGTTTAGACTAGAAAAAAGAGAAGAAGCAGTTTTGCGTGACTTTATAGTTACTTAAAGGACTGCTACAGTATAACGTCATATCAAATGATGGAGCTTTCTAATGGCGTGGAATGAGCCCGGTAATAACAACGGCAACAATGGCCGCGATAATGACCCTTGGGGTAATAATCGTGGTGACAAAAATAAAGGTGGCCGTGATCAAGGACCGCCAGATTTGGATGAGGTTTTCAATAAACTGAGCCAGAAACTGGGCGGACGATTTGGTAAGAAAGGCGGTAAAGGCCCTTCATTCTCTGGTGGTAGCGCAATTGGCTTTGGAGTCATTGCTGCAATCGCAGTTGCGGTGTGGTTCTTTTCTGGTTTCTATACGATTGGTGAAGCTGAGCGTGGCGTCGTGCTGCGTTTAGGTAAGTATGATCGCATCGTTGATCCAGGTTTGAACTGGCGTCCTCGCTTTGTTGATGAGGTGACGGCCGTTAACGTACAAGCGATTCGCTCACTACGTGCATCGGGTTTGATGCTAACCAAAGATGAAAACGTGGTCACTGTTGGCATGGATGTACAATATCGCGTGTCTGATCCATACAAGTACTTGTATCGTGTGACTAATGCTGACGATAGCTTACGCCAAGCAACTGATTCAGCATTACGTGCCGTGGTTGGTGATTCTTTGATGGACAGTATCTTAACCAGTGGCCGTCAGCAAATTCGTCAAAGTACCCAAACGACCTTGAATCAAATCATTGATAGCTATGATATGGGCTTAATGATTGTCGATGTCAACTTCCAGTCGGCTCGTCCGCCAGAGCAAGTGAAAGATGCGTTCGATGATGCGATTGCGGCGCGAGAAGATGAAGAGCGTTTCATTCGTGAATCTGAAGCGTATAAGAACGAAATTCTGCCTAAAGCAACAGGCCGAGCAGAACGTTTGAAGAAAGAAGCGCAAGGTTATACAGAACGCACGATTAACGAAGCATTGGGTCAAGTGGCACAGTTTGAAAAACTGCTTCCTGAGTATCAAGCCGCGCCAGATGTGACACGTAATCGTCTCTACCTAGATACTATGGAAGAGGTGTATTCAAACACATCTAAAGTGCTAATTGATTCAGAATCCAGTGGCAATATGCTTTATCTACCGTTGGATCGAATTACAGGCCAAGACAGTAAGAATGACACCAAACGTCAAGATAAATCATCATCAACCTATGATCAGATAGAGCTTGATTCACCAACCAGCAGTGATACAGGTAATACACCGTCTCGCTCTAGCAATACACGTCAAGGGAGATACTAGTAATGCGTAAGTTAATGATCCCAGTATTAGTGATTGCACTGGTATTGATGTTGATGTCGCTGTTTGTGATTCCTGAAGGTGAGCGCGGTATTGTTGTCCGTTTCGGTCGTATTTTGAAAGATAACAATGAAATTGCTCGAATCTACGAACCGGGTTTGCATTTTAAAATGCCACTGTTTGATCGAGTAAGAACGTTAGATGCGCGCATCCAAACAATGGATGGCCGCTCTGACCGTTTCGTGACTTCAGAGAAAAAAGATGTGATCATCGATACCTATGTCAAATGGCGTATTGAAGACTTTGGTCAATACTACTTGGCAACGGGTGGTGGCAATGCATTGACGGCACAAGCACTGTTAGAGCGTAAAGTGACAGACATTCTTCGTTCTGAAATCGGTTCTCGTGAAATCAAACAAATTGTTTCAGGCCCACGTAATAAAGATGTCTTGCCGGAAAGTGCTGATGATGAAGTCGTCACGACTGAGGCTGCGAAACAAGCATTGGAAATCGATGGTCAGCGTGACCAAGTGATGGAAAATGTGTTGGAAGATACGCGTAAAGGCGCACTGAAAGATTTAGGCGTGAGAGTGGTTGATTTCCGTATTAAGAAAATCAACCTCCCAGATGAGATCAGTGAGTCTATCTATCGTCGTATGCGTGCTGAACGTGAGTCAGTAGCTCGTAAACACCGTTCTCAAGGTCGTGAAAAAGCCGAAGTCATTCGCGCTCAAGCTGAACTTGAAGTGGCGACTATCTTAGCGGAAGCGGATAAAACGGCTCGCGTAACTCGCGGTGATGCTGATGCTAAAGCAGCGAAGATTTACTCAGATGTGTACAGTAAAGATCCTGAGTTTTACGGGTTCTTACGTTCGTTGAAAGCCTATGAGAAATCATTTAGCGAGAAGAGTGATATCTTGGTGCTTGATCCTAAGAGTGATTTCTTCAAGTACATGAATAACACCAAAGGTTTGACAACGAAATAATTGATCGTTGTTTATTCAAAGGCTCCTTCAGGGAGCCTTTGTCGTTTATTGGCTTTAAGAGAGAAGGCACTATGTCGAATTCAATCTGGCTTGCTGTGGGGCTGGTGTTAATTGCAGAAGGTATTGGACCGTTAATCGCCCCTAATGGCTGGAGAAAGATGGTGGCAGAGCTCAGCCAGCAGCCCGATCATCAACTGCGCCGCATCGGTGGTTGTCTCGTCGTTGCTGGGGGCATCATTGCTTACTACTTCGCACGATAGTGATGCACAATAGCGCGGTAACCGATTTATTATGATCAGTTTATCACTATCAGTATCATCACTATCAATAGTGAGGTGGTGGAGTCTCTTCTGATGGATCCGCTAAATGTGAGGCATCCATATTTTTGACTTTACCAGCCACATATTTCATTTGGTCTTGCATTTTCGTTAGCATGAGCTGCTGTGTTGATAATGCTTGATTGAGTTCATCAATGGTTTGTTCTTGGAAAGCAAGTTGGCATTCCAAGTCACTAACACGCTGTTCTAATTGCTGAATATACTTATCGTTCATAACTAATCGTCGAGTTTCCAAGCTTGAGCAATACCTGCAGAGCTTCCGGTAATAATTCGTTGCTGATGATCAAAGGCCGCATCATACACCACCGCAGTGGGTGGGCGAGCATCTTTTAGCGGTTCTACTTCGAATCCTTGCTGTTTTTTACCACTTTGAGTATCCCAAACCGCGACTTGGCTTGAAGGATTCCCTGTCACAAGCAACCTGCCATCATCGGAAAAACGCGCCGTAGAGAAAATCAATTGTCGTGAAAAACTGCGCAATTTCGCCTGTTCCTTACCCGAGGAGAGATCCCAAATAATGGATTGATTACCACCATCGGAGGTAAAGGCTAATTTTCCCTCTCGCTGCAGCGCTACTCGATTCACCCGCTGCTCATGTTCAAACGATCGTAAAATTTGCCCACTTTGCGTATCCCAAAGGTAGGCAAAATAATCATTACCTCCCGTCAGAGCAAAGCGGCCATTGGGCGATAGGGCGACAGAATTCACTTTTTCTCGATGAGCAAGGAACTCTAGTCGACGTCCAGTGACTAAATCGACGTAAATCGCTTTACCATTGGATAAACCGAGTAGAACTTGTTTTCCGTTATTGGCAATGTCAATGTCTCGGATCAGCCCATCGGAGATGGACCACAAACCTTGAGCTTGTGTCCAACCTAAGTCCCATACGGCAAAGTTAATTTGGCTAGCGGTCACGGCAAAACGGCCATTATCGGAGAGTCGAATATGAGAAACGGTATTGGCTTGTGGGTCTTGAGGTCCCAATTCGGCTAAGGTTTTGTTTTGTTCAAGATCCCATAGAACGAGTTGTCTTTGTTTGGAATAGAGTAGCGCAAAACGACCATCGCGGCTTAAACCGAAACTGGTCGAACCGTTTGGTTCTATATCCCAACGTTGTACATCGCTGTTAGAGAAAAAACAGCCATTTAACATCAAGATGACAATGCAACCTAGGATTGAATGAGAAATTATTCGCATCAAGTCTAATTATCCGCTTTGAGTGTAAAGACAATCTATCAACATATCGCTATATTGGTACAACTCTGTTTAGCGCACCAGTTTTTCACCGAAATTTGTGCGTAATAACAAAAGGTTTGCCTACAAATTGGAGAAATAAATGAAATCATTGTTTAAAGTGTCACTGCTTGCGGCAACCGTCATGCTTGCAGTTGGCTGCCAGAAAGATGAAGCCCCGAAAACTGAAGCAGCACCTGCAGCAGAACAAGTACAAACGGAAGCGGGGAAAACGGTTCACTTTAAAACAGAAGATGACAAAGCGGCTTACGCGATTGGCGTCTCTTTTGCAAATTACCTCAGCACCAGCATTGAAAAACCAGCCGAAATTGGTATCAATCTGAATAAAGATCTGGTTCTAAAAGGGATTGAACATGTCTTCGCCGGCAATGCTGAGTTGAGTGAAGAAGATACACGCGCAGCGCTAGAAGCTCTAGATAAACGCGTTTCTGAAACCATGCAAGCGAAAGCCGCTGAAAAAGCGGCTGCTGCTGAAAAAGCTGGTGACGAATTCCGCGCTGAATTTGAAAAACAAGATGGCGTAAAGAAAACTGAATCTGGCTTACTGTACCAAGTACTGACGCCAGCAAAAGGTGAGTCACCAAAAGAGACCGATACCGTTCAAGTGCATTACAAAGGGACACTGGCTGACGGTACTCAATTTGATAGCTCGTATGATCGTGGTGAGCCAGCGACATTCCCACTCAATCGGGTTATTCCTGGTTGGACAGAAGGTGTGCAACTGATGCAAGTGGGATCAAAATACAAGTTTGTTATCCCGCCGCAACTGGCTTACGGTGAGCAAGATACGCCGACTATTCCAGCAAACTCAACACTTGTGTTTGAAGTGGAGTTACTAAAAATTGATAACAGTAGCGATGCAGCTAAATAATATCAGCCATTGTTGAACCGTTGTAACCAGCTCAAAGGCCTGATGAATCAGGCCTTTTCTGTCTCTAACGACTCACGAATTAGTTGTCCTAAATCACTTGTTAGTGACTTAACAGAGTTTTCGATTAAAATTTTCTGATAAACTTACGTCAATTTGTTGATTTTTCGCTCTAAGGCTAGATAACAGTGACAACGACAGAAACTCTAAACGCGGATATGTTGCTTGAAATGGAATCCGTGCACGTGATGCCATTTAGTGATCACGATAAAATCATTCTTCGATCTTATGAAGCTGTGGTTGACGGTATCGCCAGCCTGATTGGCCCTTTTTGTGAGATCGTTCTGCACTCATTGGAAGATCTCAATACCTCGGCGATTAAAATTGCCAATGGTGAAAACACGGGACGTCAAGTGGGTTCCCCGATCACTGATCTTGCACTGCGTATGTTGAAAGACATTGAAGGATCGGAGCGTAACTTCTCACGATCGTATTTCTCTCGCGCCAAGGGTGGTGTGTTGATGAAATCGATTACGGTCGCGATTCGTAATGGTGATAACCGAGTCATTGGCTTACTTTGTATCAACGTCAATTTAGATGCTCCGTTCTCACAAGTTCTGCAATCATTCATGCCGACTCAGGAAGCTCAGGAAGCCGCCTCATCGGTTAACTTTGCCAGTGATGTAGAAGAGCTGGTGGATCAGACGGTAGAGCGTACCATCGAAGAGATCAACGCCGATAAATCAGTGTCTAACAATACCAAGAACCGTCAGATCGTGATGGAGCTGTACGACAAAGGCATTTTTGACATCAAAGATGCGATTAACCGCGTAGCTGATCGGCTCAATATCTCTAAACATACTGTCTATCTCTACATTCGCCAACGCAAGACCGGAGATGAATGTTAGTGGAGCCAGTATTGAGTTACACATTATTGGTCAATGGCTCAGTGTATGGCACACAGGCAGCGCGTAGTGCTTATCTGTTTGCCTGTGCATTGCTAGCAAAAGGGCATTCACTCAAGCAAGTATTTTTTTATCAAGATGGTGTTTTCAATGGCTCTGCGATCACCGCGCCTGCAAACGATGAGTTTCATCTTGTGAAAGCATGGCAGAAGCTGTCTACTGAACACCATGTACGCTTAGAAACCTGTGTTGCTGCAGCGTTGCGTCGTGGCATCATCAGTGAAAATGAAGCTCAGCAACACCAGCTCACTGCGTATAATTTGGCACAAGGTTTTGCACAAACTGGGTTAGGAAGTTTGGCTGAAGCGTTATTGACTCAAGATCGAGTGGTACAGTTTTGAAAAAAATCGGTTTTGTTTTTCATTCTTCGCCTCATTCTAGTTCGGCTGGAAGAGAAGGGCTGGATGCTGTACTGGCAGCCTCTGCCTATTGTGATGCGATCTCGCTCTTTTTTGTTGGGTTTGGCGTGACGCAAATCGTCGCCAACCAATTACCGCAACAACTGCTTAGCCGTGATTACATCAGTGCGTTTAAACTGCTTGAGTTATACGATATTGAACACCTTTATCTGTGTGAGCAAAGCGTTGAAGAGTTGGGGTTAGCATCAGCTCAATGGGTAATTGATGTTGAAAAAAAATCGCCTCAGCAAATCGCTCAGTTACTTCACGAGTGCGATCAAGTACTAACTTTCTAAGGTGTACCTATGCTGCATATTGTAAAAGACACGGCAAAACTGGCCTTAGCGCAGCGTTATTGTTTGGCTGAGGATAGTATTATCTTGGTTGAAGAAGCAGTTTATATGAGTAACCCTAGTGCGGGCTCTTTTTTACTACTCAACGATCTGAACAGGGTTTATGTCTTACTTGAGGATCTCTGCGCGCGTGGGGTGCAGGATCTCTGCTCAGTACAAATTACCAAAGTGGATTTCTCTGGTTTGGTTGAGCTTACTACTAATCATGAAAAATCAATCACTTGGTAGATTTTCTTATCACTATTACCCCTCTATTACCCACCCTTTACTTATGGTGGTTAAAAAAGATCTGTATATTTCTTGACACACCTCTCACTGCTGCATAGAATTTTGCGTCCCTATTTGTACTAAGTGCACTAGGGACTAGATTTTTCACAAAGCTTACTTTAAGTAAATTCAGGAGCTAGTTAATGGCAACTATTAACCAGTTGGTCCGCAATCCTCGTGTAAAGCAAGTTGTTAAAAGCAACGTGCCAGCACTAGAAGCGTGCCCACAAAAACGTGGTGTATGTACACGTGTTTACACTACTACACCTAAAAAACCTAACTCAGCACTTCGTAAAGTATGTCGTGTTCGTCTAACGAACGGCTTCGAAGTGACTTCGTACATCGGCGGTGAAGGTCACAACCTTCAAGAGCACTCAGTTGTTCTTATCCGTGGCGGTCGTGTAAAAGACCTTCCAGGTGTGCGTTACCACACAATCCGTGGTGCACTTGACTGTGCAGGCGTAAACGACCGTAAACAAGCTCGTTCTAAATACGGTGTGAAACGTCCTAAATCTTAATGGATTTCCGTTAAGTAAGGCCAAACACTAAATTATTTAATTTTTGAAGAAACTGAAAAGTTTTGGATAACCTGAAAAAGACAACGGAGAATATCCATGCCACGTCGTCGCGTTATTGGTCAGCGTAAGATCCTTCCAGATCCAAAGTTCAAGTCTGAACTGCTGGCAAAATTCGTTAACATTCTTATGGTTGACGGTAAAAAATCTACTGCAGAGAAAATTGTTTACACTGCACTAGACACTATGGCTGAGAAATCTGGCAAAGGTCACTTAGCTGTATTTGAAGAAGCTCTTGAAAACGTACGTCCAGCGGTCGAAGTTAAATCTCGCCGCGTGGGTGGTTCAACTTACCAAGTGCCAGTAGAAGTACGTCCGGTTCGCCGTAACGCACTTGCTATGCGTTGGGTAGTTGATGCTGCGCGTAAGCGTGGTGAAAAATCTATGGCTGCTCGCCTAGCTGCTGAAATGCTAGACGCGTCAGAAAATAAAGGTACTGCTGTTAAGAAACGTGAAGACGTTCACCGTATGGCAGAAGCGAACAAAGCATTCGCTCATTACCGCTGGTAATACCTTCTGTGCTGCGAGGTTCTCTCGCAGCACATTTTCATACTCTAAGGATTACCTTAGTAAGAGGATACAATCGTGGCTCGGAAAACTCCTATTGAGCGCTACCGCAACATCGGTATCTGTGCTCACGTAGATGCAGGTAAAACAACCACTACTGAGCGTATTCTGTTCTACACTGGCCTTTCTCACAAAATCGGCGAAGTTCACGATGGTGCTGCAACCATGGACTGGATGGAGCAGGAGCAAGAACGTGGTATCACTATCACTTCTGCTGCTACGACAACCTTCTGGCGTGGTATGGAAGCACAGTTCCAAGATCATCGCGTAAACATCATTGATACCCCAGGACACGTTGACTTTACAATTGAAGTAGAGCGTTCACTTCGTGTGCTTGATGGTGCAGTGGTTGTATTCTGTGGCTCATCTGGTGTTGAACCCCAGTCTGAAACTGTATGGCGTCAAGCTGACAAATACGGTGTTCCTCGCATGGTGTTCGTTAATAAAATGGACCGTGCTGGCGCAGACTTTTTACGCGTTGTAAACCAAATTAAACATCGTCTTGGTGCGACTCCTGTTCCTATTCAATTAAATATTGGTGCGGAAGAAGAGTTCAAAGGTGTCATCGACCTTATCAAGATGAAAGCCATCAACTGGAATGAAGCCGATCAAGGCATGACGTTTACTTACGAAGACATTCCAGAAGATATGCTTGAGTTGGCCGAAGAATGGCACAACAACCTAGTTGAAGCGGCAGCGGAAGCTAGTGAAGAGTTAATGGAAAAGTATCTTGAAGACGGCGAGCTGACAGAAGCGGAAATCAAACAAGCGCTACGGACTCGTACCATTAACAATGAAATCGTATTGGCCACTTGTGGTAGTGCCTTTAAAAATAAAGGCGTACAAGCGGTATTGGATGCGGTTGTTGAATATTTGCCTTCACCGGTAGATGTACCAGCCATTAAAGGCGTGGATGAAAACGAGAACGAAGTAGAACGTCACGCTGACGACAACGAACCTTTCTCGGCACTTGCATTTAAGATTGCCACTGACCCATTTGTTGGGACATTGACTTTCATGCGTGTTTACTCTGGTGTGGTGAACTCTGGCGATGCCGTTTACAACTCAGTGAAACAGAAAAAAGAACGTTTTGGTCGTATCGTACAGATGCATGCCAACAAACGTGAAGAGATTAAAGAAGTTCGTGCTGGCGATATTGCGGCTGCGATCGGCTTAAAAGATGTCACGACAGGCGATACGCTGTGTAACCCAGACCACAAAGTGGTTCTTGAGCGCATGGAATTCCCTGAGCCAGTGATTCAAATTGCGGTAGAGCCTCGCTCTAAAGCTGACCAAGAAAAAATGGGTATTGCGCTAGGTAAACTGGCGGCGGAAGACCCATCTTTCCGTGTCGAAACCGATAAGGAAACAGGTCAAACGTTGATCTCTGGTATGGGTGAGCTTCACCTAGACATCATTGTTGATCGCATGAAGCGTGAGTTCAGTGTGGACTGTAACGTTGGTAAACCACAAGTGGCTTACCGCGAAACTATCCGTGGAAAAGCGGAAGTAGAAGGCAAGTTCGTTCGTCAATCTGGTGGTCGTGGTCAATATGGTCACGTTTGGCTTAAGATTGAACCTGCGGAACTCGGTGAAGGCTTTGTCTTTGTCGACGAAATCGTTGGTGGTGTGATTCCTAAGGAATACATCAGCTCGGTTGCGAAAGGTATCGAAGAGCAAATGAACAACGGTGTGTTAGCTGGTTATCCGATTCTGGATGTGAAAGCGACATTATTCGATGGTTCATATCATGATGTCGACTCAAGCGAGATGGCGTTTAAGATTGCTGGTTCGATGGCGTTCAAGAAAGGTGCTTTAGAAGCGCTGCCTGTTCTTCTTGAACCAATGATGAAAGTTGAAGTAACTACTCCAGAAGATTGGATGGGTGATGTTGTGGGTGACTTAAACCGTCGTCGCGGCATGATTGAAGGTATGGATGAAGGCCATGCAGGCCTTAAGATTATCCATGCTAGAGTCCCTCTATCGGAAATGTTTGGTTATGCAACAGACTTACGATCTGCCACTCAGGGTCGCGCCTCTTACTCCATGGAGTTTGCAGAGTACGCTGATGTGCCAAAAAATGTTGCAGAAGCAATCATTGCAGAACGTGGTTAACTGTTATTTGTTTAATAACGAATCTATTGCGCTGATGAGAGTTGGCGCATAAAATAGCAATTTCTGGCGCGTCTTGAGCTATATGTGACTCAAGACGAATCATAACTAGGAAGGAACACGATCGTGTCTAAAGCAAAATTTGAACGTACGAAACCGCACGTAAACGTTGGTACTATCGGCCACGTTGACCACGGTAAAACAACTCTAACTGCTGCTATCTGTACTACACTTGCAAAAGTGTACGGTGGTGAAGCGAAAGACTTCGCATCTATCGATAACGCTCCAGAAGAGCGCGAGCGCGGTATTACAATCAATACTTCTCACGTAGAGTACGATACACCAGCACGCCACTACGCACACGTAGACTGCCCAGGACACGCTGACTATGTTAAAAACATGATCACAGGTGCTGCGCAAATGGACGGCGGTATCCTAGTTGTTGCTGCAACAGATGGCCCAATGCCACAAACTCGTGAGCACATCCTACTTGGTCGCCAAGTTGGTATTCCTTACATCATCGTATTCATGAACAAATGTGACATGGTTGATGATGAAGAGCTTCTAGAGCTAGTAGAAATGGAAGTTCGTGAGCTTCTATCTGAGTACGATTTCCCAGGTGATGACCTACCAGTTATCCAAGGTTCTGCACTAGGCGCACTAAACGGCGAAGAGCAGTGGGAAGCGAAAATCATTGAACTTGCTGAAGCGCTAGACACTTACATTCCAGAGCCTGAGCGTGCAGTAGACCAAGCATTCCTACTACCAATCGAAGACGTATTCTCAATCCAAGGTCGTGGTACAGTAGTAACTGGCCGTATCGAGCGCGGTATCCTACGTGTAGGTGATGAAGTTGCGATCATTGGTATCAAAGACACAATCACAACGACTTGTACAGGTGTTGAGATGTTCCGTAAGCTGCTTGACGAAGGTCGTGCAGGTGAGAACGTTGGTGCACTTCTACGTGGTACTAAGCGTGATGAAGTAGAACGTGGTCAAGTACTAGCGAAACCAGGTTCAATCACTCCACACACTAAGTTCGAGTCAGAAGTGTACGTATTGTCTAAAGATGAAGGCGGCCGTCATACTCCGTTCTTCAAAGGCTACCGTCCACAGTTCTACTTCCGTACAACTGACGTAACAGGCGATATCTCTCTACCAGAAGGCGTAGAGATGGTAATGCCAGGTGACAACATCCAAATGGTTGTAGAGCTAATCGCTCCAATCGCGATGGATGAAGGTCTACGTTTCGCGATCCGTGAAGGCGGTCGTACAGTAGGTGCTGGTGTTGTTGCTAAAGTTATCGCTTAATTTTCGATAATTTATGCACACACTGCATTAAAAAGGGAAGCTTAGGCTTCCCTTTTTGTTTGATGTGACCCTTAGTACATTTCCCTTGCTAATCCTGCTTCGTTTCTGTACTATTTGCCGTCCTTAATTCTCGGTCTTTTTTTTTCGTTCCTTGCTTCCTATGGACGACCGAGCCAAACCTGGAAGCTGAATAATCCGTAAGGAGCAACCGATGCGTCATTATGAAATCGTATTCATGGTGCACCCAGATCAAAGCGAGCAAGTTGCTGGCATGATCGAGCGTTACACTGGTTCTATCACTGAAACTGGCGGTACTATCCACCGTCTAGAAGATTGGGGTCGTCGTCAAATGGCTTACCCAATCAACAAGCTTCACAAAGCTCACTACGTTCTTATGAACGTTGAAGCTGACCAAGCTGTGATTGATGAGCTAGAAACTGCTTTCCGTTTTAACGATGCAGTTCTACGTAACATGATCATGCGTACTAAAGCTGCTATCACCGAGCCATCAATCATGCTGAAAGCTAAAGAAGAGCGTTCTAAGCGTGATGAAACTCGTTTCGATGCAGACGCTGAGTAATTGATTTGATGACCAATCGGATGGAGTTGAGTGGCACTGTCGCAAAACCTCCCATTCGAAGCCAAAGTCCTGCGGGTATTGAACATTGCCGTTTCTGGCTTGAACATCGCTCAACAGTGATAGAAGCTGATTTACCGAGACAAGTCTATTGTCGTATGCCGGTAGTCGTCAGTGGGCAAAGGTCAACGAATCTCACTCAACACTTAGTACAAGGCAGCACCATAACCGTAAGTGGCTTTGTCGCTTACCAAACTAGCCATAATGGCGTAGGTAAATTGGTGCTACATGCCGACCACATTACTCAAATTTAAGATCAGGAGATAGCCCATGGCTCGTTTCTTCCGTCGTCGTAAATTCTGCCGTTTCACTGCAGAAGGCGTACAAGAGATTGATTACAAAGATGTAGCAACTCTTAAAAACTACATAACTGAAGCTGGTAAAATCGTACCTAGCCGTATCACTGGTACTAGCGCTAAATACCAACGTCAGCTAGCTCGTGCAATCAAGCGTTCTCGCTACCTAGCTCTATTGCCATACACTGATAAACATCAGTAATTGGCACCGTTTATTAAGAAAGAGGATTAATCAATGCAAGTTATTCTACTTGATAAAATCGGTAACCTAGGCAGCCTTGGCGACACTGTAAGCGTGAAATCTGGTTATGCTCGTAACTTCCTTATCCCACAAGGTAAGGCTGTAATGGCAACTAAATCTAACGTTGAAATGTTTGAAACTCGTCGTGCTGAACTTGAAGCTAAAGTTGCTGAGCAACTTGTTGCATCTCAAGCTCGTGCTGAACAAGTTAACGCTCTTGAAGCTGTTGTTATTACTTCTAAAGCGGGCGATGAAGGTAAACTATTTGGTTCTATTGGTACTCGTGATATCGCTGACGCTATTACAGCGGCAGGTGTTGCAGTATCTAAGAGCGAAGTTCGTCTACCTGAAGGTGCTCTACGTAACGTAGGTTCTTTCGAAGTGAGCATCCAACTTCACTCAGAAGTGTTTGCAACTGCGAAAATTCAAATCGTTGCTGAGTAATTTCAGTCTTCGGATGAATTGAAAACACCAGCCTTGGCTGGTGTTTTTTTTATCTTCAAACTACCTAGAAACGAAACTGTAAACTAAATGAAGTGACGCTATCGGCTTTACTTAGTCCTGCTGGAACCTTATCGTGGTATTGGCGAGACAAGTTCACTTTCAACGCAATCGAATCAGTAATGTGATTGGTTAAAATGAGTTCGCTATCGGTTCTGATATTACTTTCTCCTGCGACAAGAGTCAGTTCAGAGGAGATGGTTAAATTATCGAAAGTTGCCCAAACACCTTTTAAGTTACCACGAAATATGACTTCTTCGACTGTATTTGCAAATACAATATCTGTACTTGATATCTCATCTAGGTTGGGTTTTTGGTAACGAAAACCGGGCCCTATTTCAATCTCTAATAGCAATATGTCGGTATTCATCAATTGGTAACCCATTCCACCAGATAGCGTGTAGTCTTTGAAATAGGCGCTGTATTTTGAATCAACACCGTTAAAGTTTGCGTATAGATAGGCTTTTGAAGCTAACTTATAGTCACTTTGCAGCGAATAGTTTGCCTGCCGCTTATTCTCTTTTCCATTTTTATCAAGACGATACAATTTCCACTCACCATTGGTTCGATGGCGACCTGTTATGTATTCTGTCTTGACTCGTGAATTCAATGACTCTGAATCAGTATTACCTGAGTGGGCTTGGTAACCTAATTCGACTTGGCTATTCCAAGGAGAAGGAACTTCGATTTCCGTATCGTTTTTAAGATCCTCATTAGCATAAGCTGCATTCATCGCGAACAGGCTAAAACTAAGAAACCAAATTTTGGACACGAAGTACCCCTAAAGTGAATAAAAATAGTGGGCGAAATAGTAGGTGTAGGGCGGTTCTGTTTGGTCAGCATGAGGTTAATTCTCTACGAGATAAACACAAAGTTTCGTTTACATAATTACAAATGATCTATTCTGGCTATAATGGTCGGTCATTAGATAGTATTGAGCGAAGTCATGGCTGCACCACGAACAGATCAACGAAATCGTAAACCGTTTGACGCACAAGTCGACGCAATTAAAGTTCCTCCACATTCGATCGAAGCTGAGCAATCAGTGATTGGAGGCTTGCTATTGGATAACGAACGTTGGGATACGGTGGCTGAGCGTGTGGTCAGCAAAGACTTCTATAGCCGTGCGCATCGTTTAATTTTTGATGCAGCTAAATCTATTTTGGAAGCCAGTAAGCCGCTCGATCTTATTACATTATCTGAGTATCTCGAGCGTCGCGAACAGTTGGAAGATGTCGGCGGTTTTGCTTATTTAGCGGATTTGGCGAAAAATACGCCCAGTGCGGCTAACATTAATGCTTATGCTGAAATCGTAGCGGAACGAGCATTGGTGCGTAACCTCATCGGTGTTGCCAATGAGATTGCGGATGCAGGTTATGATCCGCAAGGGCGCAGTTCGGAAGATTTGCTCGATCTGGCTGAAAGTAAAGTGTTCGCCATTGCTGAGGAGCGTACCAGCGAAAATGAAGGCCCGCAGAATGTCGATTCGATTTTAGAAAGAACTTTAGAGCGTATTGAACTGCTGTATAAAACACCACAAGATGGTGTCACGGGCGTGAATACGGGGTTTGCTGATCTCAATAAGAAAACGGCTGGTTTACAAGGTTCTGATTTGATCATTGTAGCTGCTCGCCCTTCTATGGGTAAAACGACGTTTGCCATGAACTTGTGTGAAAACGCGGCCATGGAGCAAGAAAAACCGGTTCTTATCTTCTCTCTTGAGATGCCAGCTGAACAAATCATGATGCGTATGTTGGCATCGCTTTCTCGCGTTGATCAAACCAAAATTCGTACTGGGCAGCTGGATGATGAGGATTGGGCACGAATTTCGTCTACCATGGGTATTCTCATGGAAAAGAAAAATATGTACATAGATGATAGCTCAGGCCTCACGCCTACCGAGGTTCGTTCTAGAGCTCGTCGTATTGCGCGCGAGCATGGCGGCTTGTCGCTCATCATGGTCGACTACTTGCAGTTGATGCGAGTTCCTTCGCAATCGGATAACCGTACTTTAGAAATTGCGGAGATCTCTCGCTCGTTAAAAGCGCTGGCTAAAGAATTGAATGTGCCCGTGGTGGCTTTATCGCAGCTTAACCGTTCGTTGGAGCAGCGCGCCGATAAACGCCCAGTCAACTCCGACTTGCGTGAATCCGGTTCGATAGAACAAGATGCCGATTTGATCATGTTCATTTATCGCGACGAGGTGTATCACCCTGATAGTTCGTTAAAGGGTATCGCAGAGATTATTATAGGTAAGCAACGTAACGGCCCGATTGGTTCTGTACGGTTGACCTTCCAAGGGCAGTATTCTCGTTTTGACAACTATGCAGGCCCTGCATTTGACGATGAGTAATTTGATGAGCTACATGAAAGCGGCAACCGCCTGCATCGATCTCGATGCGTTAAAGCACAACCTACAGCGAGTAAAACAGCAGGCACCAAACAGTAAAATTATGGCGGTGGTCAAAGCAAATGGTTATGGTCATGGGCTTCGGCATGTTGCGAAACATGCACTAGGCGCGGATGCATTTGGCGTGGCGCGCATTGAAGAAGCGCTGCAACTGAGAGCGAGCGGTGTGGTAAAACCTATCTTGTTGCTTGAAGGTTTTTATTCCCCGATGGATCTTGCTGTATTGGTGACCAATAACATTCAAACCGTTGTTCACTGTGAGGAGCAGTTAGTCGCCTTAGAGCAAGCTCAATTAGATGTCCCAGTCAATGTTTGGTTGAAAATCGATAGCGGAATGCATCGTTTAGGTGTGCGCCCAGAACAATACCCCGATTTTTTAGAACGTTTGCAAGCGTGTAAAAACGTAGTGAAGCCATTGCGTTATATGAGTCATTTTGGTTGTGCCGATGAACTCGATAAATCAACGACTTCTGAGCAAATTGAGCTGTTTTTAGCAATGACAAAAGGTCATGAGGGTGAAAGATCACTTGCTGCCTCCGCTGGTTTATTAGCTTGGAAGCACAGCCAGTTAGAGTGGGTTCGCCCAGGTATTATTATGTATGGCGTTTCTCCTTTTGATGATAACTCGGCGCAAGCGCTGGGCTATCAACCTGTAATGACATTAAAATCTCACTTGATCGCAGTGCGTGATGTTAAAGCGGGAGAGAGTGTCGGCTACGGTGCCACTTGGACAAGCTTACGTGACACTAAGGTTGGTGTTATCGCAATTGGCTATGGCGATGGTTATCCTCGTACTGCACCCAATGGAACTCCGGTTGTTGTCAATGGGCGTAAAGTGCCGATTGCAGGGCGAGTTTCAATGGATATGCTTACGGTCGATCTCGGTCCACAAGCCTGCGATAAGGTGGGTGATGAGGTTATTTTATGGGGAAAAGAGCTACCAGCAGAAGAAGTGGCCTCTCACATTGGCACGATCGCTTACGAGTTAGTGACGAAACTCACTTCTCGTGTTGAGATGTCGTATCAATAAAGCCAGAGTATGCACCCATTAGGTTTACCTGACCTAACTCAATATGAGAGCGGGTAAGCTGCGTCATAATGGCGCTCACAAAACGAATAACGACGTGTTGCCTTCCAAATATAGGCAGTCGATACCATTTTCTTTTTTTGCTCAATCGGGGATTCCATCATTTTGAAACAGAGTTTAGGAATGATAGGAATAAAACCTACTGTCACATCGGGATAGATACCATGTTGAAAAATATCAATCCAACGCAAACCAACGCTTGGAAAGCACTGACTGCGCATTTTGAATCAGCGCAAGATATGGACCTTAAATCGCTTTTTGCACAAGATGCACAACGTTTCGATAAATTCTCGACTCGTTTTGGTTCAGATATTCTTGTTGATTACTCAAAAAATTTGATCAACGAAGAGACCTTACAACATTTACAAGCACTGGCTAATGAGACTGAACTAAAGTCAGCCATCGACGCTATGCTGCAAGGCTGCGCGATCAACCAAACTGAAGGCCGTGCCGTACTGCACACTGCGTTACGCAACCGCAGTAACACACCGGTCATGGTTGATGGTGAAGATGTGATGCCAGCCGTGAATGCGGTACTTGAGAAGATGAAATCGTTTTCTGAACGAGTGATTTCTGGTGAATGGAAAGGTTACACTGGTAAAGCGATTACCGATATTGTCAACATTGGTATTGGTGGTTCAGACCTTGGTCCATACATGGTCACAGAAGCACTTGCGCCGTATAAGAATCATCTTAATCTTCATTTCGTTTCTAACGTTGATGGAACACACATCGTTGAAACGTTGAAAAAAGTCAATCCAGAAACCACGCTATTTTTAGTGGCTTCAAAGACGTTTACCACCCAAGAAACCATGACCAATGCACATACGGCTCGTGATTGGTTCTTAGCGGAAGCAGGCGATGAAACTCATGTTGCAAAACACTTTGCAGCGCTGTCGACTAATGCGAAATCAGTCGCTGAGTTTGGTATTGATACAGACAACATGTTCGAATTTTGGGATTGGGTCGGTGGACGCTACTCACTATGGTCAGCAATTGGTCTATCCATTGTATTGGCTGTAGGCTATGACAACTTTGTGGAACTGCTGTCCGGCGCGCATGAGATGGATCAACATTTTGTGGCGACACCTTTTGAGCAAAATATTCCTGTGATCCTAGCCTTGATTGGTATTTGGTATAACAACTTCCACGGCGCCGAATCAGAAGCGATTCTGCCTTATGACCAATACTTACATCGCTTTGCCGCTTATTTCCAACAGGGCAATATGGAATCAAACGGTAAATACGTAGATCGTAACGGTCAAGCGGTAACTTACCAAACGGGTCCAATCATTTGGGGTGAGCCCGGTACTAATGGTCAACACGCCTTTTATCAATTGATCCACCAGGGAACAAAATTGATCCCGTGTGATTTTATTGCGCCAGCGCTCAGCCATAACCCAGCGGGTGATCATCACCAAAAATTGATGTCGAACTTTTTTGCTCAAACAGAAGCGTTAGCGTTTGGAAAAACGCAGCAAACCGTTGAAGCTGAGCTAAAAGCGGCGGGCAAATCAGCACAAGAAATGGCGGCAATCGCACCATTTAAAGTGTTTGAAGGAAACCGCCCAACCAACTCAATCTTAGTTAAGCAGATCACGCCACGCACTTTGGGCAACCTGATTGCGATGTACGAGCATAAAATTTTCGTACAGGGTGTTATTTGGAATATCTTCAGTTTCGATCAATGGGGCGTTGAGCTTGGTAAGCAGTTAGCAAACCAAATTCTGCCTGAGTTAGCCGACGATGCTCAAGTGAGTTCACACGACAGCTCAACCAATGGTTTGATTAACGCGTTTAAGACATTTAAAGCGTAATGCGTCAAAACCTTACTTGGATGTGAGTAAGGTTTTATCCAAATAAAAAAGGTTGATACTTAACGGTATCAACCTTTTTTTCTTTAATGAAAGAGCTTACTCGAAACAGATTTCGATAAAAGCGTTACCCCACTGAGAGGTAAACGGCATGATAATAATTGCACCTTCGCATTTATGACGAATCGTGTGGCCTTTTCCTGAGACAACAACCGGAGTTGCCATATCAAAGTCAAAACCACTCTCGGCAAGAATACGTTTAGCTCCGCCTGTCACCATGTTGGTGATTTCGCCGACCATATCTGTCACTTCTTCATTGAGACCGTTGGGGCGTTCACCTAACATATTTTGCATGATTTCCAATGCTAGACTTTCATCAAAAGTAATAGACATGGAACCGCGGCTTTGACTACCAACCATACCAATCAAGCCAGAGACATCACCACGGGCAATCTCATCTTTCTTTACACGAGGTTTCTGTGGCTTCAACTCTAATGAAGCCATCGTTTTTAACACGTTCATTAAAGAAGCTAAAAACGGGTTTACAAATTCAGCGCGCATAACCTTCTTCTACTGTTTTTATACTTTCAGACTTGAGGAACACGTTTGGCAAACACCATGAGATTCAATAACGTGATTAACGATGTTAAAACCGTGTTTCTCAGCGTTGCTTGCTAGCAAGGCTATCAGACTATCATCTTGAAGTTCAATAACATTGCCACATTTGTCACAAATTAATAGGTGTGAAAAATGCTTATTAGCATTACAAGAGCAACATGAAATAAAGCTATTTGTTGACTCCACTCTATGAATAAAGCCTTGTTCTAACAAAAAGTCCAGAGCACGATACACCGTTGGTGGTTTCGCTTGGGGCTCGCTTTGCTTTAAATCTTCAAGCAATTCATAAGCACTGGATGCTTTTTTGCTTGAACAAATCAGTTCAAACACTCTCTTTCGTTGAGAAGTTAGTCGTACTCCTCTCGCTGCGCATAGTTCTTCTATTTGTTTCGTTAGCTTGTGGTCCAAATTCATCACCATAACCATTGGACTTTAATAATATACTATTTCCAGATTAATAGCCTTGTAGCCTACAACATTTTCTGGAGTTAGTTAGCGATGTGATCGTTGTTTGCAACGAAAATAGTACTTAAATTACCTTATATCGATGCAAAACGATACAGAAGAAGAACTGTTGGCGCTATAAACTCGAAGCGATTACAATGCCAAACTTTGTTTTTGGCTGTAAGTTTAGCCATTGAAACTGACTGAATTGGGATATCTAAATCATGACTCACCCTTGTAAGCTATCAGTAGCCCCTATGCTCGATTGGACAGATCGCCACTGCCGATACTTTCATCGCTTGCTGTCCTCGCAAACGTTACTGTATACCGAGATGGTCACGACAGGCGCGATCATTCATGGTAAAGGGGACTTCTTGGCTTACAACGAGGAGGAACACCCAGTAGCGTTACAATTGGGTGGTTCAAATCCACAAGATCTCGCTCATTGTGCCAAACTCGCCCAGCAGTATGGGTATGATGAAGTTAACCTCAATGTGGGTTGTCCGTCCGATCGCGTCCAGAATGGTCGTTTTGGTGCTTGTTTAATGGCTGAGCCGCAACTGGTGGCGGATTGCGTTGCAGCGATGAAATCAGTAGTTGATATTCCGGTAACCGTGAAGACGCGCATTGGTATTGATGACATGGATTCTTATGAATTTTTGACTGATTTTATTTCATTGGTATCAGAGAAAGGGGGCTGTGAACAGTTTACTATTCATGCGCGTAAGGCGTGGCTTAGTGGTTTGAGCCCAAAAGAGAACCGTGAAATACCGCCGTTAGATTACTCACGGGCATATCAGCTGAAAAAAGATTTCCCACATTTAGTCATTGCTGTGAATGGCGGTGTCAAAACCTTAGCTGAAGTCAGTGAGCATTTACAGCATCTTGACGGCGTAATGATTGGACGGGAAGCTTATCAAAGCCCTTATTTGTTGGCGGAAGTGGATCAGACCATTTTTGGTATGGATACGCCGATTAAAAAACGTTCTCAAATTATTGAAGAGATGTTTCCTTATATTGAACGTCAATTAGCTCAGGGGTCTTACCTTGGCCATATTACCCGCCATATGTTAGGTATGTTCCAAAATATGGCAGGTGCTCGTCAATGGCGACGTTATATCAGTGAGAATGCGCATAAGCCAGGTGCGGGAATTGAAGTCGTGCAAGCGGCATTAGCAAAAATTCCGAAAGAGTTGAATGTGTAAAAATTACCAACTTAAGTGGTGATTTTTACCAATAATAGAAAGGCTAAATGACTCGGTGTTATTTGGCTTTTTTTATTGAAATAAATATTGCTTTTCAAGTGCTTGATTGGCCAAGAAACTGTGATTTTTTTAGTCTTGACTTGAAATCAGAGGTGGTAATGACAAGTTGGCTCGATATCTGCTAGTGGTAAGAGAAACGGAGGAAAACATCATGTTTGAACTTATTTTCTTATTGGTTTTTATTGCAACTTTATTGGCGACAGGCATCACTTTGGCGACTGTGTTTATTGCGACGGTCATGGGCTTTATAGTATTGGCATTACTAGGCATGATTGGAGTGATGTTTAAGCTACTACCTTGGATCATTGTGATTGTTTTGGGGGTCTGGTTCTTCCGTCATGTGGTGTACACCCCTCGCTAATGTGGCAGTCAACGAAACGTTAACTCACTTCAGGAATATGCTACTATCGCGTTCAATTAAGAACATGAATTAGTAGCGAATAAATAGGGAGCAATAGGGATGAATAAACCAATTTGGTTAGCGTTGGTCAGTGTGGCAATGATGATGTCAACCGCATCGGTTCAAGCAGAATCATTTTATCGTGGAGAAGTTGGCGCTGACATGTGGTGGGGCAGCACTAAAATCGACAATACTCGTCGTGATGATGTGAAGACACCTTCAATCCACGTTGCTTTTGAGCATCAGCTACCTTATTTGCCCAATGCGAGTATTCGTTATACTACGCTTGAGGCGGATTATGCATCCTTTGATAAGTACGACTATACCTTGTATTACAATCTGTTAGAGCGACAGTTAATGTCGTTCGATGCGGGTGTTACATTCACTCAATATAGTGGTTCTCAGTATCAAGCACCAGATAGCTTGAAGTACAGTTTTGATAAGACGACTTTTAACTGGTATGCCTATGCCACAATTAAAATTCCCAATACCCAAGTTGATGTGATTGGGCAGTTTGATTTTGGTGATAGTGGCGGAATTAAAAGCGCAGATGTACTAGCGGGTTTGCAGTATTCCATACCTATTCGTGCTGGCAATGTCGCATTGCGTGGCGGCTATCGTGTGATTGATCTTGAATTCACCGAACTTGACCCAAAAACGAAAAACTCATTTGTCTTTGTTGATGGTTGGTTCTTAGGGGCTGAATTTCAATTTTAAGTATCGATTCGATACTTACGCGCTAAATGCATTTTCCATAAAACGCCACCTTTGCAAGGTGGCGTTTTTTATAACTGATAATTATATTATTGCGCAATTTCTTAGCAGAATAAGCAAAATGTACCATGCTTAATTCACGAGTGAATAATGTGAAAATGGTGTGGTGATGACGATTACCGAGTTAAGGGACTTGTATCGTGAGAACAAGCTTATCGAAGCCATTATTGAACCTTCTTTCCAAGAAGGGCATTGGATAGTCGAGTTTCGGCATTGCCGTGGTGGGTTCGTGCTATTAACCGATTCTCAGGGTGACGAATGCCAGTATACCGATCTGGATCTTGCCTCTAAATCGGCTATGGAGGTGGGTTTTAAGCAAGTTCGAGTCGAGTCTAAATGAGAGAATTAAGCGTAATGCCTACTTCCAAAAAGTTATAAAACATACTTATCTATTCTTTCTTGTTATTAAAGAGAGTGGTTAATCTATTGTCACGCAATGAATAGGGAAGTCGTGACCATGTCTTCAGGAAATACCATACCCCAAGAGCTAGCCAGTTTAGCTAGCCCACTCAATGACGCGCAACTGAACGGATTGCAGCGTACTATTTCAGAACTTTCCCCGCAGCAGCTTGCTTGGGTTAGCGGATATTTTTGGGGCCTCAGTCAGTCTCAAGCATCAAGCATTTCTACTTCCAGCTCACAAGCAGCCACTTTAGTATCAACGGAGCCTGCGACTCAATTAACCATTATTTTCGCTTCTCAAACAGGCAATGCAAAAGGCCTTGCTGAAGGATTGGAAAGAGAAGCTCAGGCTGCCGGTATCGCGGTTCAATTATTCGATGCGAGTGATTACAAAGGCAAAGATCTTGCGAAAGAAACGCATGTTATTTTTGTTGCATCGACCAATGGCGAGGGCGAAGCCCCTGACAATGCATTAGCGCTGCATGAATTTTTACAATCCAAGAAAGCGCCGAAATTACCTCACTTGCAATATGGTGTGATTGGCTTAGGTGACTCCAGTTATGAATTTTTCTGCCAAACGGGTAAAGATTTTGATGCATTTTTAGAGCAGCTTGGTGCCAAACGTTTTATTGAGCGAGTGGATTGCGACGTTGATTACGAACATCAAGCCGCCGAGTGGAAAGCCAAAGCATTAGCAGTGGTAAAAGAAGCTTTTGCAAGTACGCCTGCGCAAGTTGTGCAATTACCCGTGAGTCAAACCACGAGTCATCTATCTCAATACAGTAAGCAAAATCCTTACAGTGCGACTTTACTGACGAGTCAAAAAATTACTGGGCGAGATTCAGGAAAAGAGGTGCGCCACATTGAAATTGACTTGGGTGAGTCAGGTATAACGTATCAGTCTGGGGATGCGCTTGGAGTATGGTATGAAAACGATACAGAGTTAGTCAATGCCGTGTTATCTGCGACTGGGCTATCGGGTGTCGAAAGTGTTGACGTCGATGGCGAAAGTTTATCCATCCATAGTGCTTTAATGCATAAATATGAAATTACGGCTGCAAATCCTCAGATGGTGACCAAGTTTGCTGAGTTATCTGGTTGTACGAAACTGCTTGAGCTGGTGGAGGATAAAGAGAAGCTCAGATTGTACGCGAGCCATCATCAAGTGATTGATGTACTGCGAGAGAAGCAAACTAAACTGACGGCCCAAGCGCTACTCTCTTTATTACGTCGTTTAACGCCGCGTCTTTATTCTATCGCATCAAGTCAAAGCGAAGTTGAAGATGAAGTGCATCTTACCGTCAGCATTGTTCAGTATACACACCAAGATGAGCACCGTTTTGGGGGAGCGTCCAGTTATCTTGGCCAGCGCTTAGAAGAGGGCGACAAGGTAAAGGTTTTCATTGAACACAATAATAATTTCAAACTACCTCAAGATGATAACGTGCCTATTATCATGATTGGTCCTGGCACCGGAATTGCGCCATTTCGTAGCTTTATTCAAGAGCGTGATAACCGTGAAGCAAAAGGAAAAAACTGGCTGTTTTTTGGTGATCGTACATTTACTCAAGATTTTCTCTATCAAGTTGAGTGGCAAAAATATCTGAAATCCGGTGTGCTGAGTCGTCTAGATGTGGCGTTTAGCCGTGATCAACATGAGAAAGTCTACGTTCAGCATCGATTACTTGAACAATCCGAACTGGTCTGGCAATGGATTCAAAACGGTGCGTATCTTTATGTCTGTGGTGATGCAACGCACATGGCGAAAGATGTGCATGATGCACTAATTGTTATTGCACAGCAGCAAGGTGGGTTATCACGTGAACAGGCAGAGACATATATCAACGATCTGCGCAAAGCAAAACGTTATCAAAGGGATGTGTACTAATGAGCACCAAACAACAATCTAATCATCAAGAAGTATTAGGACAAGAGCTAGGCCCATTGTCAGATAACGAGCGCTTGAAACGTGAAAGTCACTTTTTACGTGGGACGATCGAGCAAGATCTGCAAGATCGCATCACTGGTGGCTTTAGTGCTGACAACTTTCAGTTGATTCGCTTTCATGGCATGTATCAACAAGACGATCGCGATATTCGTAACGAACGTGCAAAACAAAAGTTAGAACCTCTGCACAATGTGATGTTACGTGCGCGCATGCCTGGCGGGATCATCACGCCGAAACAATGGCTAGCGATAGATAAATTTGCAACTGAGCACAGCCTATATGGCAGCATTCGTTTAACCACTCGCCAAACCTTTCAGTTTCACGGGGTATTGAAGCCTAACATTAAATTGATGCATCAAACGTTAAACAGCATTGGTATTGATTCGATTGCCACCGCGGGTGATGTGAACCGTAACGTACTGTGTACGTCCAATCCTGTGGAGTCTGAACTGCATCAGGAAGCTTACGAATGGGCGAAGAAGATTTCGGAACATCTGTTACCTAAAACGCGCGCTTATGCCGAAATTTGGTTGGATGGTGAAAAACTAGAAACTACAGATGAAGAGCCGATTTTAGGTAATAACTACTTACCGCGTAAGTTCAAAACGACAGTGGTTATTCCGCCCCAAAACGATGTGGATGTACATGCCAACGATTTAAACTTTGTTGCGATTGCCGAACAAGGTCGGTTAGTTGGTTTTAATGTGCTGGTGGGTGGCGGCCTAGCCATGACGCACGGTGATACTTCTACTTACCCGCGTCGTGCTGATGATTTCGGATTTATTCCTTTGGATAAAACCTTAGAAGTCGCCGCCGCTGTGGTTACGACTCAGCGTGATTGGGGAAACCGGTCTAATCGTAAAAATGCAAAAACTAAATACACACTCGATAGAGTGGGCGTCGATGTGTTCAAAGCCGAAGTTGAAAAGCGTGCTGGTATTGAGTTTGCGGTCAGCCGCCCTTACGAGCTCACAGAACGTGGTGATCGGATTGGGTGGATTGAAGGCATCGATGGTAAGCATCATTTAACACTTTTCATCGAAAATGGTCGTTTACTCGATTTCCCTGATAAACCGCTAAAGAGTGGTGTGGCAGAAATTGCTAAAATCCACCAAGGTGATTTTCGTATGACGGCCAATCAAAACCTCATCGTAGCGGGAGTACCTGCTGTACAAAAAGCTACGATTGAGCAGATTGCGCGTCAGCATGGTTTGATCAATGACAATGTGAGTGAGCAACGTAAAAATTCGATGGCGTGTGTCTCTTTCCCTACATGTCCATTAGCTATGGCTGAGGCGGAACGTTTCCTCCCTCAATTTGTAACGGATGTAGAGACGATCCTACAAAAACATGCGTTACCTAAAGAAGAAAACATTATCTTACGTGTCACAGGTTGTCCGAACGGATGTGGCCGAGCCATGTTGGCTGAAATTGGTTTAGTTGGTAAAGCTCCCGGTCGCTACAACCTACATCTTGGCGGCAATAGAGCGGGCACACGTGTGCCTAAAATGTATAAAGAAAACATTACCGATAAACAGATCCTAGAAGAAATTGACCATCTAGTCGGCCGCTGGGCGCTAGAGCGTCAATCCAATGAGGGTTTTGGCGATTTCACCATTCGCACCGGCATTATAGAAGAGGTGATCATCTCTAAGAGAGATTTCTATGCTTGAAGTACCAGTAGTTCCTAAATTGTCCGAGTTATTGGCGCTAACTAAAGTAGAGCAAACGTTACGCCTTGCCCCATTAAATGCTTATCTCGAAACGTTAACAGCGCAGCAGCGAGTGATGTGGGCGATTGAGAATCTAGAAGGAACCCATGCGCTTTCTTCTAGCTTTGGCATTCAAGCCGCATTGATGCTGCATCTGGTTTCTAGCGTAAAAAGCGATATACCAGTGGTATTGACGGATACGGGCTATTTGTTTCCTGAAACATATCAATTTATTGACCAGCTCACGGAGCACCTAAATCTCAATCTGCATATCTTCAGCGCTACGATAAGTCCATCATGGCAGGAGGCGCGTTACGGTAAACTTTGGGAACAAGGTGTTACTGGCATTGAACAATACAATCACCTTAATAAAGTAGAACCGATGCGAAGAGCGTTAGATGAACTAAATATTGGTACTTGGTTTTCTGGCCTACGCCGAGAGCAATCACAATCGCGGGCGACATTACCTATTTTAGCGATTCAAAATGGTGTGTTTAAATTCCTACCTGTGATTGATTGGACAAATAAAGATGTACATTATTATCTGCAAGAAAATCACCTGCCGTATCATCCATTATGGGAGCAAGGTTACCTTTCAGTTGGTGACACTCATACCACTCGTAAATGGGAACCGGGAATGAATGAAGAAGAAACGCGTTTCTTCGGCTTAAAAAGAGAGTGTGGTCTTCATGAAGAGAATAACTAAGGAGATGATGCAGGTATTTAATCTTCTACATAGTGTAAAAAAGAAATGAGTGAAACGGAAAAAGCGTCTGAAGGCGCTTTTTCTACGTTTGAAAAGATAAAAATTACAGCCAATGTGCATAACTCTGTGGGTAACATGTTTACTTGATCTTAGTAAAATTGAATAAATAAGGCTTTGAGCAGTAATTTGGTGATTAAGCGCTATTTTTGCAATTTTTATAAAATAACGCTTGCCAACGTGACGGCGATCTCTATAATGCGACCTCACTGACACGGCACAGCCAGTAAGGGTTCAAGCCCAGTTAGCCAGCCAATCAGTAGGTCAAATCGGTAAGACGAAATAATTTAATAAAGTGTTTGACACTTTTCATTATCTCGCTAGAATGGCCGCCTCTTCAAAGGAAGCCTCGGCAATCCAGCGAAGAACGCTCTTTAACAATATAAACCTATCAATCTGTGTGGGCACTCGTTGATGATAATCAAAAAAGATTTATCAATGAACTGAGTGACCAATCAGAATCAAGTTTACTTGATTTTGGCAC